>DATCFB010000136.1:0-37873 GCA_036509755.1 Pseudolabrys sp. | reverse complement strand
CGATCAGCATTCGCATCTTCAAGGCCGGCTTCGTGATCGGCGGCTCCGCCGGCAGCGGCGTTCTGCATTTCCACGGCCATAATTATCCGCTGTCGATCGGGGGCCTGAGCTACGGCTTCACCTTCGGCGCCTCCGAGACCCATTTCCACGGCCGCGTCAGCCACATCCGCCGGCCGTCCGATGTCGCCGGCGTCTACGCCCAGGGCGGCGCCGGCGCGGCCGTCGGACGCGGCGCGCAGGCGGTGGTCCTGACCAACCAGAACGGCGCGGTGCTGACGCTCTCCGGCGAGCAGTCCGGCGTCATCGTCAGCCTCGACCTCAGCGGCCTGGCGCTGTCGCTGAAGTAAGCCTCATATCCGAAAACGCGACGCGAGCGGCCGGGCCTCACGCCCGGCCGTTTCGTTTTGGCCCGGCCGCCGGCCAGTCGATCACTCCGGTGCAGAACAAGGCCCACCAGACCAGCACGGGCTGCAAGGCCAATCGCGGCCCGTGGTACCACCACGAGTCCGGAATCGGCGGCACCACGATATGCGCGACCGCCTGGTGGATGTTGGCCGGCCAGACCGCGAGGATATAGAGCGCCAGCGCGATGCCGGCCGCCCGCCGCGTGCGCGGCAGCAGCAGGCCGAGGCCGCCGGCGAGTTCGAGCCAGCCGGTGATGAGCGCAACGGCGCGCGGGAACGGCACCCAGTCCGGCGTGATTGCTACGAGCGCATCGACCGCCGTCATGTGCAGCACGAAGCCGCCGAGGAAGAAGGCGGCCATGACGAGGCGGAGGATGGTGCGGAGGGTCGCAAGGCGCGCGGAGGTCATGTGGAGTATACGCACGACGGGACGGTTCGGATGAGGCGAACGGCATAATTCCGGTCGCGGATTTTGCTGCCGATCAAGCCGGGCAACGCTGGCTAGCCAGAGCAGGCCGGGCCACGAGCGAATATCGTAAGCGCTGCGCGGTTATCAATTCACGTGCAGGATAGCTTTGGCCTTTTCCAGAACGACTTCCGCTTTCCCGTGCTTGCCCGCGTAGTGCAATTTCTCGCCTTCATTGCGAAGTTTGACGACCCGTGCTTTTTGCGCCGCCGAAAGCTTCGCCGAAGGTAATGCGGCGTCGATTGTCTGGATGTCGTGAATATGTTTGCTCTGGGCACTGGCAAGATTACCCGATGCCAGAAGCGTCGCGACCGCAAACAGAATAACTTTGAGCATTTTTCGTCCCCCAAGATTCCTTATTTTGATATTGCGACTGAACCATACGCAACCGGCGCGTTCAAGACTAAGCTTCCTTGGAAGGTCGTATGGCACATGGGGAGACACAGCGAGCGTGAGCACCCACGAGCTACGTTAGGCGCGCGGCGTGAATTTCGCCGCCACCCACCCCGCCCCGTGCCCCCGCGCTTGCCGTGCGGCGCAGATGATGGCGGGAAGCGGCCGAAATAAAAGCCTCCGTCATGGCCGGGCTTGTCCCGGCCATCCCGATCAGGCGGGCATCCTGCCCTCTTAAGCGAGATCGCCGGGACAAGCCCCGCGACGACAACAATGGGCGCGGAGCGACCGGCCTCGACGGACCAAAATTAACGTAGACTGGTCCTTCCGAGGGAAATACCCATGAAAGCCTTCATCACCGGCGCGAGCGGCTATATCGGCGGATCGGTCGCGGCGGCGCTAATCGCGCGCGGCGACGCGGTCAGCGGGCTGGCCCGCTCCGAGGCGACCGTGGCGGCGCTTCAAGCGCGCGGCATCGCGCCGGTCATCGGCACGCTCGACGACGCTGATGTGCTCGCGTCAGCCGCGCGCACGGCCGACGTCACCATCAACGCCGCCAATGCCGGTCACCGCGAGGCCGCCGAAGCGATGGTCAACGCGCTCGCCGGCACCGGCAAAGGCTTCATCCACACGTCGGGCTCGAGCATCGTCGGCACCCGCGCGCGCGGCGAATTCGTCGCAACCGTGTTCGACGAGGACACGCCCTACACGCCGACGCCGCAGCGCGCCGCGCGCGTCGCGATCGACAACATGGTGCGCGCCGCGAGCGCGAACCGCGTGCGCGCGACCGTGATCGCGCCGAGCTTGATCTATGGGCGCGGCACGGGCGCGAACCCGCACAGCATCCAGGTGCCGTGGCTGATCGCGCTGGCGAAGAAGGCGGGCGTGGCCAAGCACATCGGCTCCGGCGCGAACCGCTGGGCGAACGTGCACGTCGATGATCTCGTGCGGCTCTATCTCTTAGCGGCGGACAAGGCGCCGGGAGGCACCTTCTATTTCGCCGAGAACGGCGAGAACTCGATGCGCGAAATGTGCGAGGCCATCAGCCGCATGCTCGGGCAAGACGGACGCACGCAGAGCATGACGATGGAGGACGCGGCGGCCGAATGGGGCGAAGGCCCGGCCAACGATACGATGGGCTCGAACAGCCGCGTCCGCGCCAAGCGCGCAAGGGCGGAGCTGGGATGGCGGCCGGTGGGCGTGGGATTGATCGAGGAGATTGAGGGTGGGTGTTATAAGGCGGAAGAGATAAAACCGTAGCCCGCATGCAGCGGAGCGAAATGCGGGGTCACGCGCTGTAGCCCCGGATTGCGCTGCGCTCTACCCGGGCTACGTGCTGGCAAATCCTTTGCCGCCCTTGCGCCTGCCGGGTTTGCCCGTAGATTGGAGCGCACGAGCGGAAGGGTCGGCGCATGAAAATCAAAGTGGTCGTGCACGAAGCGGAGGAAGGCGGGTTCTGGGCGGAAGTCCCGGCCATTCCCGGATGCGCCAGCCAGGGTGACACCATGGACGAACTCCTGAGCAATATTCAGGAAGCGATCGAAGGCTGCCTGTCCGTCGATATCGCCGAGCCGAAAAAAGGCACCGGTGACCGCGTCCTCGAAATCGCCGTATGAAATCCGTCTCCGGCCGCGATCTGGCGCGCACTGTCGAGCGCCGCGGCTGGACCTTGCTGCGCGTGAGCGGCAGTCATCACATCTACGGCAAGCCCGGCAGCATCGTACGGCTGTCGATCCCGATCCACGCCAACACGGCGCTGAAGACCGGCCTGCTGCGGCATCTGCTCAAGATGGCGGAAATCGACGAAGCGGAGTTATAGGCGCGGTTTCGGCAGTGCGCGCAGAGCGTGATGGTGGGCGAAGCCGCCGCCAATTGGGCGACGGCCCGGCAAGCGGCACGATTGCGCTGACAGCCGGATCAACCGCGCACGGGGCGGCTGGCTGGAGACCGGTGGGGCGCAGGTGAGGGCGTCACCGCGATTACCGGCTACGCTTGCTAAAGAAGAACGCAAGTCTAGAATTAACCGCGCGGGTTGTGACGCGACAAAAGCACGCTTTCTCTTACCTTCCCCAGTATCGCTTGTCGCATCGTTTTGACTGACGGCCTGGTAGTTGGAAACGAAACGCCTACTTCTTTTGCTATCGCCAACAAATCAACAGCTGATCGGCGTTCCAAATAATCTTGGGCATCGATTGTTGCACCCGACGAAGCAAGTTTTACAATGTTGTCAAACTCGGCCAACGCCTCGGCTGCCGTCAACGAACTGCTAGTTTGTCGCGCGGCGGCAGATTTGCGATCTTGGTGTCGCTTAGCCGTTGCAGGAAAGGCAACTTTAACTCGATTCTCAATTCTTCCTAACTGTGAATTTATACTTTTTAGCGTTCTCTTTAGCTCGCCACACTCCTCAAGCAACTTAAGAACCTCTTCGTCGCCGGTGCGAAAGTCGCTTTCGTTCATTTCATTGCTCCTAAGCACGCATCCCATAGCCTCTGGAAGTCTTTCACCAAATCTGCGGGAACTCCGCCACCTGTTATAGCGCGTTTAATCCCGACTCTATCACGAACCCAAGCGTCACTAAGAAACGCGGCTCTTATGCCATGTTCTTTCCTCGCTCGATCGCAAATTTGTTCGATCTGTCTCATGTAAAACGCGGTTTCCTTGGTTGGCGACTCCGCGTACGTCTTCGTTTTGTTCATAAAGACCGCAATCTGCGGTGTGGGATGAGGCTCAATTCTCATTTTGAGTGAATTCAGCAACAAACTAACGCCTCGAGATGCGAAAAAGTCTGGATTGACAGGAATAAGTATTAGGGCCTGTCCTCAATTAGAGGATTCCCAAGCGGATTATCGCGTGATTCATAGGCGGTCAGCTGATTCGGAGCTGACAGATGCGCCGCTATGCTCTTCGGGATGATCAATGGGATAGGATCAAGGATGTGTTGCCGGGCCGGAAGGGCCACGTCGGGGTGACCGCCAAGGATAACCGGCTGTTCGTGGAAGCGGTGCTTTATCGGTATCGCGCCGGGATACCGTGGCGCGATCTTCCGGAGCGCTTTGGCGACGCGATCAAGGTTCACACGCGGTTCTCGCGCTGGGCCAAGAGCGGGGTGTGGAAGAAGCTGTTTGAGATGCTGGCGAGCGATGCGGACAACGAGTACGCCATGATCGACAGCACGATCGTGCGGGCGCATCAGCACAGCGCCGGCGCGCAAAAAAAGACGGCGAAGACCAGGCGATTGGGCGCAGCAAAGGCGGGCTGAGCACCAAGATACATGCGCTTGTCGATGCGCTGGGCAATCCGGTGGACTTCCTCCTGACCCCGGGCCAAGCCCACGATCTGGAAGGCGCCGACGCGCTGCTGCCGGACATGGCGGCCGAGACCTTGCTGGCAGACAAAGCCTTCGACGCCGACGAACGGGTGATCGACCCGTTGCTGGCGCGGGGAAAGTCGATCGTGATCCCGCCCAAGAGCAACCGCAAGGTTCAACGCGACTTCGACAAGGACGCCTACAGGGCGCGCCACCTCATCGAGAATTTCTTCTGCAAACTCAAACAATACCGCGCCATCGCCACACGCTACGACAAAACCGCCAGAAATTTCCTCGCCGCAATCCACCTCGCAGCTGCTATCATTTGGCTCAATTGAGGACAGGCCCTAGGGATAAGCAGGGGAGGCCGGACGTCCGTCGCTGGCAGGTTCGGGGCCGCAGGTAGGCCGTTGCCGCTGGCGTAAATGACCCTATCAAATACTTGATTTTATTATATTTTTTTCATCTCGGATTGCCTTCCGGTGCAGCCGCATCATAGCTTTTCGCAATTGCAGCATTGAGAATTCCTATTTGTTCATAGAAATAACTTTGTTGATTCAAAGGCGCGCCGCTCTCAGTCTGCAAGATGGAGACGTGGGGGCGTGCAAACGCAAGCTCCGCTGTCCGACCAAAAACAACGATCCGCCGAGAACGCGGAATCCATGACCAGGGGAGAATCGCGCAATGAGTCTGCTCTCATTCCTCGATCGCAGTCATACGATCGCCAAACCGGGATACAGCCGGTGGATGGTGCCGCCTGCCGCGCTCTGCGTGCATTTGTGCATCGGCCAAGCCTACGCCTTCAGCGTGTTCAATCTGCCGATGACGAAGCTCCTCGGCCACACGCAGTCGGGGCCTGGTGACTGGAAGCTCACCGAGCTCGGCTGGATCTTCTCGCTCGCGATCTTCTTTCTCGGCGTGTCCTCGGCCGTATTCGGCCGCTGGGTCGAAGAAGGCGGCCCGCGCCGCGCAATGTTCACCGCGGCTTTGTGCTGGGCCGGCGGCTTCTTCATCTCCGCCATCGGCGTCTATCTCCACGCGCTGTGGCTGATCTATATCGGTTATGGCGTCATCGGCGGTTGCGCGCTCGGCATCGGCTACATCTCGCCGGTCTCGACGCTGATCAAGTGGTTCCCCGACCGCCCCGGCATGGCGACCGGCATGGCCATCATGGGCTTCGGCGGCGGCGCCTTCATCGCCGCGCCGTTGTCGGTGTGGCTGATGAGCAAGTTCAACACCCCGACGCACATTGGTGTGGGCGAGACCTTCATCGTCCTCGGCATCGTCTACTTCTTCTTCATGATCGTCGGGTCGATCATCGTGCGTGTGCCGGCGCCGGGCTGGAAGCCGGCGGGCTACGTCGCACCGACGCAATCGGTGGGACTGATCACCAGAAGCGACGTCTTCGTCTACGATGCGCTCAAGACGCCGCAGTTCTGGCTGATCTGGTGGGTCCTGTGCCTGAACGTGACCGCCGGCATCGGCGTGCTCGGCCAGGCCTCGGCCATGAGCCAGGAAATGTTCCCCGGCCATATCACGCCCGTCGCCGCGGCCGGCTTCGTCGGTCTGATGAGCCTGTTCAACATGGGCGGCCGCTTCTTCTGGGCCTCCACGTCGGACTATATCGGCCGGCGCAATACCTACTTCGTGTTCATGGTGCTCGGCTTCCTGCTCTATTGCACCGTGCCGCACACCGGCGCGATCGGCAGCGTCGCCGGCTTCGTGATCTGCTTCCTGATCATCATCTCGATGTATGGCGGCGGCTTCTCGACGGTGCCGGCCTATCTGCGTGACATGTACGGCACGCGCTATGTCGGCGCCATCCACGGCCTCTTGCTGACGGCCTGGTCGATGGCCGGCATCTTCGGCCCGGTGATCGTCAACTACCTGCGTCAGTACAACATCGCCCACGGCGTGCCGAAGGCGCAGGCCTACAACAACACGATGTACATCATGGCCGGGCTGCTGGTGATCGGCTTCATCTGCAACTTCTTCGTCAAGGCTGTCGATGCCCGCTGGCACATGAGGGCGGACGACATGCGTGGCAAAGAACCAGTCGCTGCCAAGGCCTAAAGGGAGCAAAGAACCATGTCGACCATCGACACCGAAGAGACCACGACCCTCCAGCTCGTGCTGGCCTGGGGCTTCGTCGGCATCCCGCTCGCTTGGGGCGTGATCCAGACGCTGATCAACTCGATGAAGCTGTTCCAGTAGCAGCCCGTCGACTCAACCACGAACGCCGCTCCCGGCAACGGGGGCGGCGTTTTCTTTTGCGCATTTTCTTTGCCTGATGCGTGCGCCCTGAAGCGCGCCGGCCTAGGCGGCCGCCTCGAGGATCTCCGCCGTCTTCTCCGGCATGTCGAGCATCACGTGATGGCCGCAGGCGAGCGCGTGCGCCCTCCATCCGGGCTCGTCCTTGACGCGCTCGTAGAACGGCTTGAACGGGCTCTCGCGCGGCAGCACCGTCCCGTGCACGTAAACATGCTTGCGCACCGTCTTGTGCGCGCCGGTGAGCGACAGCCGCTCGGCCATTGCCGCCAGCGGAAAGGGCGTCGCAAGCCGGTCGACGCGCGGCGCATCGGCGGCATTCACGTTGAAGAACGCCGCCGATGGCGACGGCACGGCGATGCCGCCGCAATTGCCCGCATTGGCGACGAACCGCTGCGAGTTTGCCAGGATGTTGATGTCGAACAGAGACTGACCATTTTCCGGGAGAAAAGCGTCGAGATAAACGAGCGCGGCCACCCGATCGGAAATGCGATCGGCGACGCCTGTGACCACCATGCCGCCATAGGAGTGGCCGGCGAGCACCGCATCCTCGACGCCCTCGTAATCGAACACCCCGATCACGTCGTTCATGTGGGTCGTCAGGTTCACGCTCGCCGACAACAGATGCGTGCGCTCGCCCTGCCCGGTCAATGTCGGCGTGAACACCGTGTGCCCCCGCGCGCGCAACAACGCCGCAGTCTTGGCGTAGCACCAACCGCCGGACCAGGCACCGTGCACCAGAACGAACGTCGCCATTGCATCCCCCTTCCACTCGCGCGAGCTAGGATTGCTTCGCCCGCTCGATCCTTCGATGATGATATGCTTGGCTTCCGCGATGCCCGTGTAGAACGAGCGCCGCTCCTCTACTCGGAACAGCAACGGGTCTAGCCGAAAGCGTTGGCGCGGGGAATCCGGCAGGCGCTACCGCTGGGCGGCGCGAGCCTCGGTGCGTTCGCCGGTAAGCGCCAGTCGCGCGACGACCGCCTCGGCCGGTCCCTCGCGGGTATCGCCGTTGCCTCGCTGCTTGGTCCTATGCGCCTGGAACGCGACGATACTGCGCGCGGTTTTGCGGCTGAGCCTGCCGAAGCGCTCGAAGCTACGCGTGATATCGGCCGGGGACAGCTTGCGTGTCGCGGCATACATGGTCAGCAATTCGCGCGTTGTGGTCCAGGAGCAGCCGGCCGCCTTGGCGAACAGCAGCACCATGTCGTCGCCCTCGTCGAGCAGCGCCCGCTCGACGAGATCGACCGAGAAGCGGCCGAGCCGCGCGAGTGCCACCACCGTCTTCTCAAATTCCTGCGCCCGCGCCGGCGCGTGTACTGCGGCTTCCGTCGCCCCTGCCACGCGGAACCGGCTCTTGGCACCGCGGGCGGCGGCGACATGCGCCTGCGATCCCGCGCGCACGTCACGCTGCATGATAGTGGCGACGCCGTCGACGGCGTGGCGAACGGCCTCGCATACCTGCGGATGTTCGGCCTCGAGCCGCGCGCGCACCGAGGCGGACGCGGCTTCGAGGAGCTTGATGAAACACTGCCGCGGCAGGTCGCTGCGGCGGCCGAGCGCCATCGTCAGGCGCGAATCGCGGCGCGCACGCACGGTCAGCTTTTGATAGCCGGCGAGCGAGAAGCGGGCACCGCGGTTGCGCGCAACCTTGTTGACGACCCGGCGGTCGCCGCGCTCGACCAGAACGTCGGTCACGCCCTCGCCGAGCTTGAGGCGCTGCGCAATGGCGAGCAGATGCGCCTGGCTCCTGGTGTTGGCGTTCTCGATGAGATCGTCGTCGGTGAGTTGCTCGGAATGCGTCAGCACCGGCCCGGCCACCTCGATCGCGTCGTCGAAGGCGAGCGAGCGCAGCAGCCGCGGTGGGGCCTCGTCTGCACGCGCAAGGCGATGCGCGAGCTCGGCACGCGCCCCGACCTCGATGTCCGCGGCAATTTCCAGAAGCACGTCGTCGAACATCCCGATCTGATCGCCGGAATAGTTGCGCGCGCCAGCCGCAAACAGGTCGGCGATGCGGAGCATGATGCGCAGCCGGCGCTTGACGTCACCGGCAGCGACCGCGTCGTTGAGCTCATCGATGAGGGTGGGAGCGGCGGCGGAAGCATCGCGGGAGCGAGTAACGTCGGACATGAAGGACCACTGCTTACGGACGAAATCGGATGCTCCATCTGTAGCGCAGAGGTCCGAAAACCCCGTTCATAATGGAACCTCGAACTTGCGGATATTTTTAGCCATTTGGTAACCCAAAAACGGAAAGGCCCGCCTCACGGCGGGCCTCCCGATGATTGCATGGCCGATATCGGCGATTAGAACAGGCCGACGATCTTGCCGTCCTTGACGTCGATCGCGTCGGCCGACGGTGTCTTCGGCAGGCCCGGCATAGTCATGATCTCCCCGCAGATCGCCACCACGAACTCGGCGCCGGCCGAGAGACGTACTTCGCGCACGGGAATCGAGAAGCCGGTCGGCGCGCCCTTGGCGTCCGGGTTTGTCGAGAAGGAGTACTGCGTTTTGGCAATGCAGACGGGCAGCTTGCCGAAGCCCATCTCTTCCCAGGTCTTGAGCTGGTCCTTGACCGACTTTTCGGCGGTGGCGTCGTCGGCGCGATAGAGCTCCTTGGCGATCGTGCGAATTTTGTCGAACAGCGGCATCTCGTCCGGATAGAGGAACTTCAGGTTGGCCTTACCCTCACCGATCACCTTCACGACGGCCTCGGCGACGTTCGCCGCACCCTCGCCGCCCATGGCCCAATGATCGGCCGTCAGCGCCTGCACGCCGAGCGCCTTGCACTTCTCCTCGACCAGCTTGGTCTCGGCCAGGGTATCGGCGGAGAAACGGTTGATCGAGACCACCACCGGCAGACCGAACTTCTTCACGTTCTCGATGTGCCGCTCGAGGTTCGCCATACCGCCTTCGAGCGCCTTCAAGTCCTCCTTCTTCAGGTCTTCCTTCTTCACGCCCCCGTGCATCTTCAGCGCTCGGATGGTGGCGACGAGAACGACGCAATCGGGCCTCAGCCCCGCTTTGCGGCATTTGATGTCGAGGAATTTCTCCATGCCGAGATCGGCGCCGAAGCCGGCTTCCGTCACGACATAGTCGGCGAGCTTCAGCGCCGTCGTGGTCGCCATCACGGAATTGCAACCGTGCGCGATATTGGCAAACGGGCCGCCGTGGATGAAGGCAGGCGTGCCCTCGAGCGTCTGCACCAGGTTCGGCGCAATCGCTTCCTTGAGCAGCGCGGTCATGGCGCCGTGCGCCTTGAGGTCGCGCGCGCGGATCGGCTTACGGTCGCGGGTATAGGCGACGATGATATTGCCGAGCCGCTCCTTGAGATCGTCGAGATTCTTGGCGAGACAGAAGATCGCCATCACCTCGGAGGCGACGGTGATGTCGAAACCGGCCTCGCGCGGATAGCCGTTGGCGACGCCGCCGAGCGAGCAGACGATCTCGCGCAGCGCGCGGTCGTTCATGTCCATGACACGGCGCCAGACGACGCGGCGCGAGTCGATGCCGAGCGCATTGCCCCAGTAGATGTGATTGTCGATCAGCGCCGAAAGCAGATTGTGCGCCGATGTGATGGCATGGAAGTCGCCGGTGAAATGGAGATTGATGTCCTCCATCGGCACGACCTGGGCATAGCCGCCGCCGGCGGCGCCGCCTTTCATGCCGAACGACGGCCCGAGCGAGGGCTCGCGCAGGCAGATCATCGCCTTCTTGCCGATGTGATTGAGCGCATCGGTCAAGCCCACGGTGGTCGTGGTCTTGCCCTCGCCCGCCGTGGTGGGCGAGATCGCGGTCACCAGGATCAGCTTGCCGTTCGGCTTGGATTGCAGCGACTTGATGTAGTCCATCGACACCTTGGCCTTGTAGTGGCCATAGGGGTCGAGGTTCTCGGCCCCGATGCCGAGCTTCTCCTTGGCGATCTCGAGGATCGGCCGCTTCTTGGCGGATTGGGAAATTTCGATGTCGGATTTCGGCGTCTGGTGCTGTGAGGCGGGCATGGTGCGTTTCCGATCAAATTGAGAGGTGGACGAGAATTTCGATTTTCAGTCATGCCCGGGCTTGTCCCGGCCGCCCCGCCTGGGCGGGCACGGTGCCGGCCTGAGCGGGATGCGCGGGACAATGCCCGCGCATGACAAACTTCGGTGTCAGGTCAGGATCGCACCCTTGGCGAGGTTGACTGACTTCGCCCATTCGCCGGCGTCGATCTTCTTGCCGTCGGCGGGCTGGACGCGGGTGACCTTGAAGCGCCCGTCGGCGCAGACGACGGTGAAACCGTCTTCTTCCACCACGGCGACCTCGCCGAGCTTGCCGGCGATGCCTTTCGGATCGCGCGCCGGTAGCGGCTTGGCATCGAATATCTTGAGCTTCGCGCCACTGAACGTCGTCCAGGCGCCCGGCGCCGGACTGCAGCCGCGGATCAGGCGGTCGATCTGCTCCCAGGGCTTACCCCAATCGATGTGCGCGTTGCCGTCGCGGCACAGGCCTTCGTAGGTGGCCTTGGCTTCGTCCTGCTTGACGCGCGGCGCCTTGCCGGCTTTCACCAGGTCGACGGCTTCCATCATGGCGTCGACGCCCATCGGAAACAGGCGGTCGAAATAAACGGTGCCGAGCGTGTCCGTGGCGGAGATCGGCGTCTTCTTCTGGATGAGCACGTCGCCGGTATCGAGGCCGTTGTCCGGCCAGAAGATCGACAGGCCGGTCTCCTTCTCGCCCTTGATGATCGGCCAGTTGATCGCCGAGGCACCGCGATAGGCCGGCAGCAGCGACGGGTGATACTGGATCGACCCGTGTGTCGGGATATTGAGGAATTCTTCGGGCACGAACAAAGTGACAAAGGCCATGACCTGGAGGTCGGGCTTCATCGCCTTGAACTCCTCCCACAGCTTCTGGTCCTTGTAGGACGAAGGCTGGTGCACCGGCAGGCCTGCCGCCACGGCCGCTTCCTTAAGCGGGTCGGCCTTGGCACCCGGCTTCTCCGGCGCGACGAAGACGCCGATCACGTTCTCGCCGCGCTTGATGAGCGCTTCCAGCACGGCCTTGCCGAACGCCTGCTGGCCGTGGACTACGATACGCATTTGTGACTCTCCCAAAACTCATTCTGTTCCCTCCCCCCCTTGTGGGGGAGGGTTAGGGAGGGGGTCGTAGTCGTCACGCACGCCGCTTCAAACGACTACCCCCGCCCCCGACCCCTCCCACAAGCGGGAGGGGAGTAGAAAGCTACGCCGCTTTTTCCTTCTTCTCCGGGGCGCTGAGTGCGCCGGACGCCTTGATCTCGGCGACGTCCTTGGAGGAGAACTTGAGCACGTCGGTGAGGATTTCGTCGGTGTGCTCGCCGAGCAGCGGCGAGCGCTTCACCTCGGTGATCGAATCCGACAGCTTGATCGGATTGCCGACGCTCAGATACTTGCCGCGAGTCGGATGATCGACCTCAACCACGGTGCCGGTCTTGCGCAGCGACTCGTCGGCGGAGAGTTCCTTCATCGACAGGATCGGGCCGCACGGGATGTCGAATTCGTTCAATATCTCCATGGCCTCGACCTTGGTCTTGGTCAGCGTCCACTGCTCGATGCGCTCGAAGATCCGGTTGAGCTTCGGCAGGCGCGCCTTCGGCGTCGCGTATTCCGGATCGGTCTTCCAGGTCGGCTCGCCGATCACGTCGCAGATCGACTCCCAGACCGGCGCCTGCGTGATGAAATAGATATAGGCGTTCGGGTCGTCCGGGGCGCCCTTGCACATCAGGATGCGGCCCGGCTGGCCGCCGCCGGAATCGTTGCCGGCGCGCGGCGTCGCGTCGCCGAACGGGACGCCTTCGCCGTATTGGCTGTATTCGGTGAGCGGACCGTGCGTGAGGCGCTGCTGGTCGCGCAGCTTGACGCGGCAGAGATTGAGCACGCCGTCCTGCATGGCGGCGAGCACGCGCTGGCCGCGGCCGGTGCGCGTGCGCTGGAACAGCGCGGTGACGATGCCGAGCGCGAGATGCAGGCCGGTCCCGGAATCGCCGATCTGCGCGCCGGTAACGAGCGGCGGGCCCTCGCGGAAACCGGTCGTCGAGGCGGAGCCGCCGGTGCACTGCGCCACGTTCTCATAGACCTTGCAGTCCTCGTACGGGCCCGGGCCGAAACCCTTGATCGAGGCGACGATCATGCGCGGATTGGTCTTGTGGACGTGGTCCCAGGTCAGCCCCATGCGGTCGAGCGCGCCGGGCGCGAAGTTCTCGACCAGCACGTCGCAGGTCTTGATCAATTCGTCGAGCACGCGCTTGCCTTGAGGGTGCTTGGAGTCGATCGTGATCGAGCGCTTGTTGTGGTTGAGCATGGTGAAGTAGAGCGAGTCGGCGTTCGGCACGTCGCGCAACTGGCCGCGCGTGATGTCGCCGATGCCCGGGCGCTCGACCTTGATCACGTCTGCGCCGAACCAGGCGAGGAGCTGCGTGCAGGTCGGCCCGGACTGCACGTGCGTGAAGTCGAGGATGCGCACGCCCTGCAGCGCCCTACCGTCCATGCCGAAAGGCTTGGCGGACGGGCGGGGCATCGTGCTCCTGGCGCTCTTGCCGTTTGCCTTTTTGGCCGCCGGCTTCTTCGCGCTCTTTGCCGCGAGCTTCACCACCTTGCGCGCCGGCTTTTTTGCCGCGGCTTTCGCCTTCCCCGCGGATTTGGATTTCTTCTTGGCCATCTCTGATCCTCCACTATTCTTAGCTGTCATGCCCGCGAGGGCGAGCATCCAGCGCTCTATGATCGAAGGGTTTACGCACCCGCTCTCGCGGAAACGTGTGTCACTTCTTTTTTAGCTTGCTCTGCGGATTGAGGTTGCCGATGCGGCCGGATTCGGTACCCGCCGCCGGATCGATTATCGCATTGATCAGCGTCGGCTTGCCGGAATCCATCGCCTGGCTGACCGCGCGATAGAGTTCGTCAGGCGCCGTGACATGGACGCCCGCGCCGCCGAAAGCTTCCATCATCTTGTCGTACCGGGCCTCCTTCACGAACACCATCGGCGCCGCATCGGCTTCGCCGGTCGGATTGACGTCGGTGCCACGATAGATGCCGTTGTTGTTGAAGATGACGATGCAGACCGGCAGCTTGTACCGGCAGATCGTCTCGACCTCCATGCCGGAGAAGCCGAAAGCAGAATCGCCTTCCACCGCTAGGACGGGCTTGCCGGTTTCTATCGCCGCACCGACGGCGTAGCCCATGCCGATACCCATGACGCCCCAGGTGCCGACGTCGAGACGCTTGCGCGGCTGATACATGTCGATCACGCCACGGGCGAGGTCGAGCGTGTTGGCGCCTTCGTTGACGAGGATCGCGTCGGGACGCTCCTTGATCACCTTGCGCAAGGCGCCGAGCGCGCCGTGGTAGTCCATCGGCGCGTTGTTGTTCATGAGACGCGGCGCCATCTTGGCGACGTTCTCTTCGCGCTTCTTCGCGACGGCGGCGGTCCACTCGTCCGGCAGGACCGGCCATTTGGCGCCCATCCCCTCCAGCAGCGCGGAGACGCATGAGCCGACATCGCCGACGACCGGCGCGACGATCTCGACGTTCGAGTCCATTTCCCTCGGCTCGATGTCGATCTGGATGAACTTCTTCGGCGCTTCGCCCCAGGTCTTGCCCTTGCCGTGCGACAGGAGCCAATTGAGCCGCGCGCCGATCAGCAGGACGACGTCTGAATCCTTCAGCACCGTCGAGCGCGCTGCGCCCGCGCACTGCGGATGGTTATCCGGCAGCAGGCCCTTGGCCATGCTCATCGGCAGGAAAGGAATGCCGCTCTTCTCCACGAAGCTGCGGATGGCATCGTCGGCTTGCGCGTAAGCCGCACCCTTGCCGAGGACGATCAGCGGACGCTTCGCGCTCTTCAGCACATCGAGCGCACGCTTCACCGCATCCGGCGCCGGAATCTGGGCGGGAGCGGCATCGATCACCTTGACCAGCGACTTCCGACCGGCTTCCGCGCCGATGACCTGACTCAGCAGTTTGGCCGGCAGGTCGAGATAAACGCCGCCCGGCCGGCCGGAAACCGCGGATCGAATGGCGCGTGCGACGCCGATGCCGATGTCCTGCGCGTGCAGAATTCGGTAGGCCGCCTTGCACAGGGGCTTGGCGATGGCGAGCTGGTCCATCTCCTCGTAGTCGCCTTGCTGGAGATCGACGACCTCGCGCTCGGACGAGCCGGAAATGAGGATCATCGGGAAGCAGTTGGTGGTGGCATGCGCCAGTGCGGTCAGACCGTTGAGGAAGCCGGGCGCGGACACGGTCATGCACACGCCTGGCTTCTTGTTGAGGAAGCCCGCAATCGAAGCCGCATAGCCGGCGCTCTGCTCGTGGCGGAAGGAAATCACGCGCATGCCTTCGGCCTGCGCCATGCGCAACAGGTCCGAGATCGGAATGCCCGGGACGTCGTAGACCGTATTTAGGCCGTTGAGCTTGAGCGCGTCGATGATGAGGTGGAACCCGTCGGTCAGGTTCTGCTCCTCATCCGCCGCGGTCTCCTGTTTCGTTTTCAAGGCTGCATCGCTCATGGGAGCACTCCTCCACAAATTCAGTTTACGGCTGCGCGCGTGACCGCGCGCATCGAATGGATCTCAATTCTGAACCCCAGACCGGCCCTGGCGACCGGATCGCCATCGGCGAAGACGCGGGCGCCGCGCTCGTCCTCGGCCTCGATCACTCCCATTCCGTAGGGGCCGGCGGGATCCATGACGGGCCCGAAGACCACGACCTCGCCGCGGTCCAGACGGCCTTTCCAGTACTGGAGGTGCTCGTTCATCAACGCGCGCTCGGCCTCGTTCATGTCCAAGGCAAAGGTCGGCCGCGGCGCGATCAGCTTGACGAAGAAGTGCGGCATCCGTCTCAGTCCAGATAATCGGCGAACTGCGCCACATGGTCGGCGAGGCCGAGCGCGTGGTCGCGAACGAGAACTTCGGCGCGGTCGATGTCCCGCGCTTCCAGCGCCTCGATGATAGCCATGTGATCCTTGATCGAGCGATCGGCGCGGTCTTTCTCGCCGATGGTCGTACGGCGGATCATCCGCATATGCGTGAACAGGTTCCCGGCCAGAGCGATCAGAACCTGGTTGTCGCTGAGCCGGATGATGCTCTGGTGGAATTCGATATTGGCGTCGGAATATTCGTCCAGATGGGCGCGCAGCTTGCCGTCGACGAAGGCGGCGAACATCTTGCGCAAGCCGGCGATTTCCTCGTCGCTAGCGTGCCGGGCCGCCAAGCGCGCCGCCATGCTCTCGAGCGCCGCCCAGGCGGTGATCATCTCGATCACCTCGCGCTTGGTTTTGCGGACAACATAGATGCCCCGCCGCGGCACCGAACGCACGAAGCCCTCGCTCTCGAGCTGCGCCATGGCTTCGCGCACCGGCGTCCGGCTAACGCCGAAATCCTGCGCGAGCTTGCGCTCGTCGAGGCGGATCTCCTCGCGGCTGTGGTACACGTCCATGGTGACAATCGCGTTCTTCAGGGCGACGTAAGCCTTGTGCTTGAAACTGACGCCGGTCTCGAAGGGTTCAATCGTCGGATGAGTGCCGGCAGAGGCGGTTTCGGATGACCCACCAAAGGTGGACGCGCCGCGACTGCGGAAAGAAGTCTCTCGGTCGGCCATGTTGGTATACAATATGCCAGAGGTTTGAGGATGCGCAACGAAGATCGCGCTGATCAGCGGATTTCACGAAAGAATTGTTGCACTGCAATAACGACTTCATGCGAATATTGCGCCGCAACATTGCTAGTCTAAAGTCTACCTCATAATCCGACCCCGTGAACTGCAGTCGTCAGCCTTTTCAGGGTTGTAAGCGCGGCAAGTGCCCGCCACTGCGGCCAAAAGCGCGCGCCTACACGGTCGCAAAACTCGACCCGAACGTGTCGGGAAAAACGCGCGGCCCTGATCTCCGAACCGGCGCGCAATCGAGTCGTGTCTTATGCCTGTCCGGCGGCGACAGGCGTGGCCTTGCCGCGGATCATTCCAATCACTTTCGAGATCAACGGCCAGAACAGCATGAGCATGCTGAGAGCGGTGATGCTGCCCACCAGCCAATTCGACCAGAAGACCGAGAGGCTGCCCCCCGAGCCCAGCATGGCCTGCCGGAACGAGCTCTCCGCCTTGTCGCCCAACACCAATGCCAGCACGAGCGGGGCCAGCGGATAATTAAGCTTCTTGAAGACGTAGCCGATGATGCCAAAGCCGAGCATGAAGAACAGGTCGATCATGGCGTTGTTGACGGTAAACGCACCCACGGCGCAGATCGCGACGATTACCGGCGCGATGATGCTGAACGGAATGCGCAGGATGCTTGCCCAGAGCGGCACGGTCGTCAAAACGATAACAAGCCCGACCACGTTGCCGACATACATCGCGGCAATGGTGCCCCAGACAAAGTCCTTCTGCTCGACAAACAGCAGCGGTCCGGGCTGCAAACCCCAAATGAGCAGGCCGCCGAGCAGCACCGCGGCCGTTGGCGAGCCGGGAATACCGAGTGTCAGCATCGGCAGTAGGGCGCTGGTGCCCGCGGCGTGCGCCGCGGTTTCAGGAGCGACCACGCCTTCGAGCTCGCCGGTGCCGAACTTGTCGCCGTTTTTCGAGAACCGCTTGGCAAGCCCGTAGCTCATGAAGGACGCCGGCGTGGCGCCTCCCGGCGTAATGCCGAGCCAGCAGCCGATTGCCGCACTGCGCAGCGACGTCGCCCAGTAGCGCGGCAATACCTTCCAGGTCTGGAGAACGACCAGGGGATTGATCTTGGCGCTGGCGCCCTTGAACGAAAGCCCCTCCTCCATCGTCAGCAATATCTCGCCGATACCGAACAGGCCGATGACCGCAACAAGGAAGTCGAAGCCGTTGAGCAACTCGTTGAAGCCGAAGGTCATGCGCAATTGGCCGGTCACCGTATCAAGTCCCACGGCGGCAAGGGCGAAGCCGATCATCATCGATGCGATCGTCTTGAACGGCGAATCCTTCCCCATGCCGACGAAACTGCAGAACGTCAGCAGTTGCACCGAGAAGAATTCCGCGGGGCCGAATTGCAGCGCAAAGCTGGCGATGATCGGCGCCAGGAATGTGATGAGGATCACGGCGACCAGCGCGCCGAAGAAAGAGGACGTGAACGATGCGGTCAGCGCTTCGCCGGCCCGCCCCTTTTGCGCAAGCGGAAATCCATCGAAGGTCGTCGCCACGGACCATGGCTCACCCGGGATGTTGAACAGAATCGATGCGATAGCGCCGCCGAACAATGCTCCCCAGTAGATGCAGGAGAGCATGATGATCGCGGAGGTCGGCTGCATCCCGAAGGTCAGCGGCAGCAGGATCGCGATGCCGTTGGCTGCTCCGAGCCCCGGCAGGACGCCGATCAGCACGCCCAGCAGAATGCCGACCAGCATGTAGATGAAGTTGCTCGGCACCAGCACGACGCTGAAGCCATGCATGAGGGAAACGAACGAATCCACTTGAAGCGGTCTCCTCTAGATACCCATAGGTCCTGCGGGCGTCGGCTCGAATTTTAATATCCGAACAACGCCTCCAGCGGCCCCTTGGGCAAGGGCACCAGGAACCAGACCTCGAACGTGAGGAACAGCACCACAGCGATGCCGATCCCGTAAAGCGCCGCAACGACGACGCGGTACTTTCCGAGCCACACCATGAAGGTGGCGATGAACACAGCACTCGAGACATAGATCCCGATGTATATGACTGCGATGATGTAAATCACTATCGGGATGAAAATGCGAAGGACGCTGATAAACGGCCCGGTGTCGACGAAGGATGCGGCGTTCACCGTGCCTCTTTTTCTCTTCATCAGTTCGCCGATCAGAATCCCCGCACTCGAGATGAACAGGATGGCCCCGACGTAGAACGGGAAATAGCCGCTCTGCGGCCCGCTGCTGTCCCAGCCTGCCCCCAATTCGTAGTTGCTGACCATCACCACGGTCGCAAAGACGAGGATGACGAGCGCCGTCGCCATTTCCATCGTGTGGATCGAAACCAGGCTTCGCGAGTGGTCGGTTTCGTCGCTCATTCTGTATCCCCGCTCATATTGCCGTTCTCCGCCTTCTGACTTCCGCCAGAAGCGGATCGGGATGTGCAAAAGGGGACCGCCCAAAGGCGGCCCCCTCTTATTCCCGCTATCGACTACTTCTTTTTGGCCATGAAGCCAGCCTTCTCCATCAGACTTTCATGAAGCTTGGCGGCGTCCGCGATCCACTGCTTGAACTTGTCGCCTGTCATGAAGGTCTGCTTGAACGCCGCCTTCTGGGTAAAGTCCTTCCAGTCCGGCGTCGCCTCGACCTTCTTGAAAAGATCGACATAGTAGTCGACCGCGTCCTGCTTGACATCCGGCGCGGTGAAGACACCGCGCAGCATGAGGTACTCGATATCGAGCCCGCTCTCCTTGCAGGTCGGGATATCGTGCCAGGACATGTCCTTGGTGATCTTGTCGGTGTACGACATCCGCTCGTTGTCGAAGACGCAGAGCGGACGCACTTTACCGGCGCGCCAGTTTGCCACTGCTTCGATCGGGTTGTTCACGCTCGAATCGATGTGCTTGCCGACGAGTTGCTCATTCACGGTTCCGCCGCCCTTGTACGGCACGTAAATGAACTTGGCGCCCGTCTTCTGCTCGATCGCGGCAGTGATGATCTGGTCTTCCTGCTTCGAGCCGGTCCCGCCCATCTTGAACTTGCCGGGATCCTTCTTCACCGCAGCGATGTAATCTTTTGCAGTCTTGTACGGCGTATCGGCGTTGACCCAGAGCACGAATTCGTCGAGTTCGAGCATCGCGATTGGCGTGAAGTCCTTCCAACTGAACGGCACGCCGGTGGCCAGCGGAGTCGTGAACAGGTTCGAGAGCGTGATGACGATCTTGTTCGCATCGCCCTTCGAGTTCTTCACGTCCAGGAAGCCCTGTGCGCCGGCGCCGCCGCTTTCGTTGATGACCACCATCGGCCGTTTCAGCAGATTGTGCTTGGCCGCCACGCCTTGAATTTCACGCGCCATCTGGTCGGCGCCGCCGCCGGTGCCGGCAGGCACGACGAAGGTAATCGTTCGGGTCGGCTCCCAGGCGAGGGCGGAGGCCGAGGTAAGAGCAAGCGTGCCGACAAGGCAGCCTGCGGCAACGGTAAGGGATTTGACGAGCGGTGGCATGAATCCTCCTTGGTGGATTTTCGTCAGCGAGCCGATCTTTCGCCGGCTTGCGATCCCGATTGCCTGGAGAATGCCGCTTCGGCAGCCGCCATTAAGCCGGGATAAAGAAAGTGTAACCCTGGTATAATCTTTTTGCCACAGAAACTTGGACGGAATCGCTCGCGCGCTATTGCAGCGCAGCAACTCACGCCAGGAGCGGGCGAAATTGCCGTTCGCGGAAGCTTGCGGAGGACGGAACAGGCATCGCCTCTGGCCGGTTGCGACAAAAGACCGCCGTTTTCTGTCGCTGCCATCGTCCGGCGATCTTTCGGTCGCGCGCGCGTGGTCTTCTGCACTTGCTGTGTCCTAATCCGCGGTCGCGCTTGCCCTGTCCGCCGTCATGCGCCCGATCCGTCGCCAATGCTTCCTCGTCCATGCTTCCTAGTCCAACGTCATGCTCGCCTAGTCCAACGTCATGCTCGTCTAGTCCAAGGTCACGCTCGTCCAGTTCAACGTCATGCTCGTCCTATCGATCGCCATGTTTGCCGTTATTGCCGTTCTCGCCGTCCGCGCCGTCTGCCAGCGCCACGCCCTCGCCCCCCTCAGCGCCGCCGCGGCGCCGGATGACGCGGTGCGGGTGGCGGTGGTGGTGCCTGCACGCGACGAGAACGGCAATATCGGCGAATGTCTGGACAGCTTGATCGTTCAGCAATATCCGCGCCTCGCCATCGTCGTCGTCGACGATGATTCGAGTGACGACACCGCCGCGATCGTGCGCCGCTTTGCGGCCCGCGACCGGCGTGTCGTGCTGATGCAAAGCCCGCCACTGCCGCCCGGCTGGACCGGCAAGGTCAATGCCTGCGCCGCCGGCGCGCGGGCCGTCGCCGATGCGGCGCAATGGCTATGCTTCCTCGACGCCGACATGCGCGCCGAGCCGGCGCTGATCGCCAGCGCGGTCGCGGCCGCCGCGCGTGACGGCATCGATCTGCTCACGCTGGCGCCGCGGCAGGAGCTCAAGAGCTTCGCCGAGCGGCTGATCTTGCCCTGCGGACTCTTTCTGCTGTCGTTCTCGCAGAACCTCGCGAAAAAGCAGTCGCCCGACAGCGACGACGCGGTCGCCACCGGCCAGTTCATGTTGATCCGCCGCGAGGCCTATGACGACGTCGGCGGCCACGCCGCCGTATCGCGCTCGATCATCGAGGACATCGACCTTGCGCGCCTGATGAAGCGCCGCGGCCATCGCGTCCTGATGCAGGACGGCAGGGCGCTTCTTTCAACGCGGATGTACTCCGGCTGGACGACGCTTTGGCCGGGCATCGCCAAGAATCTCGTCGACATGCTCGGCGGTCCAGCGGCGACGATCGCAACCGCAGTGATCGGCGTAACGCTCGCCTGGGCGACGGTACTGCTGCCGGCGTTCGATCTTGCCGGATGTATTCGGGGCGGCAGCGATGCGTGCCTCGCCGCCGTTCCGGCCTTGATCGGCTCGGCCGCCGCCTTCGGCCTGCATATTGCAGGCACGGCCTATTTTCGCATTCCACTCGTCTACGGCCTGCTGTTCCCGCTCGGCTATACGGCCGGCGCCCTGATCGCGCTGGACAGCTTGCGCTGGCGCATGATTGGCCGCGTGCGCTGGAAGGGCCGGGTCTATCGATGACCGGTCGGACCAAACAAGCGCAGACCACCCGCGGCCCGCCTCCCGCGCCGTCGCGCCGAACCGCGGGGCTCACGCTCATCATTTGCGCCGGCGTTCTGATCGTATTTTATCTCATCCGTGACATCCTCTTCCCGTTCGTCTTTGCCGGCATTCTGGCTTACGTCTGCACGCCGTTGATCGACCGGCTCGCCGCGCGCACGCGCGCGCCGCGGTGGATATTCGCCGTGCTGGTGCTGATCGTGCTGATGGCCGGCGCTGCGGGCATCGGCTGGCTCGGCCTGCCGCCGCTCATCCGCCAGATGGGTCAGGGCGGCGGCAATTTGACCGACAGTATCCAAGGCATGGTGGCCCAATTCATCGGCAACGACACGATCAACCTGCTCGGCGTCCAGATCAATGCGCATGGCATCGCGCACCGCCTTGTGCAGGCGCTCCAGGATACGCTCAACGACAGCGGCCGGGTCCTCTCGATCGTCACCTACGGATTCGCGGGCATGTTCGGCATCATCCTGAGCTGGGTGCTGCTCGGCTACCTCCTGATCGCCGGATCGAGCACCGGCGACGCCCTGTTCTGGTTGGTGCCGCCGAGGCAAAGGCCGTTCGCGGATCGCGTCTGGAACGATCTGCACAATGTGCTGTGGCGCTATTTTCTCGGCGTAGCGCTGGTCGTGCTCTACGCCTCGACGGCGGCCTATATCGGCCTCGGGCTGATCCTGCACATTCATCACGCAGTATTCCTCGCGCTGATCACCGGCCTGCTCGAGGTCATTCCGGTGATCGGCCCGTTCGCCTCCGCGACGATCGCCGGTCTGATCGCCATGCAGCAGGCGGAAAGCGCCTGGAATATCGTCGAGTACATCATCTACGCCGTGATGTTGCGCGTCTCGATCGACGAGTTTTTCGGGCCCATCGTGCTCGGCAAAGCGGCCTTTTTGCCGCCGGCTTTGGTGATCTTCTGCTTCTTGTCGGGCGGCATCCTGTTCGGGATTGTCGGCATCATACTCTCAGTGCCGTTCGCGCTGACCGTTCGCGCCACTCTCGCCGAGCTTTATCGCGATCCGGAGGCGCTGGCACCGCATTGAGGCGAGGAGCGAAATACGCGGTGCCGCGTTGACGCAGTGATCCATTTTACGCGAGGACGCCATGTCGCCGCGCCGGCGCTTGTTGTCACTTCTGAAGGACCGGTTTTCCGGTCGGCCGTTGCCGCTCCGGCTCACCTTCTGGGACGGCGAGGTTTTCGACTTTTGTGCCGCGCCGACGGTGACACTGACGCTGCGATCGCCCCACACCGCGCGGGATTTCCTGTTCGGCCGCTTCGACCGGCTGGGCGACGCCTATGTCGCCGGCGACATCCTGGTCGAAGGCGACATCAGCGACATCATGCGTACCGGGATCGAGCTCGCCGAGCGCGTCGGCAAAGCGCGCTGGCTCACTGCCCTCCTGCGTGGCGCGGGGCTGATCTCGTTCCGTCATTCCAAGACGGACGATGCGCATGCGATCGCGCATCATTACGACGTCTCCGATGATTTCTACCGCGCCTTCCTTGACGCAGGCATGGTCTATTCCTGCGCCTATTTCCGAACCGGCGACGAGGACATCGACCTCGCGCAGCAACAGAAGTTGGCGCATCTATGCCGAAAGATGCGCTTGCAGCCGGGTGAGCGCCTGCTCGACATCGGCTGCGGCTGGGGCGGACTTGTTCAATTTGCCGCCACTCGCCACGACATCGAGGCGGTCGGGGTGACCAACAGCAAGGCACAATACGACACGGCGCACACGCGTATCGCGGCGGCCGGCCTCGGCGATCGCGTCGACATCAGGCTCACGGATTATCGCGACATCGACGGCCACGACCACTTCGACAAAATCGTCTCGGTCGGAATGTACGAGCATGTCGGCGCGCGAAACTGGCCGATCTATTTCAAAGCGATCGAACGCCTGCTCAAGCCGGGCGGGATGCTCGTCCATCACGGCATCATCACGACCGACGCGGACGGCCGGCCGCAAGGTCCGCCGGGCGGCGAGTTCATCGATCGGTACGTGTTCCCTGGCGGCGAGTTGGCCAATCTGCCGCGCCTTCTGACCGAAATCGCACGTTGCGGACTCGAGAGCACCGACGTGGAGGATCTCCGACCGCACTATGCCCGGACGCTCGCTCTGTGGCTCGCGCGGCTGGAAAGAAACCGCGATGCCGTGATCGACGCTGGCGGGGTCGAGCGCTATCGGGTGTGGCGAATGTATCTCGCGGGCATGGCGCAAGCCTTCGACCGCGGCTGGCTGTCGATTGCCCAAATCGTCGCTTACAAACGAATGGACAGCCACCCGGCGCCGCGGCCGTGGACCCGCCAACATCAATATCCGCCGCCGGATGCGGCGATGACGGCCGGTCCGGCGATTCGCTGAATTGTTGCGCCATGTGCGAATCATGACTCCCAATTAATCGCACGGGCCGGAACCTCGATGATTGCGCCCGAGTCATTCGATCAGGGCGCTCCTTTTTGGAGTCACGCGTTTGCCGCAACAAACGCACTTTTCGATTCATGCGACTCTGATCGAACCGGCGATTTTCGGTCTCGATCGCTGGCTGCGGCAGCGGCAGGGCGTCTACGAGTTCACCGACGATCCGCACTGTCTATTCCGCCTTCAGCCGGCGCGAACCGATACGGAGATCGTGCTGGCCGACGGGACGCACCTGCTACCGGGCGCCCCGGTCCTCGACCTGCATCTTTGGAACGAACACATTCCGCCGATCGGGGCCGAGGGGGTCACCTTAAAATGGGCACGGACGCTCGCCCGAGGGATCGACCTGTCGCTGCGGGATTTGGCTCTGCACTTACGCTGGACCCGGGCGCTCGACGACGTAGCGGCCCTGCGTGCCGACATGCGGCTCGGGACCGCCGGCCAGAGCGCCCAGGTTGCCCGGATCGCCTCCCGCTATGGTTTCGAACCCGCAAGTGCCGGGGTCGAGGACCACGGGTCCGTGCATCGGCTGGCGGAGAATATGTTCATCACGCTGCTGGTCCTCGCGGCCAACCCCGCCGCCCTTCGCCTCCCGATTTTGCGCCGCAACCATGCCCTCCTTTATCTCTCGCGCTTGGCTTTACAGCGGCGTTATGCTGTGACTGCCGGACGGGATAATCGGGGCGCAACGTTATGTTGAGTACGGACGAGGTGCTGCACTGGGCAGCAACGGCCTGCCTGACCGGCGCGGGGCTCGGCTGCCTGTATTACGTCTTCGTAGCCTTCTCGGTGCTGCGTTTCCGCGGCCGGGACCCGGTGGCCGCATCCGTCCCGGTGCCGGTTTCGGTACTCGTCCCCCTATGCGGCAGCGAACCCGGTCTGGCCGATCGGCTGCGCGCGTTGCGTGACCAGAACTACGCCGGACCGACGGAAATTATCTGCGGCACCCTCGATCCGAACGACCCGGCGATCGAAGTCGTTCGCCAGATTGCCGCCGAGCGTGGCGATGGCCGGATCATCTGCCACGCCGATTCCCAGGTTGTCGGCCAGAATTTGAAGGTCGCAAACATCGCCAATATCGCGCGGCACGCGCGGCATGAGATGCTCGTGCTCATCGACAGCGACATCGTCGTCGGATCGCAACATCTCTCCGGAATTGTCGCCGAATTGCAGCGCCCCGGCGTTGGCGCAGTCACCTGCCTGTTCTACGGCATCGATCAGGGGACCCTCTGGTCGCGGCTCGCCGCGATGAGCGCCAACATCCACTTCCTGCCCAACGTGATCGGCGGCGTGACGCTCGGGCTGGCTCGTCCCTGTTTCGGTGCAACCATCGCCCTGACGCGCGACATCCTGGCGCGCATAGGCGGTTTCACGGTCTTCGCCGATCAACTCTGGGACGATTATGCGATTGGCGATGCCGTGCGGGCCGCGGGCTACACCGTGGCGGTGGCGCCGTTCGCAGTTGGCCACGTCCATACCGATTCCAGCGCCCGCGATTTTGCCGAAAGCCAGGTGCGCCAGGTCTGCACCATCAAATCGATTGATCCGCTCGGGCATTTCGGCAGCATCATCACTCATCCATTCCCGCTCGCGCTGCTGGCCGTTGCTTTCGGCGGCGGCGGCGATGCGCTGGCCATGGCCATGATCGCCCTCGCCTGCCGCGTCGGGGTATCCTGGTGTGTGGAGCAACGCTTCGCCATACGCTCGCAAGGCTACCTGCTCATCCCCGCGCGTGACCTCGTGTCCTTCGCCGCCTATGTTGCGAGCTTCTTCGTCCTTACCGTGACGTGGCGGGGCCAGCGGTACCGGTTGTCGGACCAGACCCTGATCGTCGACTCCTCAAGCTGAACGGCATTCAATGCGTACGCTTTTTCTGCAAGCGCCCTCCTTCGAAGGGTTTGATGGCGGCGCCGGCTCGCGCTACCAGGCCAAGCGCGAGATCAAGTCGCACTGGTATCCGACATGGCTGGCGCAGCTCGCCGCCATGGTGCCGGATTCGAAATTGATCGACGCGCCGCCGCACGGCATTACGCTCGGCCAGATCGTGCCGCAGGCGAAGGATTACGACCTCGTCGTGATGCACTCCTCGACGCCGACATTTGCATCCGATATCGCCGCAGCGCGGGCGCTCAAGGACGTCAACCCGAAGCTCAAGATCGGCATGGTCGGCGCCAACGTCGCCATCGAGCCGCGCCGAAGCCTGGAAAAGGCCGAGTCGATCGATTTCGTTACCGCCAAGGATTACGACTTCACCATCCGCGACGTGGCGCAGGGCAAGCAGTTCGATGAGATTTCCGGCCTGTGCTATCGCGACGCGAACGGCGATATTCAGGAGACCGCGCCGCGCGCGACGCTGACCGAGATGGACGACCTGCCGTTCGTCACGCCGGTCTACCAGCGCGATCTCAAGATCGAGAATTATTTCATCGGCTATCTCAAGCATCCTTACATCTCGTTCTACTCGGGCCGCGGCTGCAAATCGCGCTGCACCTTCTGCCTGTGGCCGCAGACCATCGGCGGCCACAAATACCGCACCCGCAGCGTCGAAAACGTGGTCGAGGAGATCCGCTGGGCCAAGGCGGCGATGCCGCAGGTCAAGGAGTTCTTCTTCGACGACGACACCTTCACAGACGATTTGCCGCGCGCGGAGGCGATCGCGCGCGAACTCGGCAAGCTCGGCATCACCTGGTCGTGCAACGCCAAGGCCAACGTGCCGCGCGAGACGCTGAAGGTCCTGCACGACAACGGCCTGCGACTGCTGCTCGTCGGCTACGAGAGCGGCAACCAGCAGATCCTGCACAACATCAAGAAGGGCATGCGGGTCGAGGTCGCCAAGCGATTCACCAAGGACTGCCACGATCTCGGCGTCACCATTCACGGCACCTTCATCATGGGCCTGCCGGGCGAGACCAAGGAGACGATCCAGGAGACGATCCGCTTCGCGCGCGAGATCAATCCGCACACGCTCCAAGTGTCGATCGCGGCGCCCTATCCGGGCACGTTCCTGTACAAGCAGGCGATTGAGAATGGCTGGCTCGGCACCGCCGAGCAGGGCCTCGTCGACGATCACGGCGTGCAGATCGCGGCGCTGAACTATCCGCACCTGAGCCACACCGAGATCTTCCATTCGGTCGAAGAGTTCTATCGGCGGTTCTATTTCCGGGCTCCGAAGATCGCCTCGATCGTCGGCGAGATGCTGCTCAGCCGCGAGATGCTGCAACGGCGGCTGCGCGAAGCGGTGGAGTTCTTCGCCTTCCTGCGTGAGCATCGAAAGGTGAGTCACTGAACCTGCTGGTCATCACCGCCGACGACTTCGGGCTCTCGGCCGAGGTCAACGAGGCGGTCGACCGCGCACACCGCGAAGGCGTGCTGACCGCGGCGAGTTTGATGGTGTCGGGCGCGGCGGCGCGCGAGGCGATCGACATAGCGCGCAATCGGCCAACCCTGCGCGTCGGGCTGCATCTCGTTCTTCTCGAGGGACGTCCGACGCTTGAGCCGCAGCAGATTCCCGAGCTGGTTCAGCCGAACGGCTTTCTGCGTTCCGACATGGTGCGCCTCGCCTTCGAACTCGCCGGCAAACCGGAGATACGGCGGCAATTGAAGCGCGAGATCGCCGCGCAGTTCGCGGCCTTCGCGCGCAGCGGCCTGCCGCTCGATCACGTCAACGCACATAAGCACTTCCACATGCATCCGATCGTCGCCGCGCAGGTGATCGAGGTTGGCCGCCAGTTCGGCATGCGCGCCTTGCGCGTGCCGCGCGAGCCGGGGCACGGGATGGCGCCGGGCTGCGCCGTGCTCAAGGCGCAGGCGCGCCGCGCCGGGCTCGCGACGCCGGATGCAGTGGCCGGATTGCGCTGGACCGGCCAGATGACGCGCGAGCGCCTGCTTGCCGCCGTCAGGACCGCGCCCGACGGTCTGGTCGAAATCTACACGCACCCCGCGACGTCGAACCGCTTCGCCGGCCATGCGCCCGGCTATCGCTACCGCGAGGAATTGGCTGCACTGATCGATCCGGAAACGGTGGCGACGGTGAAACGCTCAGGCAAGCCTACGGGCGGCTATGCCGACGCGGCGCCGTATCGGGTGGGCATCACCGCCGCAGGTAGCCCGCGCGGCGAAACCATGCGATCGCGTCCGTGATTCCCTCGCGATAGGGCCGCGCGCGGTAGCCGAGCTCCCGCTCGGCCTTGGCCGAGGAAAAGAACATCTTGTTCTTCGACATGCGCAACCCATCGAGCGTGAGCATCGGCTCGCGTCCGGTGCGGCGCGCGACCGCCTCGCTTACATGCGCGAACGGGACCAGCGCCTGCCGCGGAATGCGGATGCGCGGCGGACGCCGCCCGACCGTCTCCGCCACCGTGGCGAGGATTTCGGCCAGCGAGGCGTTCTGGCCGCCGAGCACGTAGCGCTCGCCGGTGCGGCCGCGCTCGAAGGCGAGGAAATGCCCCTCGGCGACATCGTCGACGTGCACCATGTTCAGCCCGGTGTCGACGAAGGCCGGCATGCGGCCGGATGCCGCCTCGACGATGATGCGGCCGGTCGGCGTCGGCTTGACGTCGCGCGGGCCGATGGGCGTCGATGGATTGACGATCACGGCCGGCAGGCCCTGCGCGATCAGAGCCTCGACCGCGCGCTCGGCCGCGACCTTGCTGCGCTTGTAGACGCCGATCGCTCGGTCTTCGGTGAGCGGCATGGTCTCGTCGGCGGAAACACCGTCGGCGCGGGCGGCGAGCGTCGCCACGCTGCTCGTGTAGACGACGCGCTCGACGCCGGCGCGCATCGCCTCTTCCATGAGGAGACGCGTGCCGGCGACGTTAGTCTGCGTCAGCTCATCGGGGTCGCGGGCCCACAGCCGGTAATCCGCGGCGACGTGAAACAGGAAACGTGCCCCGGCCATCGCGCGGCGCACGGCTTCCGGGTCGCGCAGGTCGCCGGTGGCGAATTCGAGGTCGAGATCAGAGAGATGGGCGAGCGGGCTCGTCGGCCGCACCAGCGCCCGCACGGAAAACCCGGCCGCGCGCAACCGCCGCGCGACCGCCGAGCCGACGAAGCCGCTTGCGCCGGTCAGCAGCACGGTCCCGTCTCTCGCCATCGTCGTCCTGCCTCGTGGAATCCAGTGCGCCGGTCGCGTCGTATGTCGAATTTTACAGGCCGCGCCACATCCCGTTCAAACCATCGGCGCATGGGGAACACATTGGGCCAACGGCGGTTACCTCCGCAAGACACACCAATCACTCACATTTCTTGGCAACGAGAGAAACGGGCATGGAACACACCGTCGAACGCACCGAGCAGAGGCCAGCGGGCGGCGAGGACGCCGGCAGCGGCTTCATCGCCGGCGCCGCCGAAACCATCAAGGACCGCGCCGCCGAGGCCCTGCGCAACACGGCGACTGACTTCGCCGAGGCGGGCAAGCAGCAGGGCGCCGAGCGCATCGACCGGCTTGGCCGCGCGGTGCACGGCGCCGCGGACGAGATCGGCAAGGAAATCCCGCAAGCCGCCGACTACGTGCACAGCGCCGCGGAGGGCCTGGAGAACGCCGCGTCGAACCTGCGCAACCGCAGCGTCGAGGACCTGATCGGCGCCTTCAACCGCTTCGCACGCCAGCAACCGGTCGCGGCCTTCGCCGGCGCGGTGCTCGCGGGCTTCGTGATCTCGCGCTTTATCAAAAGCTCGAGCTGAGCTCCGGGACCCCCATGCCGATTCCATTCGACGAGCGAACGCGGTCGATCCCGGGGATCGTCATCGATCTCATCAATCAGTTCGCGACCTTGCTGCGCAAGGAGAGCCAGCTCGCCCGCGCCGAGATTTCCGAGAACGTGAACCGCGTCATCATGGGCATCGTCATGGCGATTGCCGCGGCGGTGCTGCTTATTCCGGCGCTGGTCATCCTGCTGATGGCGGCTGTCTACGCGCTGGAAGCGGCGGGACTCGCGTCCTACTGGTCGGCGCTGATCGCCGGCGGTGCGGCGCTGGTCGTCGGCGTCGTGCTGATGCTCATCGGCGTCAACCGCCTCAAGGCCAAGAACCTGATCCCGCACAAGACCATCCATCAATTCCAGGAAGACGCGGCTTTGGCCAAGCGTCAGGTCAATGGCGAGGAAGAAAGGACCGGCGATGGCTTCCAGCGAGCAGCTTGAGCGCGAAGCGGAAGCCACGCGCGCGCGCATCGGAGAGACGCTTGCGGAGTTGCGCACACGCATCAGCCCGGGACAAATGATTGACGAGGCCATCGACTATGCGCGCGAACGAAACGGCGCAGAGATCGTGCGGAATTTCGGCCGGCAGGTCACCGACAATCCGGTGCCGGTGGCGCTCTTGGGCGCAGGCTTGGCTTGGCTGATGTTCGCGCAGCGGCAATCCCATAACGGGAGTGCCGCGCAGACGAAAGGAGATGGCTCGGTCGAAACGACCGAGCCGGCCAGTTTGGACCAATGGGCAGACAGGACAGTAGCTATGGCATCGAAATTCGAGAAGACCTCGCCCCGCGCATCCCGGAAAGCGGAATCGGCCACCGACAAGGCATCCGAGCCGGCATCGACAGCTTACGAGCGTGCCACCGAGGCCGGATCGAGCGCTTACGGCAAGGCCGCAAGCGCCGCGTCGCGTGCCTATGACAAAGCGCAGGATTTCGCCGGCAGCGCTTATGAGCGTGCGAGCGATGCCGCCGAGCGCTCAATGTCATCCGCGATGGAAAGCTCGCGCGGGCTGACGAAGTTCATGCAAGAGGAGCCGATGGTGGTCGCCGGCATCGGTATCGCGCTCGGCGCGATCATCGGCGCGCTTTTGCCCGCAACGGAGATCGAGAACCGCGCAATGGGCGAAGCCAGTGAGCGGTTGAAGCAGGACGCCCGCGAGGCAGCGAGCGAGCAATGGGAACGCGGCAAGGACATCGCCGAGGAGGGCTGGGACGAGGCCAAGGAAGCCGCCCGCCGCACTTGGGAAGACGCCAAGGCGGAGGCCCAGAAGGGCTGGGACGACACCAAGCACAATGCTGGTGTAGCGGATGGCCACGCCGGTGACGTGACCGGTGCGCAAGCGCCACTTGTGCCTTCTAAAGACGAAACGAAATCGAACCGCAGCGCGGCTACCACCTCGCATGAAGGACGTACCGCGTCATAAAAAGCGCACGCTGTAGGAGGATTTGAGATTGTATCGTCATGGCCGGGCTTGTCCCGGCCATTTCCATTCGGGAAGGCATCAGCGAGATCGCCGGGACGTTCCCTGGCGACAAGGCAAGTTCAGCGCGACGCGGCGAAATCCGAAATGCCGCCGTGCGCCGCCGACCATCTCGACGGCTCGGTAAGGAAGGCGCGCACTTCCTTCAGCGTATTAGCGTCGAAGTATTTGCCCTCTTCGGCGACCTCGAGCGCGTCCCACCACGTCGTGAGGTAATGCAGCTTGACGCCGAGATCCTTCAGATGTCCGGTGCTTTGCGGGAAGATGTCGTAATAGAAGACGACAAAGCAATGATCGACCTTCGCGCCGGCGGCGCGCAGCGCATTGCAGAAGTTGACCTTGCTGGCGCCGTCGGTGGTCAAATCCTCAACGAGAAGGGCACGGGCGCCGGGCGCCAACTCGCCCTCGATCTGCGCGTTACGGCCGAACCCCTTCGGCTTCTTGCGGATGTATTGCATCGGCAGCATCAGCCGGTCGGCAATCCAGGCTGCGAACGGAATGCCGGCGGTTTCGCCACCGGCGACGCAGTCGAGCGACTCGTAACCGATCTCGTTGACGACCGTCTGCGCGGCAAAATCCATCAGCGTATTGCGCAGCCGCGGGAAGGAAATGATCTTGCGGCAGTCCACATAGACGGGGCTCGCCCAGCCGGATGTGAAGATGAAGGGCTTCTCGGCGTTGAAATGAAGCGCCTTGATCTCCAGCATCATGCGGGCGGTCTGCTTGGCGACCGCCTTCCTGTCCTGCGTGGTGGCGGAAAAAGTGCCCATGTCGTCTCCTTCGCCTCGCGCCTCGCGGTCGCGCGCGACGGCATCGGCCAGCGGGCGCGCTTGCGGCAGGGAATGCGGGGTATTTCGTAGCTTATGCCGTCGGGGCAATCGACCAGTCAACCGGATCGCCGCCGAAAAGCGGGTGGATTTCCCCCAGCTTTCCGACCTCGACCCCGTCGCAGACCAGGTTCGGTCGCTTCTCGATGGTCACCCGCTCCTCGTTGACCGGCAGCCCATAGAAGGCCGGGCCGTTGAGCGAGGCGAAAGCCTCGAACCTGTCGAGGGCCTTTTCCTCCTCGAATACTCTGAGATAGGCGGCGAGCGCGGCAGGAGCGCCGAACACGCCGGCGCAGCCGCAGTCGGCCTCCTTCAGGTGCCGCAAATGGGGCGCGGAGTCGGTGCCGAGGAAAAAGCCCGGCTCGCCGCTGGTCGCAGCTTGCCGCAGCGCGAGGCGGTGATCCTCCCGCTTGAGCACGGGCAGGCAGTACATGTGCGGGCGCAGGCCACCCGCGAACAAAGCGTTGCGGTTGTAGAGCAGGTGTTGCGGCGTCAGCGTCGCGCCGAGACGCTCCTTGTGGGCGCGGACGACCGCAACGCCGTCCTTGGTGGTGACGTGCTCCATGACGATCTTGAGTTGCGGCACGCGGTCGAGCAGCGGCAGCAGGACGCGGTCGATGAAGGCCTTCTCGCGGTCGAACACGTCGATTTCGGGCAATGGCACCTCGCCATGCACGCATAGCCGCATGCCGGCCTCCGCCATCGCCTCCAGCACCGGCAGGACTTTGTCGATCGCGGTCACGCCGGCGGCGGAATTCGTCGTGGCGTGCGCCGGATAGAGCTTGACCGCGGTGAAGACGCCGTCCTTGAAGCCTGCGATGAGATCGCGCTTGTCGGTGTCGTCGGTCAGGTAGCAAGTCATCAGCGGCGTGAAGTCATGGCCGGCCACCGCCGCCATGATGCGGGTTCGGTATTCCTCCGCCATCTTCGCCGTCGTCACCGGCGGCATCAGGTTCGGCATAACGATGGCGCGCCGGAACTGCGCAGCGGTGAACGGAGCCACCGACTTCAGCACATCGCCGTCGCGGAAGTGGACGTGCCAGTCATCCGGCTTGCGGATCGTCAATCGGGTCATGCGGGCCTGCCGGACGTCTTTTGGCTCAAACGGTCGCCGGAGCGCACACATACATCACTCCGCCCCTTGCACCAATCACACGATATCGTGGCCCCCTATGATCAGGCGGTGGTCATTGCCACCGTGAGACCACCTTCCGCGCTGACGCGCCAGCCCCGTCCAGGGACGATGATTGCCTGAGCCTTGCAGGACTGTCACCTCGCGCGAGCCTGCCCACGGTCTCTGGCTGCGACAGGGAAGGCAGACATCCGTGGTGCGGGGGGCCAGTCTCCGCTCGCGCTTTGGCGTGCCGGTCATCGTCGTGCAGATGCGGAGCGCGCAACTCGCCGGCGTCAGCGCGTCGATCTGCTCAGCATTCCGGAAATGCGTCTAAGAGGCCGACGCGCTGCCTGTGCCCCTGCGCCGACGACCGGACCAGATCAGCCTCGCCGACTCGATCACCACTCTCGATCGTGCGACGCCTCTCTTCCAGAATGCCGCAAGGCCGCCAAGCGCCGCGATCAGATACGACAGGAGACCGGCGCCGGGAATTGGGCCCGGACTGGCGTCGACGGTAAAGCCGCCGCTCGTGAGATCGGCTTGGGTGTTGTTTGTGGCACTATGGCAGCCGTTGCCTACGCTGCCGCACAACAACTCGATCGAACCCACCCCACTCGTGCCCGCACCGATGAGATATCCGTGGCCGCTCGATGCGAAAGTACAGCCGATGCCGCCGAATGTAGCCCCAACGACGCTCGCCCCTTGATAGGCTCCGAACGGCTGCGCCGCGTAAAGGTGGATAAAATTGTCGACGGCGTAATGCTGATTGCCGAGCGACGAGACCGCGCCAAAATCCGTGGCGCTGTTGGCGGCCCCGGTCGAACTGATTAGGGTGGCGGGACCAGTTTCTCCCGCCCTCGTTACGGTCAATGAACTGACCTGATACCAAGCCGCCGCCGATCCGGCGGTCCCGGACATGAGGCCCGCGGTTCCATTGATGACGACGCTGTTACCGTTGTTCGTGTAAGTGATGCTGAAGGTGTCGGCCCGCGCCGGGGGTGCAACCGTTCCAGCCGCCGCGAGGGCGATGGTGAATAGCAGCGCGCCCGATATGCCGAATCGCGGGCGACCGCCTTGACCCGCCGCGCAGAGTCGCCGGGTCCAACCGAAAGCACTTACAAACACAACGCCCCCAAGCCCCGAGCGAAACGCCCCGGCGAGCCATTCATCCCCACATAGACTAGCGGGATACCATCCAACACACAACGCGCGGGACCCTTCGGAAAGCGCCTATAGATCAGAATTGTTCAAAGATATCGGATTATTTTCATACTTTTGGCTCGAGGGCGGTCGCCCCCCGGGAGCACCACCGAAATCCGGCGGACGTCCCTTGCTCCATTTCTCTGTACACGACGCCGGCTCGGTCCTTACATGGCGCGAACTGCATCGGGAACGGCATGATCGACCGGGGCTGGACATCCTTCTGGGCTCGGCCGGCGCTCTTGCGGGTCTGCCTTGTCCTCGCCGTGATCGGATTTTGCCTGATCACGAGCCTGATCAACCAGAACCAAAGACGGCTTTCTCAAAATTCCCCGTACGCTTTTACGTATACGGGATCGGGTCTTCTCCTCGGCGCTCAAATCTGGTCGGCCTTGGGATCGACCGCGTTCTGGATGCTTAAGGCCGCGGCGTATGAAAGGGCCGGATCGATCGACGCAGCCGAGCGGGCACTCACGGCTGCCGTGAATGTTTCCAACGGCGATCCCACCATCTCGTTCGACTACGTGCAATTCCTGGAGCGCCGCGGCAGAACCCAGGACGCCGAGCAATTTCTCGTCAGCGTTCATGACCGCAGGCCGGATGATGGCGCCATTCTCGCGAAACTGGCGCAAATCGAATTGGCGCTTCGGCATTGGGACAAGGCCGCGGCGGTCGCCGAAGCGATCCGCAAGTTCGGCGGCCCCGACAATGTCGCCGATCAGGTGCTCGGCGCGTCGCTCATGGGCGAAGGCAAAACCGACAGCGCAATCGAAATTTATCGGGCCGCCGCCGACCGGCCTCACGCGGCCGCCACAGCGGTCACGACGCTGGCGACGGCGCTCATTGCCGCACACAAGACCGAGGAGGCTACCGGTATCCTGAAAACGGCCATCGAACGCAGCCCCGACAACGCCGAGGCCCTTGTGCTTCTCGGCTGGATCCAGATCGCCGGCGCGCAACCGGATCAGGCGCGGAAAAGCTTTACGCAGGCCCTCGAAAGACAACCGAAAAACGGCGTCGGCTATCTGGCTCTCGCCCAACTCGACTTCCGTGAGCAACGTGTCGATGCGGCTCTCGAAACGCTTCGTTCCGCGCTCCGCGCCATGCCCGGCAACCCCATCATGCACATCGAGTTGGCGAACGGGCTGCAAACGGCCCAGCGCTACGAAGACGCCATTGCAGAATATAAAGACATGTTAAGCAAGAATCCGGACTCGATGATCGCCGCAAATAATCTCGCAATTCTGCTCGTCGACCACCGGCACGACCCGGCGAGCCTCAGGAAGGCCAAAGAACTCACGGCGAGTCTCACCGGCTCACCGGTCCCGCAATTCATGGATACGCGCGGATGGGTCAGCTACCGGAGCGGCGAATACGACGCGGCGATCGCATTGCTCCAACCTGCCGCGGCCGCAGCGCCCGACCGCGTGGCGATCCGATACCACCTCGGCATGGCCTATCTCGCGAAACGAAACGTCAGCAAGGCCGCCGCGGAATTGAAAGCCGCAGCCGTCCTCAATCCGGATCGCGACCTTGCCGCTGAGATAAGCACCGCGATCAAGACCCTCGGCGATTGAGAAAGTTCAAACGACTCCGCATTGCTCGCCGGTCGTCGCCCGCACCGCGTCACGCAACACGATCAGCGTCGCCGCCTCATAGGCGAAAAACTGGAAAACGCTGAAAATCACGATACAAGCCGCGGCAATGACCTGAGCCAGCACGTTCGATCCCCACAGCGCCTGAAAAAGTCCCAATCCAAATTCAATTGCAAAAGCGGACGCCGCCATCAGGACAACCACGGCCAACAGCAACGGGATGTGTTGCATTGCAAGCCGGAGGGCATTGGCGACAGGTTGCTTCGCGCCGCACGCAATGGCCGGCCGTATCAAGGCGAATGGAGCCAGCAGAAGCTGGCAGAGCACCGCCGCCGAGATTGCGGAGGCCGAAATTAGTTGCGCCGGACTGTGCCACACGATCAGGTTGGAGACGACCGTGAAAACATAGATGAAAAGCCAGAGCGCACCTCCGACCAGGGCGACCTTTGCGGCGATCTTCCGAAACTGCGGCAGCGTGATCGAGCCCATCCCGGCATCGGCGAACAGGCCGCCGACGATCGACAGATGAAACCGGGCTGCGCAGAGCGCGAGCAGAACCGACATCGCAGCCTGCCAGAGGACACTGGCCGCAGTCAGGCCGACGACGCTGGAAAGCGGATGCCGAACGAAGTATTCCTGGATGATCCAGCCGACCGCAAACAGGCTGAAGACCTGTAGGAATGCCGCCGGATCGGTCCATAATCGTCCGGCGGTGACCGTCCAGCCGCGCCAGAAGACGACGAAGGGCGCCACCTCCCGCCGGATCGCAAATTCGACGAGAAAGGCGCCCAGAACGACAGTAGTGGCAAGCAAGACCGTCGTTTCGAACATCGTATGTCCAGGGCGTTCTTGCGTTCAGCTTTTGCCCGACCAGAGTAATTTTGCAAAACTCAAGTATTCGAGCTAAATCGTTATACATTGGGTGTTTCCTTAACAACAGATGCAAAACGCATGACGATTGACCGTCAGGCAGCGCCTCGGCCGACCGGGCTGAGCCTGACCACGCAGAGCGTCTCGCGCCTCGCCGTCATGGGCTGGCTGACCGTTTTCACCTTGTTCGAATGGATGCGCTTCAAGTTTGCGATCATCGGCAGCGGCGGATTTGCCTCGCTGCCGGACGCAATCTCGGCGCTCGAATGTGTCGAACTCGTCCTGCTTGCGCGCATGATCGACCTCCGGGCCCCGTCGCCGCAAATAGGCGGTGGTGAGGGCGCGTTGATCTTGGTCGGCGCGGCGTTCCTCACCTTGTTCGCCACGACCCGGCCGATCTTCTCGGCCGGTTTGCTGTCGCTCTTCGTGCTGGCCCGGTTCGGCCGCGATCCCGCCTACCGAGTTTTTGCCATCGGACTCTTCGTCTTTATCGCGCAATACCTTCTGCTCGGCGGACCGTTCCTCTGGGTGCACGATGCCGTAGCGAATGCCGACGCCTGGATCACGCGCCACCTGCTGAACCTGGCCGGCTTCGGCGTCACCGGCTCGGGACCCTTTATCCTGCGACCGGGCGTCAATTTCGGGGTGGATATAGTCTGGGGCTGCACGTCGTCGTATGTCGCAGCGATGGTCGCGCCGGGTTTCATCATCGTAGTTTTGGCGCTGCGTCGGGCATGGCGCCAGTTCGACTTCGCGTGGCTCGCGGGCTTGCTGTTGGTGACCTATGCCATGAACATCGTTCGGCTGCTGCTGACATCGGTCAGCCCCGAAGGCCACCGCTTCTGGCATGACGGCGACGGAGCGGCGGTATTTGCGATCACCTACATGCTGCTCGTCGTCGGCTTCGGCTTCTGGGCGACCCGGCAGTCGCGCCGCCCGCAGATTGCGCGATGACGCGCGTCTTTCATGCCGCGGCCGGTGCGATCATCCTGACGGCGGTATGGCTCGGCTTCAATCG
>DATCFB010000135.1:0-3032 GCA_036509755.1 Pseudolabrys sp. | reverse complement strand
GTGATGTGGTCGTAGCCCGGCGCGATGTCGGTGGTCAGCGGCCCGAGCGTGTAGAACGGCGCCTCGCCGCATTCCTTGAGCTGCTTGTCCATGTTGATCTTGATCTTGTGCATCGGCACGTGGCCGGGGCCCTCGATCATGACCTGGCAGCCCTTCTTCCAGGCGATCTGCGTCAGTTCGCCGAGCGTCTCCAGTTCGGCGAACTGCGCGCGGTCGTTGGCGTCGGCGATCGAGCCCGGGCGCAATCCGTCGCCGAGCGAGAACGACACGTCGTATTTGCGCATGAGATCGCAGATTTCGTCGAAGCGCTCGTAGAGGAACGACTCCTTGTGCCGCGACAGGCACCACTTGGCCATGATCGAGCCGCCGCGCGAGACGATGCCGGTGACGCGGTTCGCGGTCAGCGGCACGTAAGCGAGCCGCACGCCGGCGTGGATGGTGAAGTAGTCGACGCCCTGCTCGCACTGCTCGATCAAAGTGTCCTTGTAGACCTCCCAGTCGAGCTTGACCGGATCGCCGTCGACCTTCTCCAGCGCCTGGTAGATCGGCACGGTGCCGATCGGCACCGGCGAATTGCGCAGGATCCATTCGCGCGTGTTGTGGATGTTGCGGCCGGTCGAGAGGTCCATCACCGTGTCGGCGCCCCAGCGGATCGCCCACACCATCTTCTCGATTTCTTCTTCGACCGAGGAGGTGACGGCCGAGTTGCCGATATTGGCGTTGATCTTCACCAGGAAATTGCGGCCGATGATCATCGGCTCGAGCTCGGCGTGATTGATGTTGCACGGGATGATCGCCCTGCCCCGCGCAATCTCGTCGCGCACGAATTCCGGCGTGATGAAGGCCGGCACCGAGGCGCCGAAGGATTCGCCGTCTGCGAGCGCGGCCGGCGCGCGGTCGAGCATCTTCGCGCGGCCAAGATTCTCGCGCTCGGCGACGTAGATCATCTCCTTGGTGATGATGCCGCGCTTCGCGAACTCGTATTGCGTCACCGGCGCATCGCCGACGCCGCGCCATGGCTTCGGCGTGTTGGGAAAATTGCGCGCCAGGTGCTTGCCGGCGACGTTGCCGTTGTCGACCGGCTTGATCGGGCGTCCCTCGTATTCCTCGATGCCGCCGCGCTCCTTCACCCACGCGATGCGCGCGCGCTTGAGACCGCGCTCGACGTCGATCGCGACGGTGTCGTCGGTGTAGGGGCCGGTGGTGTCGTAGACCGGCAGTGGCGCTTCGCCCGAACCGTCCGACAGCCTGATCTCGCGATGCGGCACCTTCACGTCCGGCGCGGACGCCGGCGAGGAGAAGATTTTGCGCGAGGCCGGCAGCGGCCCGGTCGTGACCTTCGGCGTGACCAGATCGGCGGACGTGACGGGCTTGTTCATAGGCCTCTCCTGCTTGCGAGCGCAAAACAGATCCGGGAGAGAACGGCTTCGGGGGCAAAAGTCCCTGTCCCTTCGCCGGCATGACCCGGATCAGGTTCAAAGGGTGTTTCTCAGCCCGGACCGGGCACCCCTCGGAACGACCCGTAATGTAGGCCGGCGCGGGGTCGTGTCAATGCGAGCGGGGCGCGCAAACCCGCCAAGGACTGCGCCGGTCGCCGCGGCGCGGCACCGGCCGAAGCTGGTGCCGTTCTGACGCATTGCCCCCGCCGCCGAGCCGAGCCGTGACGGCCGCGGATATTAAATTCGCGCTGGGCCTTTTATCAAATCGCACAACGTGGAAGCGATCCATGGGGTTGCCCGCGTGCCTCATTTGCGCCACAAACCTCGCGAAAATTTAATTCGCGGACCACCGGTATTCATTACCTTCCCAACGAGCCGTTCACGCGCTGTTCAGCGCAAAAATAGGAACGTTGGCCTTACGACAGAGTTGTCGCTGCGACTATTGGTGCAGGAAACCCTTTCGCGTTCCGTTGAATGCATATGGGCTCGCAAGCGAGCTTGGAGGAGGTGCGTATGACCAAACTGAGCAAGACACTAACCGCTGTGCTTGCGGCCGCGAGCTTGAGTGCCGCAGTTCTCGTGACACCGACGCAGCCGGCGCAGGCTCGCGGCGGTGCGGTGGCCGCAGGCATTATCGGCGGTCTGGCCGCCGGCGCGATCATCGGCGGCGCGGCTGCCAATTCCGGCTATGGCCCGGGTTATTACGGCCCCGACCCGGTCTATTACGGGCCGCACTGCTGGTGGCACCGTGAGCGTTTCTGGGACGGCTTCGGCTGGCGCCTTCGTCGCGTCCGCGTCTGCCGCTAACCCCATAGGACGGATACCTGTGGCGCCCCGGGCGCGCAGGTTGAGTTGAAGAGAAGGCTCGGTCCGGTAACGGATCGGGCCTTCTGCTTTCTTTGTGGTCGAGGTTCCAGCCACCGCATTTCCGTCAAAGTGGCGCGGCCTCTTTATTTGTAGGGGGAACCGGGCCATGGTTCCTCATAACACGGACCGGAGTCGCGCCGGCCGGACCTCCTGGAGATATCCATGCAGAAGACCATTCTTGCGATTGCGGCCGCTGCAACCGTCGCGGCGGCGACCCTGACGGCTCAGGCCCCGGCCGAAGCACGCTGCCACGGTTGCGGTGTCGGTGTCGGCATCCTCGGCGGCCTCGCCGCCGGCGCCATCATCGGCGGTGCGATCGCCAACAGCGAGCCGCGTTATGCGCCGGCGCCAGGCTATGTCGTCTATGATGGTTACGGCGCCCCCTACCCGGTCGCATGCCCGGGCGGCTTCTGGGCGCGGCGTCCGGTGCACGACCGCTGGGGCAACGTCGTCGGCTGGAGCCGTCCGCGCTTCGTTTGTCCTTAAGCCTCTCGTAAGGGCTTGATCGCATCATCCCGACTCTGATCTTCAGGGCCGTAGGGGACTATTGATGAAACGGACAATGATCGCTCTCGCGGCGGCCGCGCTCGCCGTTGCCGCTATTCCGAACGCTGCGGAAGCGCGGTGTCACGGCTGCGGCGTTGCCGCCGGTGTTGTCGGCGGCCTCGCCGCCGGCGCCATCATTGGCTCCGCGATCGCCAACAGCCGGCCAGCCTATGCCGAACC
>DATCFB010000134.1:0-3756 GCA_036509755.1 Pseudolabrys sp. | reverse complement strand
ATGAACATGATCTTGATGTCGGGATCGAGTTCCGCCGCCCGGCGGGCGAGCTCGATGCCGTCCATCTCCGGCATGACGATGTCCGTGAGCAAAAGCTCGAACGGCTCCTCACGCAGCCGCTGGTAGGCGGATAATCCGTTGTCATAGGAGGTCACGTCGAAGCCGGCATTTTGCAGCGCCTTGACCAGGAAACGCCGCATGTCGGTATCGTCTTCAGCCAGCAGGATTTTCGACATCATCCGCAAGTACCCCCGCCCGGCCAGCCCCACCGGCTGCGAACCGCTCTATAAGACTTGTGCCGGGTAAACATCGAGTGAACCGAAAGCTTTGCTTGGAATTGTCACCGGTCCCATGGACAATGCGACCAGGCTGGGGCGGCCCGCCGCCCGCCCAGATACCCAGACTAGTTGACCGACCCGAAAGCCGCCACCTGCCATGAGTGCACTCCGCGACGAGCTCGATCCGCCGTTCGAGATCATCGAGCCGGCGACCTGCCGCGGCCCGGTCCTGTTCAATTCGCCGCACAGCGGCTCGGCCTATCCGCGCGCCTTTCTCGAAGCCACGCGCCTCGATATTGCCGCCCTGCGCCGCTCCGAGGACTCCTTCGTGGACGACCTCGTGGCCGGCGTCGTGGTGCAGGGTTTCCCGATGATGCGGGCGCATTTCCCGCGCTGCTATGTCGACGTCAACCGCGAGCCTTACGAGCTCGACCCGCGGATGTTCGAAGGCCGCCTGCCCTCCTTCGCCAATACCCGCTCGATGCGGGTTGCCGGCGGCCTCGGCACCGTGGCTCGCGTGGTCGGAGACGCGCAGGAGATCTACGACCGGCGCATTCCGGTCGACGATGCGCTGACCCGCATCGACAGCCTCTACAAGCCTTATCACCGCGCGTTGCGCCGCCTGTTCACCGGCCTGCATCGCGAGTTCGGAGCGGCCGTGCTGGTTGATTGCCATTCGATGCCGTCGAACGCCGGCCAGCGCGACGAGCGCGCGCGCCCGGAATTCGTGCTGGGCGATCGCTACGGCACGAGTTGCGTCGACGTCGTTGCTGACGTGGTCGAGACCACGCTGCGCTGCCAGGGTTACACGGTCAGCCGCAACAAGCCCTATGCCGGCGGCTTCATCACCGAGCACTACGGCAATCCGGCCGCCGGACTGCACGCCATTCAGCTCGAGATCAATCGCGCTCTTTATATGGACGAGCGCCGCTACCAGCGGGTGCCCGGCTTCGATCGGGTCGCAGCGGACATGGACCTGTTGGCGCGGCGGCTGGGAGACATCCCCCTGGATGACCTGCGCCCCTATCGCGCCGCCGCCGCCGAATAGCGCAGCGTCGAACGGGCCGTGACAAAAAAAGGGGCCGCTCGCGTGTGCAAGCGGCCCAAGTCTAGGGAGGAAACGCCCAAGGAGGGCAGCGATAGCTCTCGCTACCGCATCGCAATAATCTACACCGCGACGCACAAAAATCAAGGGTAGCAGCCCTAAAGCCTATGATATAATCGCATAGCTGAGGCCCAAGAAACCGGGAACTTAGTGCAGATCGACCGGAATAACGACGAATTCGAGACGCTGGCGCACCCAAAGCATGATCGCTTCGGTCGAGCTCTGCAATTTTGAGGTACTACGCCACCCGTCGGCGTACTTTGAACATAGGCCGGCTGGCTGGGAGCGCGGATGACCGCCGTCGATTTCACGAGTTTCGTCGATCAGCTTGCCACCGCGTCCGGCGACACCATCGTGCCGTTCTTCCGCACGGCCCTGGCGGTGGAGAACAAGCAGACTGCCGGTTTCGACCCGGTCACGGCCGCCGACCGCGCCGCCGAGGACGCGATGCGCGCGCTCATCCGCAAGCACTTCCCGGCGCACGGCATCCTCGGCGAGGAATACGGCAGCGAGCGTCCGAACGCCGAATATGTCTGGGTGCTCGACCCGATCGACGGGACCAAGTCGTTCATCGCCGGCATGGTGGCCTGGGGTACGCTGATCGGCCTCACGCGCTTCGGCGAGCCGGTCTTTGGCATGATGCATCAGCCGTTCACGCGCGAACGCTTCTTTGGCGACGGTGGGGCGGCACGTTATCTCGGGCCCGCCGGAAATCGCGATCTGCGGGTCCGATCATGCGAGTCCCTGAGCAATGCAGTGATGTTCACCACGTCGCCACTGCTCATGAACGAGACCGACCGCGCAGCCTTCAGGCGGGTGGAAGACAAGGTGAAACTCTCGCGCTATGGCGGCGATTGCTACGCCTACTGCATGCTCGCCGCCGGCCAGATCGACCTCGTTGTCGAGACCGAGCTCAAGGCGCACGACATCGTCGCGCTGATCCCGATCATTGCGGGCGCCGGTGGCATTGTCACCACCTGGGACAATGGCCCAGCGCAGTCGGGCGGACGCATCGTCGTTGCCGGCGACAAGCGCGTGCACAAGGCGGCACTCGACGTACTCAACGGCTGACCCGGCCGGTATAATGTTCCGGCGGACATCACCGTCGCCCAAAAGTCACTGTCCACCATAATTCTTCCATTGTTACAGACCTTCTTGACTCCTGTGCCGCCGGAATGCGGGAATCGCGTATCGGCGCGTCCAACGGGGAAGTCAGCCGTCAGTAATGTCCGATACGTTCGTATTTCCGGGTTTGCGTGATCGCATTCTTTCGGGCGCGTGGACCCTGCGTGTCCCGCGTATGCCCGCGCCTACCGATATCCGCACATTGGCCACCGCGGCCGTAACTGCGGCGGCGATCGCGGGCGTAATGACGTGGATGCAAAGCGCCTATTTGCCGACCACTCGCGACCTGACGCCGGCAAGCGCCCTGCCCCCGGCCCCAGTTCCGGTGCCCGCGCCGACGGCATCATCGACCATTGCCAAGACGCACGAGCAAATCGACACGCTCGCTGGACTGCGCAGCGATCCGACCCTGAACCTCGATACGTCGTCGGTGTGGCTGCCGGCCGGCGGCCTCGACATTCTCACGGTTCGGTCTACTCCGAACACCCACCTCGCCGCGCTGCCGATGCCGGCGCCAATCGTCGCCGCGCGGGACACGCCGCAGACGGCCGAGGCCGAAGACGTGCCGTTGCCGCGCGCCAACCCGACGACCGTCGCCACATTGCCGGAACGGCCAAGGGACGGCGCGCCCGCCGTGATCGCGACAGCACCCGAGGCTGCCGCACAGCCGACACCGCCATCCTCCGGCGGCTTCTTCGGCATGCTCGAGCGTTTCTTCGCGCCACGCGACAGGAAAACCGCGACCGCGATGATCGCGTCGAACCCACGCACGGCGATTTACGACATCGACGCCCATGTCGTGTACATGCCGAACGGCGACACGCTCGAGGCGCATTCCGGTCTCGGCCAGTGGCTCGACGACCCGACCTCGTATAATCGCAAGGATCGCGGCGTTACGCCGCCGAACACTTACAAGATCTCACTGCGCGAGAAACCGTTCCACGGCGTGCAGGCGCTGCGTCTGACGCCGGTAGGCGAGGCCAGTATGTATGGCCGCGATGGCATGCTCGCGCATACCTACATGCTCGGCGCCAACGGCCAGTCGAATGGCTGCGTCTCGTTCAAGGACTACGAGAAGTTCTTGCAGGCCTATAACAGTGGCCAGATCGAGCAACTGATCGTCGTGCCGCATGTCACAGCGGCGACCGCCTACGCGCAGGCGAACTGATCAGCGCCGCCTGAGCAGCGCGTCGAGCGACCAGCGGCCGCCGGCGGTGACGAACAGCAGCAGCATCCCGCCCATCATCG
>DATCFB010000133.1:0-16203 GCA_036509755.1 Pseudolabrys sp. | reverse complement strand
GCTTGCCTCCCGGGACCTTGGTTCGCCGGAACAACGCGTCCAGAACGCCTCCGGTTGCACGACGTTACCACAGGCGCGAACTCAGCGCCGCCGCAGCCGGTCCACATCTTCGCCCTTTTCCGCAGGCAAGATGCCTTCGGGTAAGGGAGGAGCCGCTTGAGCCGTATCGCTGCACTGTGTCTGACTGCCATGTTTCTGGCGGTCGTCCCGGTCCTCACCCCCGCCTCGGCGCAGGATGCGGCCCCCCTCCCCGCTGCCGACGGCGCCCCCGGCGATGTCACGCCGGCCGATGCGACGCCGCTGACGCCGGAGGAAAGCGTCGCGCTCGCGGCGGCACTGCAATATGACCCCGCCGCCGCCTCGAGCGCAGCGAAGCCTCTCAAAATTTTCGGCCAGTCGAAGGCCCAATCCTTCGACATGACCCGTGCCGCGCAGCCGAACGGGTCCGCGACCTACACATTGAAGCGGGTCGTGCCGACGCTGAACGCCAAGGTCGGCGCCGATCTCGGCACCGGCGCTGCACCCACCCCCTATTACGAGCCCGACCAGGCGATCGCCCCGGCCGATCGCAACACCGGCGCCGCCTGGGCCTCGGTCGACGTCTCGACTGCCGCCAGCGTCGATGCGCGTGTCGATCCGAGCGCCGACCAGGGGCGGCTCGCAACGACGCTGCACCGCTCCGTACCGTTCGGCAGCAACATTTCGTTAACCGTGCAAAACAGTAGCGGCGTGACGAACAGCATCGGCACGCCGGTCGCCGCAGCGCCGGCCGGTCTGCCGATGCGAGCGCTGCCGCAGGCCACGACGACCGGCGCGACGCAGACTTGGGACGATCAGCCCTCGGTGAAATTCGATGTCGTGTCGACCGGCACGTCATTTTCTGCCGGTTTGGCGCGCACCAGCGCCGATCCGGTGACCCACAACCGCATCGGAGCCGAGCAGAAGCTCTATGGTCCGTTGCACGTGAGCACCGCCGTCTCGGATGTCGGCGAGACGACAGAGAGCAAGAGCATCAGCGCCGGCATCAAGCTCACGTGGTGAGCGCATTCCCAAGCCTTGATTGAGCCGTCACGACGCCGCACCGGCGCCCCAGTCGCATGCGGCAATCCGCGCCATGATGAATCACGCGCGCTTGTCGCGTTCACTCAGGAGCACAGCATGATGGCGATGAAACCCGAGCGCACGGAAACGGCGGACGCTACGGCGGAAAAGCATGAGCCGGAAAAGCCGGTGTCGAGCGAGCGCCGCGCGCCCGACAGGCTCGGCGGTCTCAACGACGCCATTGCCAATGCCTTCGAAGGGGAGATCCGCGAATTCGTGCGCCGTGACGTGGCGCCGCGGCGGGCGCGCAGCGATGGCGATCCGACAGTGGAGCCGGTCGCCGACAACTTGAACGGACTGATCCGCCGCGTCTCCGGTGCATCGATGGAGGAGATCGACCGCGTCATCGCCGAGTTGCAGACGGTGCGCGAGATGCTGCGCAAGGAAGGCGAGCGCGTCAGCCGCGAGATCGCCGGCTATGCCAGCCTCAGCCACGCCGCGATGACGGCGATGAAGGTGATCGGCGAAAGCGTCACGCAGTGGAAGAGCGCGCCGTCACGCACCGATCAGCGTCCGGCCGTCTGACAATTGAAAGTCGCCATCGCTGCCTGCGATGGCGACGCTCTTTCAGGAGCGGTCTGAGGCCAACGTGCGGATGCGCGGCGCGTCGAACACACGGATGGCCTGGAGGCCGTAGGTGTTGCCGCTGATCTCGGAGCCTGTCTGCAACGTCAGGTGCACCACGAAACCGCCAGCGACGATGACGAACAGGGTTGCCGCACAAAGCAGCAGGCCGATCATGTTGAGTGCCACCTTGTCGGCCATCGCCCGCGCTCCGCCCAATCCTGACAATCCGTTCAGCTTGCGACTAACGCGGCCGAAGCCGTCCCGTTCCGAAGCCGGTCGGCGGCCTCAATTCGTTGTCGCATGAAATAGGTGAAAAGGCCGGTCGGGACAGCTACTGCGTGTGCGGCGGCTTGCCTTGAAGCTTCAGTTTGGCCTGCAGAGTGGCGATGCGGCGCGCCGCCTCGCTTTGGGTCAGATGCTCACCGAAAGCCTCGAGATCGAAGGCGTCCTGCGCCAGCCGTCGGAGCAACGCCGACTGTTCCGGCGTCATCGGGCCATCGGCACCGGTGGTCAGGGTGGGCTCGGGCTGGTTGTCGGGCGAGCGCGCGTTCATGCGGACCTCAACGGCTCATGCGCGCGCAGGTTCCGGCCGCACCTTTTTCGCGTGCGCCGCGAATCGAGCCCTGATACCCACGATGATGAACTGATTCGCCAGAAGGCCACGCGATGATTCTCGAATCCGTGTTCGGGTTGTCGCTTGTGTTGAATGTCTCCCTCGATACCCAAGTCCCGAGCGGCAGGACGAGCATCGCCTCGAGCCAGATCTCGGTCGTCGAGCGGCAGGCTAAGCTTTTGCCACTGATCGCACGCGCCACCGACTGCATCCTGCGCCGGATCGCCGACGATCCGCATTACCGGGCGGACCTGCGCCCGGACGAGATCAACGCGCTCATCGCCGAATCTCTGCGCGGTTGCGCGCGTCCCTTGCGGGCGCTCATCGAGACACATGACCGGATGTACGGCCGCGGTTCGGGCGAAGCCTTCCTGCTGGGCCCCTATCTCGACGTGCTGCCGTCGGCAGTCGTGCGGCAGGTGAAGTCGGGAAAGCCGGCGCGCTAATCAGGCCGGCTGCGCGGCGAGCGCCGGCCGCAGCATCAAGGTGAGCGGCAGTGTCACCAGCACGACGGCGGCAACCGTCACCAGCGCCGACGGCACGCCGACCGCGTCGCCGAGCAGGCCGTACAGAGCCGGCGATATCGCTCCGGCGCCGATCGTGCCGGTGTAGAAGACGCCGAAGGCGCGCGTGCGCTTCTCCGGTGCGACCAGATCTGGCACCGAACCGTAGAGCACCGACGACGTGCCGTTGAGCGCGATTCCGACCACCGGCAAGAGCAGGAGCGCGCCGTCGAGCGGAAGCGGCAGCAGCGCAACGATCCCGACAGCCGTCACGGTTTCGGTGAGCCAGACTGTCGCGACGGTGCCGATGCGCGCGCCAATGAAGGCGCAGACCAGTTTGCCGGCGGCGCCGCCGGCGAAGACCAAGGTCAGCGACAGGCCGATGGTCTGCACGGACGCGCCCTTGGCCGTAAGCACGAAAGGCAGGAAGGTGAGGAAGGCCATGCGCGTCGCGCTGTCGACGATGCCGACCGACAGCAACAACGGAAAGCCGAAGGCATGCAGGCGCCCGGCCGGTCGATTCGCAACATTCGCTTTCGCCGCGGACGGCGCGGCTTCGCGCAGCCGTGGCATCAGGATGTAGATAGCGATCGCCGCAAGGGTGCCGAGGCTGCCGAGCACGATAAGCGCCTGCCGCCAGGGCAGCACCAGCAGGAGCAGCGAGGCGAGCGCCGGCACGGTCATCTTGCCGATGTCGCCGGCGAAATTGTAGGTGCCCAGCGCGGTGCGCGAGCGCGCGCCGGCGTAAGCCTGCGCGATCAGTGACGAGCCGAGCGGATGCTGCGTCGAAGCGCCGAGCCCACCGACAAACAATGCGGCCACCAGCGTGGCGACCCCAACGCTCAGGCCGCCCAACACGAAGCCGATGCCGGCGAGCGCGGTGCCGAGCGCTAGCGTCAGCGGCGCACCGATGCGCTCGGCGAGAAATCCGGAAGGAATTTGAAAGCCGGCCAGCGTGCCGGAGAACACCGTCTTCATCAGGCCGAGCGCGGCGAAGCCGATCCCGAACTCGTGTTGCCAGATCGGCAGCATCAAGTAGATGAGGTCGGTATAGCCATCGTGCAGCGCATGCGCTCCACAGGCGACCGCCATTGCGCGCCGCTCGTCATGGCGCCCGCTCATGCGGCCTCCCCGCGCCGTTCGACAAAGGTCGTGCTGAGGAAGGAGATCACCGGCTCGCCTTTCTGGTTGGTGCCGGTCGTGCGGATCGTCATCAGGCCGAACCCAGGACGGCTTTTGGAGATGCGGGTCTCCGTCACCTCGACTCGATATTCGATCGTGTCACCCACATAGACCGGTTTCAACCATTTGAGTTCGCGCAATCCGAGCGCCGGGCCGGTCTGCGCCACGCGTTCGCCGCGCGCTTGCGCCGCTTCGCCGAGCGCGCGCCGGTGCTCGATCATCATCCGCATCCAGACGATCGCCGTCTGCCAGCCGGACGCGCACAATGCGCCGAAGTGCGACGCCGCGGCCGCCGTCTCATCGACATGAAACAATTGCGGATCGTAGCGGCGCGCGAACGCCTTGATGTCGTCGGCCGTGAACGTGTGGCGGCCGACGATGACGTTCTCGCCGACGACGATATCCTCGAAAAAACTCATGCGGCCGCTCCCGGCATGCGCCGGCCGAGCATCATTGTCGACGTCATCGACGTGATCGTCTCCTCGGCACCGTCGATGAGCTCGTAGCGCATGCGCGTGAGGCCCATGTCGGGGCGGCTCTTCGACGATCGGGTGTCGAGCACCGTCACGCGCAGCCGCACCTGCGTGTTGGGCCGCAGCGGTCTCAGCCAGCGGACCTCTTCGACGCCGGGCGAGCCCATCGACGTCGAATCGAGCAAGAATCCATCCGCCATCATGCGCATCATGAGCGCACAGGAGTGCCAGCCGGAGCCGGCAAGGCCGCCGAGCAAGGTGGCGGCGGCCGCGGCTTCGTCCATGTGCATCGGCTGCGGATCGAACTCGGCGGCGAAGGCGATGATCTCCTCGCGCGTGACCAGCTTCGGGCCGTACACAGCCACGTCGCCCGTCTTGAAATCTTCCCAGTGGTGCGTGCGCGTGTTGGGCATCGGCGAAACCTTAACAGGCGGAGCAATGCTCAGGTCGCAAAGCGGAAATGCATGATGTCGCCGTCCTGGACGACGTAGTCCTTGCCTTCGAGCCGCATCTTGCCGGCCTCACGCGCGCCGGCCTCACCGCCCGTGACGATGTAGTCTTTGTCGGAAATGGTCTCGGCCCGGATGAAGCCCTTCTCGAAGTCGGTGTGGATCACGCCGGCCGCCTGCGGCGCCTTGGTGCCGACCGTGATGGTCCAGGCGCGCGTCTCTTTCGGGCCGACCGTGAAGTAAGTGACCAAGTGCAGGAGCGCATAGCCGGCGCGCACCAGGCGGTCGAGGCCGGTCTCCTTGAGACCCACGGCGTCGAGATAATCGGCGCGTTCCTCCGGCGGCAGTGTCGCGATCTCCGACTCGATCTTGGCGGAGATCACCACGGCCACCGCACCCTCTTCCTTTGCCCTCGCCTCGACCTTGCGTGAGAAGTGGTTCCCGCCCGCAGCCGAGGCCTCCTCGACGTTGCAGGCGTAGAGCACCGGCGCGGATGTCAGCAGGCCGAGGGAATGAAAAAGCTTCTCTTCCTCCGGCTTGCGCTCAACAAACCGGGCCGGCTTGCCCTCTTGCAGCAATACGAGCGAGCGCTTGACGAGATCGAGCGTATCCTTGGATTCCTTGTCGTTGCCTTTGGCCTTCTTCTCGAGATTGTCGGCGCGCTTCTCCAGGCTTTCGAGATCGGCAAGCATCAATTCGGTTTCGATCGTCTCGATATCGGCGATCGGATCGATCTTGCCCTCGACATGAGTGACATCGGAATCCTCGAAGCAGCGCACGACGTGCACGATGGCGTCGACCTCGCGAATGGTGGCGAGAAACTTGTTGCCGAGTCCCTCACCCTTCGATGCGCCCTTCACCAAGCCCGCGATGTCGACAAAGGTGATGCGCGTCGGGATGATCTGTTCGGACTTCGCCAGCGCCGACAGCTTCTCCAGCCGCGGATCCGGAACGGCGATCTCACCGACATTCGGCTCGATGGTGCAGAACGGATAATTGGCGGCCTGCGCGGCGGCCGTCTGCGTCAGCGCGTTGAAAAGCGTCGACTTGCCGACGTTCGGCAGGCCGACGATGCCGCATTTGAAGCCCATGGATCAGTCCGCGTCCGTCTGTTCGTTACTCGGCGTCGTCGCCGAAACCTTTCGCTTCCATCCCGAGATGCACCTTGTTCTGGAAGCTCGAATCCTTACCCTCGACCAGCAGCCCGGCATTGTCGGCCATGACGTCACACAAGGCCTCGACCCAGGGCCGCTCGCTTTTGGCGAAATCGCTCAGCACATGCGTCGGCACCATCTCCTTGATCGGCGGCTTGCCGACACCGATACGTACGCGTTTGTATTCATTGCCGACATGCGCCGTGATCGAGCGCAGGCCGTTGTGACCGGCCACGCCGCCGCCGAGCTTTACGCGCACCTTGGCGGGCGCGAGATCGACCTCGTCGTGGAAGACGACGATGTCGCCGAGAGCGATCTTGTAGAAGCGCGCCGCCTCGGCGACGGCGCGCCCCGATTCGTTCATGTAGGTGCCGGGCAGGAGCAGCAGCACGCGCTCGCGCGCAATCTCGCCCTCGACCGCGGCGCCTTGGTATTTGCGGCGGAACGAGCCGAAGTCGTGACGCTTGGCGATCGCATCGACCGCCATGAAGCCGATGTTGTGGCGATTGCCGGCATAGCGCGCACCGGGATTGCCGAGGCCGACGAAGAGCAGCATGGGGTCAACGGCGTGTCCGCCGCCCTACGTCGGTCTCCCGGAGAGAAAAAGAGGCGCTGAAAGCGCGCCTCCTCACTTCTTGGCCGGAGCGGCGCCACCGGCGGCCGGTGCGGCGCCTGCGGCTGGAGCACCACCACCGGCACCCGGGGCGGCTGCGCCTGGAGCGGCAGCACCAGCGGCCGTTGCAGCTGCAGCGGCTGTAGCGGCGGCAGCGGCGGCGTCGGCAGCAGCCTTTTGCTCTTCGGCGAAGCCGGACGGCGGCACCACCGTGACCAGCGTGATATCGCCGTGCGCGATCACTTTCACGTTCGGCGGCAACTGCACGTCGCTCAGATGCTTCGAGTGGTTGATGTCGAGGCCCGCGATGTCGACGTCGATCGAATTCGGAATCGCGTCGGCCGGGCAGGACACCAGGACCGTGTGCGTGACGACGTTGACCGCACCGCCGCGCTTCACGCCCGGCGACTGGTCGGTGTTGAGCACGTGCACGGCGATGTTGACGCGGATGGTGGCGCCCTCCGCGACACGCAGGAAGTCCACGTGCATCGGCAGGTCCTTGATCGCGTCGAGCTGGAAGTCGCGCGGGATGACGCGGTGCTTGGCGCCGTCGACCTCGAGCTCATAGAGGGTGGTGAGAAAGCGGCCGGCATAGATACGCTGGCGCAGTTCGTCATGGTCGAGCAGGACCATCATCGGGGGCTTTTTGTCGCCGTAAACCACTCCCGGCACCTTGCCGGTGTATCGTGCTGCCCGGGCGGCCCCCTTGCCTGCCTTCGGGCGCACCGTCGCCTTCATCGTCTGGACGGTTGCCATATCGAAACCTCGTATAAGCCAATGGAAAGGGCGGCTTTTTCGGCCGCCCGTGAACGCGGCAAGCCTCCAGGGGTGCCGGGGGCCGCGTTTCGCGCTGGCTTATAGCGAGGGGGGCCTGAAAGCGCAAGGAAAGCGCGAAAAGTGCGCTATTTGCCGAGCGCTGGCGTGCTTGGCGGCTCAGCCGGCGGTTCCGGCGCAGCCTTGGACTTCTTCGCGGCGGATTTCGCCTCCAGCGCCTCGATGCGCGCCTTCAGCGCCTCATTCTCCTCGCGCGCGAGCCGCGCCATGTCCTTGACCGCCTCGAATTCCTCGCGCGGCACCACATCGAACTCGCGCAAAATGCGCTCAGCCTGGCTACGGAAAAGCGTATCGAATTCGCGCCGCACGCCTTGCGCGACGCCGGCGGCGTCGTTCATGAGCCGGGCCATCTCGTCGAAAATGCGGTTGCTGGTCTGGGTCATAAGGCGGGCCTCCGTGCCCTCACAATGGCGTTCCGGTCATCCCGCCGCAAGGCCCGGCGTGCTAGGGATGCCGCGCACAGCGCGGGGGCGCGCGGCACATTCGGAAGGTTAGATGCCCTTTCTCGTCATTTCCTATCCGCACATCGATCCGGTGCTGGTGCATATCGGGCCCTTCGCCATCCGCTGGTACGCCCTCGCCTACATCTTCGGCATCCTGATCGGCTGGGCCTATGCCCGCGCGCTTGTGCGCTCGGAAAAACTGTGGGGCGGCAAGCCGCCTCTCGTCGCGCTCGACTTCGACGACTTCGTGCTGTGGGTGACGCTCGGCATCATTCTCGGCGGCCGCATCGGTTACGTGCTGTTCTACAATTTGCCGTTCTTCCTTGCGCATCCGTTGCAGATCTTCGAATTGTGGACCGGCGGTATGTCGTTCCACGGCGGCTTCACCGGCTGTGTCGTCGCGGTGGTCCTGTTCGCGAAGAGCCGCGGGATTCCGATTCTCGCGCTCGGGGACGTCACCTGCGCGGTCGGCCCGATCGGATTGTTCTTCGGCCGCCTCGCCAATTTCGTGAACGGCGAATTGTGGGGACGGCCTGCCGACGTGCCGTGGGCGATGATCTTCCCCGGCGGCGGGCCGATCCCGCGCCATCCGAGCCAACTCTACGAAGCCTCGCTCGAAGGGCTCGCACTGCTCGTCTTCCTGGCGATTCTCATCCGTTTCGGCGCGCTCAAGCGTCCCGGCCTGATCATCGGCGCTTTCGCAATATTCTATGCCGGCGCGCGCTCGTTCTGTGAATTCTTCCGCGAGCCCGACGTTCAGCTTGGCTTTCTCTGGGGCGGCGCAACCATGGGGCAATTGCTGTGCATCCCGCTGTTCCTCGCCGGCGTCTGCTTCATCATCTATGCGGTGAACCATCCGCGCCCGCAGACGAGCTGATGGCGCCCTCGCCGCTGGGAGCCGAAATCCGCGCGCGCATCGCCGCGCACGGGCCGCTGCCGGTCGCCGACTACATGGCGCTCTGCCTCGCCCATCCCGAGCACGGCTATTACATGACGCGCGATCCGCTCGGCGCGCGCGGCGATTTCATTACCGCGCCGGAAGTGAGCCAGATGTTCGGCGAGCTGATCGGCGTGTGGATGGCCGCGGTCTGGCGGCAGATGGACGGGCCGCCGCGCGTGCGGCTCGTCGAGCTCGGCCCCGGACGCGGCACGCTGATGAGCGACGCGCTGCGCGCGCTCAAGGTGATGCCCGCCTTCCTTGTCGCCGCGACCCTGCATCTGGTCGAGATCAGCCCTGTGCTGAAAGCAAAGCAGCAGGAGATGTTAAGCGGCGTTGCGGTGCCGGTGTCGTGGCACGCATCGTTCGACGAGGTACCGGAGGGGCCGGCGATCGTCATCGCCAATGAGTTCTTCGACGCGCTGCCGGTGCATCAGGCGGTGCAGACGCCGCGCGGCTGGTGCGAGCGCTGCGTCGGTCTCGACGCCGAGGCGTTGGTCTTCACGCATGCGCGGGAGCCGACCACCAATTTCTCCACCCGGCTGCCCGCCTCGGCCCGCGATGCGCCGGAGGGCGCGATCTTCGAATGGCGCGACGACAACGCGGCGGCGGCACTGGGCAACCGGCTGGCGCAGCAAGGCGGCGCGGCGCTAGTGATCGACTACGGTCACGCACAGAGCACCGTCGGCGACACATTACAGGCGGTCGGCCATCATGCCTTCGCCTCCACGCTTGCGACGCCGGGCGAGCTCGACCTCACCGCGCACGTCGATTTCGACGCGCTGATGCGCGCGTCCATGTCAGCCGGCGCCGCGACCTTCGGGCCGCTGACACAAGGCGAATTATTGCAACGGCTGGGGATCGCCGCGCGTGCGGCCAAATTGAAGGGCAAAGCGAGCGCCGAGGCCGCAGGTCAAATCGACGCAGCGGTCGCACGCCTCACCCACTCCGGCCGCACGGATATGGGCACGCTGTTCAAGGCGGTCGCCTTGGCGCATCCGGCGCTCGGCATGCCGCCGACGTTCGAACTCTGACGGGCGGCGGCGCTACGGCGCAAGCCCCAATAACGCCACACGGCGCGGAAACAACCCTTTCGTGACCATCCTCATAGGCCGACTCGGCCGCTGCTTGTTGCACGCGGACAAATTGGCTTCATTGTCATAAATCACTGGCGCAACGGCATTTCACGATGCTGCAGGCTCTCTCACTGTCTCGGCTGGCGCGTATCCGCCACGCGTTCTTCACCCGCAGTGGCGGCGTGTCGGAGGGCGTCTATGCGAGCCTCAATGGCGGCATCGGCTCGAACGACGCGCCGGACAAAGTGAAGGAAAACCGCGCCCGCATGGCCGCGGGCCTGGGCGTCGGGCCGGAACGCTTCCTGACGCCTTATCAAATCCACTCGCCCGATGTCGTCGTTGCCGACGGCACATGGACGCAGGAGACGCGCCCGCGCGCGGACGCGGTGGTGACCCGCGAGCCGAAGCTCGCGGTCGGGGTTTCAACCGCCGACTGCGGCCCGCTGCTGTTCGCCGACGCCGATGCAGGGGTCGTCGGCGCAGCGCATGCCGGCTGGCGCGGCGCCTTCACCGGCGTGATCGAGGCGACAGTCGTGGCGATGGAGAAGCTCGGCGCGTCGCGCAAGCACGTCGTGGTAGCGCTTGGGCCGACGATCCGGCAGCCGAATTACGAGGTCGGCCCGGAATTCGTCGAGCGCTTTGTCGCTGCCGATATGGACAACGAGCGTTTCTTCGCCCCCTCGCAGCGCAAAGGGCATGCGATGTTCGATCTGGCCGGATACATCGCCGATCGTGTGCTGCGCGCGGACGTCGGCGGGTTCGAGGATCTCGGCCACTGCACCTACGCCGATCCGGAACGCTTCTACAGCTACCGCCGGATGGCCCAACGCGGCGAGCCGGACTATGGCCGGCATATCAACGCGATCGCGCTGACGGATTAAGGCTTTCCCCAACCTGAAGCGGCGATTGCTGGACTCGGCCTCCGGCCAGCCATTACCTTGCCAACGGCCGCAAGGGGTTCATACAAAAACGAGCGGCCGCAGGGATCTGTCGACGATGTGGGCGTTCATCCGCCGCGCCATGGGCGCCGCGGACCTCGGCCGGTTTGGTGCGCATATGGCGTTGGTGTCGGTCGCCGCGCTGATGCTTGCCGGCTGCCAGACCGAGAAGGATGCGACCATGGCCGCGGCTCAGCCGCGCGGCGCCACCGTCGCCTTCGAGTCGATCGACGGCCTGCCGAAGGATCACTTCCGGACCTTGGTGCAGGACCTGAACGGTGAGGCGCAACTGCGCCGGCTCGTGGTCCTGTCGCGCGAGCAGCCGGCGGCCTATCGCGTGCGCGGCTATTTCGCGGCCGCGGTCGAGCGCGGCCGCACCACGATTTCCTGGGTATGGGATGTGTTCGACAACCACGAGCACCGCGCCATGCGCATCAACGGCTCCGAAGAGGCCAAAAGCAGCAAAGCCTGGGATGTTGCAGATGACGCCTTGCTGCAACGGATCGCCCGCACAACCATGGAGCAGTTAGCCGCCTTCCTCGCTACGCCGGATGCGGCACCTGAAACGCCGGTCGCGTTTCAGGAACCGCGGCTCGCCCTGGCCGCGGATGCCAGCACGCCTGAGGCCGTCGGCATTTTCCACCTGGCGCAGGCCAAGGCCGGCCCACTGCGCGACGTCGCGCCGCCGGGAAAGCCGGCCGGCCAGCGCTGATCCGCTCATTTCCGTTCATTCTATTGGCGGAAAGCGGCGGACAGCATGGGCCGCACGTATTGCCGCGCACATCACGCCTTGTTATGACCACGCCGCAATTTCCGCGCAAAAGGCGAGGTTTTGGATGTCGGGCAAGAACGGGGCGATCAAGCTCGTCGCCGGCAACTCCAACCCCGTGCTGGCGCAGACCATCTGCGAATTCCTCAATACGCCGCTGACCAAGGCGCAGGTGCGGCGCTTCGCCGACATGGAGATCTTCGTCGAAATCCAGGAGAACGTGCGCGGAGCCGACGTTTTCGTGGTCCAGTCGACGTCGTTTCCGGCCAACGACCACCTGATGGAATTGTTGATCATCATCGACGCGCTGCGCCGCGCCTCGGCGCGCCGCATCACGGCGGTGATCCCTTATTTCGGCTACGCCCGGCAGGACCGCAAACCGGGTCCTCGCGCGCCGATCTCGGCCAAGCTGGTCGCCAACCTGATCACCCGCGCCGGCGCCGACCGCGTCATGACGCTCGATTTGCACGCCGGCCAGATCCAGGGATTCTTCGATATCCCGACCGACAACCTCTATGCCTCGCCCTTGATGGTCCGCGACATCAAGGAGCGCTTCAAGCTCGACAACGTGATGGTGGTCTCGCCTGACGTGGGCGGTGTCGCGCGGGCGCGCGGCCTTGCCAAGCGCATCAATGCGCCGCTCGCCATCGTCGATAAGCGGCGCGAGCGGGCGGGTGAATCGGAAGTGATGAATGTCATCGGCGAAGTCACAGGCCATACCTGCGTGCTAGTCGACGACATCGTGGACTCGGGCGGCACTTTGGTGAATGCCGCCGACGCGTTGCTCAAGCAGGGCGCAAAGGACGTCTACGCCTATATCAGCCACGGCGTCTTGTCGGGCGGCGCGGTCAGCCGCATCGGCGGCTCGCGGCTGAAAGAGCTCGTCATCACCGACTCGATTCAGCCGACCAAGGAATTGCTGGCGACGCCGAACATCCGCGTCGTACCGATCGGCCGGCTCATCGGCGAAGCGATCCAGCGCACGGCGTCGGAAGAATCCGTGTCGAGCTTGTTCGATTAGAAACGAACAAGCCGGCCGTTGCCGGCCGGCTTGCCTTTTGTAGCGCAGTGCCGTCAGAGCGCCTGAGTCGGGCGCATGAAGCCCATCACCATCCCGCTCAGTGCGCTGCCCGAGAGCAGCACGGTCGCGCCGACCACGATCAGCGCCGAGAGGATGAGGATCGGCGGGTTGGTGCCGGCGACCGCAAGGATGCCGAGCACGACCGCCGTCAGGCCGGCGAGCAACTGCACTCCCGCTGAGCCCGACGCCATTTCGCTAGCGACGAACTCGCTCGCATTGTGCACGCCCGCGCGCGCGATCGTCCGCCGCGCGACGTGAAGTTCACGCACCGAATTGCTGGTCATCACCAAAGCTGCGCCGAAGGCGATGATCGCGACCGCGCTCAAGGTCGTCGCCGCGATGCCGAGCAGAGCCAGAACGCCGAGCACGATGCCGCTGGCACCGACGAGGAACACCGCCGACAAGTTGCCGCCGTTGAATTCGCCGGCGTCGGCCGGAACCATGATGCGCGCATGCTCCGACAGGAGCGTGCCGCCCTGGATCAGCAATGCGGCCCCAAAGACGATCACAGCGATGGGCACCATCACCGCAGCGTTGATGCCGGCGAGCGCGACGATGGCGAGGACAATGGTGGCGATGCCGCCGAACGCGTCGGCGAACCCGCCGTAGCTGCTGACCGTGGTGGCCGCAGAGGTTTCAGAATAAGTGCTGGTCATGGCGATTCTCCAATCATAAGGGCCGTCCGTTCGCCCCGACAGAGTCGGTCCATGGTCCTTCTTTGAAAGGAACACGCTCCTGTATTCGATCGTTCCGGGCGGCTGCGGATTTGCGCGTTGTTCTATCCGCGTTTTGCATATCTGCATTTGCAATTCGGCAGGTTCGGCGTCGGACCCCGGTTCCATGCGGCTCTTCGCCCTCCGGGCAGGGCCGAAGTTATCCACCGCGGAATGAATCGGACGTCCGATTGGCTGTGGAGATTCCGGGGTCCGCAGTTGCCACGAGTCCGCAAATCACGGCTCATCATGCCTCGATGATGCCTCTGGCGGCCTGAATCGAGCGCGTTATAGTCGGTTGGCTCCCTGATTCGCTCTCTGCGTCAAGGCACCCGTAATCCCTGCGTCAAAACGGATCAGCTCCGTATTCGGAGCGTGGAAGCCGTGCGCGTTCGGTGGCCTGCGTTTCCCCCTGGCTCCACTCGGCAAAGCGGAGACGTCATGTCCCTTTCGAGCTACGCTGACGATTCCCGACTGAATCCGCTGGACGTGGTCGAGCGCCTTGCATCGGTCAATGACTGGTCGTTCGAGCGCGCGACCGAGGACGAGATCACAATTCTCGTTACCGGCCGCTGGAGCGACTATCAGCTCTCTTACACCTGGATGGACGACATCGAGGCGCTGCATCTGGCCTGCGCCTTCGATCTCAAGGTTCCCGAGCGCCGACGCGGCGAGGTGCAGGCACTGATCTCGATGATCAACGAGCGGCTCTGGGTCGGCCACTTCGATCTGTGGATCACCGAGGGCATCGTCATGTTCCGCCACGCGCTGATCCTGGCGGGCGGCACCGAGCCGTCAGGACAGCAATGCCAGTCGCTGCTCGGCACCGCGCTCGACACCTGCGAACGCTACTTCAGCGCCTTCCAGTTCGTGGTCTGGGCCGGCAAGAGCGCCAAGGAAGCGCTGGAAGCAACGATGTTCGAGACGTCGGGCGAGGCCTGATCAGGCGAAGCGCACCGAGACTCCCGGAAGCGGGATTCCTTTCAGTTCGGTCGTCCACGTCTGCCCGGGTGCGACCGGAAAGGCCCGGGTCAGCGTGCCGGTCGAGACGATCTCGCCGGCCTGCAGCGGCGGATTGAGCGAGTCGTTCGCCAATAGCCCGACCAGATGCCGCAGCGCCGAGACCGGATTGCCGAGGACATTGTCGCCGCGGCCTCGATCGATCAACTCGCCGTCGCGATAGAGCGCGACCTCGAAACTCGCGAGCTGCTCGAGCCATCCCTGCGCATTGCTGCCGATCGGCTGCCTCGCTCCCACGAGCAGCGCTCCGTGCATCGCGTTCGCTGCCGTTGTGTCGGTCGCCGTAAACTTCCAATGCGGGAAGATCGACTGCACGATCTCGTAGCCGTGCCCAATCCAGGCGATGCAATCCATGAGTGCCGGTTCGTCCATGGCCGGCGACGGCGCGTGCGCGAGGCCGAACATGATTTCCGGCTCGATGCGCGGCTCGGCAAAAGGCGAAAGCTTAAGTTCGGTCGTGCCGGAGAGTTCGCGCAGGCTGCGGGTCGTCACATAACCCCAGTTCGGCGCATAGACGTTGTACTCGGCCCAGATATTGCGGTTGGTGAAGCCGATCTTGCGGCCAACCGACGTGTCGCCGCGGATGGCGCGCGATTGTTCGAGCCAGTGCGAGACGCGGTATGCCTCGGCAAGCGATAATTCGCCGCCGCGCGCGGAGAACGGGACGATCTGCCGCACGCCATCGAGTGCCGCGATGATCTCGCCGCCGATGGCGGCAATGTCGGTCGTGCGCCGGTCCATGTCGTTTCCCTGCGCTGGCATTGTGGAAAGGCGCGGCCCGCTTGGCAATGTCGCGGCGCCCACTATGATCGCGCGCATGAAAAAGCCCGCCAAACCGCCGAAGCTTTCGACCGTCCTGCCGGGCCCGCTGCTGCTCATCGGCGCCGGCAAGATGGGCCAGGCCATGCTGGACGGCTGGCTGGCGCGCGGGCTGGATCCACGCAAACTCACGGTCATCGACCCGCAGCCCGTCAAAGCGATCAAGGCGCTGGCGAAGCGTGGTGCGAAGATCAATCCGAGGAGCTCGACCGAAGCCGCTGCCATCGTCGTCGCGGTGAAGCCGCAGACTGCGCCGGAGGCGGTGCCGCCGCTTGCCGCGAGCGTCGGCAGAGGCACGCTCGTGGTCTCGATCATGGCCGGCCGCACGCTGCGCTTTATCCAGGAGCGCCTGCCGGCCCGCGCGGCCATTGTCCGTGCGATGCCGAACACACCGGCCGCCGTCGCCCGCGGCATCACCGTCGCCTGCGCCAATGCGTATGTCAGCGGGCGCCAGCGCATTCTCGCGACCAACCTGCTCGCCGCGGTCGGCAAGGTCGAATGGGTCGCCGACGAGGGGCTCATTGACGCCGTCACGGCCGTATCCGGCTCCGGACCGGCCTATGTGTTCTTGTTGGCCGAAGCGATGACCAAGGCCGGCATTGCTGCCGGCCTGCCGGCAGAACTCGCGGCGCGGCTGGCGCGTGAGACCGTCGCCGGGTCGGGCGAATTGCTGCACCGCTCCGATCTCGACGCTACCATCCTCCGGCAGAACGTGACCTCGCCGGGCGGCACCACGGCGGCGGCATTGTCGGTACTCATGGGGCCGACCGGGTTCGACGCGTTGCTGACCGAGGCCATCGCCGCTGCAACCCGGCGGTCCCGCGAACTGGCGGGGTAGCGGGGCCTCTGGAACGGCCCTTGGCTCGCACCTAGATCAAGGGACAGCCGGAAGGAGAACGCCCATGAGCATCGACACAA
>DATCFB010000132.1:0-16913 GCA_036509755.1 Pseudolabrys sp. | reverse complement strand
TGGTGGCATCTCGACGCCGCAGCCGCACTTGCGGCCGACTTCCCGCACACGCCGCTGATCATCAATCACACCGGCCTGCCCGCCGACCGCAGCGCCGACGGCCTCGCCGGCTGGCGCCGCGCGCTCGAAACCGCGGCCAGGCAGCCAAACGTGTTCACTAAGATCTCCGGGCTCGGCCGCCGCGGAGAGCCGTGGACCCTTGAGGCGAACGGCCCGATCATCCGTGACGCCATCGCGATCTTCGGCACCGACCGCTGCATGTTCGCGAGCAATTATCCAGTCGATCGCCTCACCGCCTCGTTCGACACAATCTATCGCGGCTTCTTCGCAGCGGTTGCCGACCGAGACATCGCGGAGCAGTTGCAATTGTTCCACGACAACGCAGTACGTGTTTATCGTCTTTGACGCGTTGCAACATTGACCTTGTCGCCGGCTCTGGGGCGACGCGGCAATATCGCCGACCCTTTTCACGAACCGAAAGACACCAGACTCATCAACATGCAACGCGGCTTTGCATGCGCAAAGCGCTGGCCAATTGGCTGATTGTGGACCATCCTGACCATGGGGTCAGTCCCAAACGACAACCATAATCGGGATAGGGAAACGCCGTGGCTCAAACAATCGAAGGCTTCGTCGGCAACGCGTTGGATAACGCGAAGCTGACAAATCTGCATTATAAAGTCGTCGGCCTGATCGCAGCGGGATATTTCTTCGATGTGATCGACCTCATTGTTCTGGGAAATCTGATCCCGGACATGATCGACTCCCACTTCGCCACCAAACTCCAGGCGGGCTGGATCGGTAGCGCAACGGTCCTTGGAATGTTCATCGGCGCCGTCGGACAAGGCGAGTTCAGCGACCGGTGGGGCCGCAAAACGGTTTATCAATTCAACCTTCTGATCTTCGGCGTATTCACTATCCTTGGCGCATTCGCGTCGTCGGCGTGGTGGCTCGTCGCTGCCCGCTTTTTTGCCGGGGTCGGGCTCGGCGGCGAGCAGCCGCTCGCTTTCGCGTACGCCGGCGAATACGCGCCGAAGAACATCCGCGGCCGCATTCTTGCCTTCGTCCATTTCGTCGGCGGCGCTTGCGTCTGGCCGATCGCCACACTGTCGACGCTGTTCTTCCGTGAGGCGATCGGATGGCGCGGCATCTGGATCGCCATCGGCATCGGCGCACTGATCGTGTGGATTTGCCGCTTCTGGCTGCCGGAATCGCCGCGCTATCTGGCGACGCACGGACGCGGTAAAGAAGCGCTCGACGTTCTCGGCCGCATGGGAATTCCCGGCCCGACCGAGCAACTCACCACCGACGCCGCGAGCAACACCAAGACCGATCCTTTCGCTCTGGTGTTCAAGATGTTTCCGAAGCGCGTCATCGCCGGGATGATTTGCTTCTCGGCGTTCTTCGGGGTCGCCATCGGCTTGGGCAACTGGCTGCCCAATATGATGCACGACAAGGGCTTCACGATCACCAAGTCGTTGACCTTCGTGTTGGGCATGAATCTGGCCGTGCCCTGCGCCAGCCTCTTCATGATGTACGCGCTCGACAAATGGGGCCGTAAAATCACGTCGGTCTCCGCCTTCATCGGCGCCGGCATCATGGCGATCGTCTTCGCCAACGCCGGAAGTTCCACCCAATTGTTGATCTTCGGCTTTATGATGGTGTTCTTCATCCAGGTGTCCGGAAACTCGATGCAAATCTTTGCGTCGGAAGTGTTTCCGACCAACGCACGCGCATCCGGGTTCGGCTGGGCGGCCGGAGTCGGGCGCTTGTCGACCGCCGGCATCGTCGTCGCGATCCCATTGATTCAAACTCATTGGGGGATGACTGCGGTGTTCCTTTGCATCGCCATCCTTTTGGCGATTGCGGCGGTTTCGGTGACACAGATGGGACCGGAGTCCCGACAGAAGGGACTCGACGAGGTGGCGCCGCCGACCGGCTGACCGCGATCTCGCATCAATAACGAAGCCCGGCGCAGCCGTGCGCCGGGCTTCGCACTTTCACGCACAGAAGAGCCGTCTCTTGAGCGAACGATTGAGCCAGACCGCGGGGGCCGCGAAGGGCATCCGCATCCTCTCCCATGACGACCAGGGCGGCCGGCCGGACGGCGTGCAGGTCATGCTGCACAAGGGCCATGCTTTCATCGGCCATATGTTCGCCGACGGCTTCTCCGTCATCGACGTCCGCGATCCGCGCAAGCCGAAGACGGTCGCTTTCGTACCCGCGCCGAAGAACACGCGCTCGCATCACATCCAGATCGCCGGCGACATCCTCATGGCGGTCAACGGACCGAACATCTGGGCAATGCAGCAATATGCTTCGCAGCAGGATTACTATGCCAAGTCGCTGATCGACTCCGTGCAGACGGAGCAGCCTTTCGCTGCCGGCGTGCGCACCTTCGACGTGTCGAACCCGGCCTCGCCCCGCGAGATCGGCTTCCTGCACATGCCCGGCTTCGGCGCGCATCGCATCTGGTGGGTGGGCAGCCGCTACGCCTATGTGTCGGTCCATTTTGAGGGCTTCATCGACCACGCGCTCGCCATTATCGACATGAGCGATCCGGCAAAGCCGCAGCTTGCCGGGCGATGGTGGCTGCCGGGCATGAACCGCGCCGCCGGCGAGGAGCAGCCTGCCTCGTTCGGCAAGCGCACGGCGCTGCACCACCTCATCAGCGCCGGCAATCTCGGCTACGCGGCGTGGCGCGACGGCGGCTACACCGTGCACGATCTGAGCGACCCGGCGAATCCGAAGCTTCTCAGCCACCGCAATAATTCACCGCCCTTCGGCGGCGGGGCTCATACGCCTCTGCCCCTGCCCGGCCGCAAACTTCTGGTGCTCGCCGACGAGGCGACCTCCTCGAACTGCGCGAACGGCCTCGCCTATACCTGGGTGATCGACGTGCGCGAGCCCGAAAACCCGGTGTCGATTGCGACCTTGCCGCAGCCGGCTGAGGACGATTTCTGCGCGAAGGGGGCCAAGTTCGGCCCGCACAATATCCACGAGAACCGGCCGGGGTCATTCGTCTCGGAAGACACCGTCTTCGTCACCTATCACAACGCCGGGCTGCGCGTGTACGACATCCGCGACGCCTACCAGCCCAAGCAGATCGCTTCGTTCGTGCCGCCGCCCCCGGAGCGCATCGTCGACCAGCGCCCGAACCCGGCCAAGGTGATCCAGTCCTGCGATGTCTATGTCGACGTGAACGGCATCATGTACCTCACGGACACCAATGCCGGCCTCTACATCCTTCAATATGACGGCCTCTAGGAGTGCACAGAAGTATGACGGAGAAGTTCGGGCGCCTCGCCCTGCATATGTGGACGATCGACACGACGCCGCTCGCGACGGCGCTCGACGCAGCGAAACAAGGCGGCTACGACGCCGTCGAACTGCGCCGCACCGATTTCAAGCGCTGCTTCGACGCCGGCATGACCAATGCGCAAGTGCTCGACCTGATCAAAAAGAGCGGCGTTCCGGTCGGCGTGCTCGGTGTGGAATATGGCTGGCTGTTCGCCACCGGTGAGGAGAGCGAGCAGCTGTTCAAGGTTTTCCGCGAGTCGTGCGAGAACGCCGTTGCGCTCGGATGCGACACGCTGATGAGCGCGCCGGGACAGGTGAACGGCTCGATCCCCCAGGCGATCGAATACCTCAAGCGCGCAGGCGACATCGCCGGCGAATATGGCCTCAAGCTCGGCATCGAATTCAACTCGCAGCATGACGTGCTCAATTCACTCGCGGTGCTGACGACTTTGATCGAAGGGGCCAAGAAGCCGAATTGCGGCTATCTGATCGACGCGTACCACTTCACCCGGTCAGGCGCCGGCGGCCGCGGCTTCGCAAATGTGCCGTCGGATCAGATTTTCTGCTTCCAATACAGCGACCTCTCACCCAATCCGGTGACAGGCGTGCGCCGCCCGACCGATCGGCTGCCGCCGGGCAGCGGGGTGGTGAAGTGGCGGGAGATGCTCGGGCTTTTGTACGAGAAGGGCTACACCGGTTATCTGAGCTACGAGGCGCCCAATCCCGAGCAATGGGCGCGGTCGCCTTACGACGTTGCGCGTGAGGGCGTCGAGCTCACCAAGAAACTATTGCGGGACGCGGTCCCGAACTACCAAGGCTGAGGGCCCGATCATGGCAGACGAACTTCCGCTCTTTCTCGGTCTCAACGACAAGACCGTCACCGACATCCCGAAGACGGTCGAGAAACAGCGTTATATGACCAGCGTGGCGCCGAAAGCGGCAAACGCCGGCCGCTGGGTCGAGCAGCCGCGGCTCCCGATTCCGACCGGCGAACACGCCGTCATCGAGTGCCAGGGCCGCATTCACGTGATCGCCGGCTACGCGAAGCACAAGGTCGATCAGAGCTTCCATCAGGTATTCGATTCAAAGACCGGCACATGGTCGTTGAAGACGCCCTTTCCCGTGCCGTGCAACCACGTCGCCGGCGTCTCGATCGGCAGCAAGGTCTACACTTTCGGCGGCTTCATCGAGCAGAACCGCTGCCCGCACTCGAAGTGCTTCGTCTATGACACGACAAACGACGCCTGGACGCCGATCGCCGGACTCGCGCGGCCGCGCGGCGCCATCTCGGCGATCGTGCTTGACGGCAAGATTCATCTGCTCGGCGGGCGCGACGTGCGCTCGGTCGAGTGGCATGAGATTTACGATCCGCAGACCGACAAATACACCATCCTCGGCGGCATGCGCGGCTCGACAGGCACGCAGCCTTTTGTCGGCCAGCGTGACCACATGGGCGTCGCAGTCGTGGATGGAAAAATCCACGCCATTGCAGGCCGGATGGACAGCTACGATTTCAACACCGGTCTCAACGCCGTCTATGATCTCAAGACAGACGGCTGGACATTCCGCGCGCCGCTGCCAACGCCGCGGAGCGGTCCGTCTTGCGTCTACATCGACGGCAAGATCGTCGTGTTCGGCGGCGAAGCGACCGGTAAGGTGTTCGGCACCAACGAAGCCTACGACCCCAAGACCGACACCTGGGAGCAACTGACGCCCATGGCGATCCCGCGTCATGGCCTGCACGGCGCGACCTGCGCCGTGATCGGCAACATGGTGCACGTGCCCGGCGGCGGCCCCGTACCTGGCGGCCAGGTGCAGAGCGCTTATCACGACGCCTTCACCTTCGGCTGAGCCGGTCGCACGCAAATTAAAACGACCGCCCAATCGGCGGCCGCGCGAAGCTCACGATTTGATCGACGTCACGTGGCGCAACGCGCCGGGATCTGGGCGGAGGCCGCCAACGGGCTCGACGCGGTCTCGCAGCCGTCCATGAGATTCTGCGACGGCATCGGCTCCTTGCCGACCCGGGTTATCGCGCGATCCAACCGGTCGGCTTTGTGCGTCCGATTCACCGATTGCACGATGCCGCCCGACGCTGCCGGCCGCGCACGAACGGCGAAGCCCCAGTCAGCATCCGAAGCCGCCGCGCCTATGGCGAGACCGGCGATCAGGCCGAAAACTATGAGAAAGAATCCGCGCATCTTGGCTCCGCAACATCCGCCAAATGCGACGGACGCAGCGAAGAAACGGCGGGCGCCTCACTCCGTTCCGCACCTCGCGAAAGGGTGAAAGGTCAGCGGGACGAAACGATCTGGCTGGCGGGAATGACGATCAGGCAATGGAGGCCTTCAGGATCGAAGTCGAGATCGACCTTCGCCTCGAGCGCGAGCGTCAGATTGCGCTCTATCACCATGCTGCCGAAGCCTTTTTTCCGCCGCATACGAACCCGCGGCCCGAGTTCCTCGCGCCAATCGAGCGACAGCGCCTCGCCGTCTTCGGACGGGACGCGCTGCCAGGCGATGGATACTTTTCCCTCCGGAACCGACAGCGCACCAAACCGCACGGCATTCGCTGCCAGCTCATGCAGGGCAAGCCCGAGGTTCTGCGCCGCCTCCGGCTTGAGTGCCACGGCCGGACCGTCCACCGTGATCTGACTGCGGTCGAGATCGGCATAGGCGGCGAGCTGCGATTGCACGAGCTCTTGCAGCGCCGCTCCATACCAACTCTCCCGCACCAAGAGGTCGTGCGAGGCTGCCAGCGCCTGCAGCCGCGCTCCGAACTGAGTTAGAAAGGCGTCGGTCGATCCGGCATGCCGCGCCGTCTGCCGAGCCATGGCCTGGATGACCGCCAGCAAATTTTTCGACCGATGCGTGAGCTCGCGTAACAGAAGCCGCAGATGCGCTTCGCCTTCCTTCCGCTCCGTAACATCGACGGCCGCACCGCTCAGACCGACGATTTCGCCGGCCTCGTTGTGGAGCGGCTCGACGTGCAGATCGTGCCACCGCGTGCCGACGACATCGTCGATGGCGATTTCGCCGCGTTTCGCCTGTCCGGTCTCGAGGACTTCGCTCTTGAGAGCGGTCAAGGCTGCGCCGGCGCCGCCCGGAAAAATCTGCTCGTCGGTGGATCCGATCATGTCACCCACGGCGCGTCCCAAGATGGGAGTGCTCAGCGAGGTGTACCGCAGCGCGCGATCTTGCGTGTAGATGGTGACTTTCGCCCCACGGAGCGCGGTCTCGTAGCGCCGCAGTCGCTCGTTATCGGCACGAAGCTGGGCATTTTCGCTGCGCAGCTCTTCCGTGACCTGATTTTCGATATCGAAATTGGACTTCTGAATCAAAACGCTCACCGGCCGAATCCGTCGTCTGCGAAAGAGGCAACATCGGATGATCGACCGGCGCTGGGCGGTTTTCTCATTTTCCGTTGCCCGTGGACGGCTTAACGCCGTCAGCGCCGATTCCGTTGCATCGCCACGATTCCGGTCGCCGCGGACGCAATGTCGAGACGGCGGCGGGCAAACCCGCCGCCGTCGCCGCCCTTAGCCCGCACGTCGCTCGCGGCGGCGCGCGTTGCGTTCGAAAAACAAGGCTTGGCTCAGCACGGCCGACACCGTGGCCGGCTGGAACGGCTTGGCAATCAGGAAGGCGGGCTCCGGACGCTCACCGGTCAGGAATCGCTCCGGATAGGCGGTGATGAAGATCACCGGCACCTCGAAGGTGCGCAGCATCTCGTTCACGGCGTCGAGACCGGAGGAGCCGTCAGCAAGCTGGATGTCGGCGAGAATAATCCCCGGACGCTTCTGCCTGGCGAGGGCGACCGCCTCGCTATGCGTGCGCGCGACCCCGAGGACGCGATGGCCGAGGCTTTCGACCAGTCCTTCAAGATCGAGGGCGATGAAAGTCTCGTCCTCGATGATGAGCACGTCGGTGGCGATCTCAGCGGCGAGTTCGCGGCCGGACTCTTCCACGAGGTCGCGCAAGGTCGGCACGTCGATATCCAGCACCTTGGCCGCGTCGTCCTCGGAAAGCCCTTCAAGTGCGATCAGCAGGAAGGCCTGACGCGGTTTGGGCGGAATTTGCGCGAGATGGCGCTCGACCGGTTGATTGATGTCCGGTGCGGCCGTGCGGCCGTTCAGCGTCACCGAATTCCAGATCTTCGTGAAGATCTTATAGAGCGCGATTCGCGTTGAGGCCCCGTCTTCCAGAACCTTCGGATCCTGGATCACGGCTTCCAATGTAGCGGCGACATAGGCGTCACCCGACCCTTGGCTGCCCGAGAGTGCGCGGGCATAGCGGCGTAGATACGGCAGATGCTGCGCAACTGCTTGAGATGTCGGCAAAATACCCTCCCGAAGCTGACGGGCCTTGAGGGACCGCGAACAGCCCCCCTCCCCGAGAAAACCTTACACCGGCAACAACGTGAGCGGTCGCAAAAAGTTCCTTGAGCCTCAGGAACCATATGGCATGTCACGGGTTTTGAAAGCACACACGAGGGGGTCGCCAGATGCCGGTCGAGGTTTGGTGTGGGCGGGGTCAGAACACATGAACGAGCGCAAGCCCGTGGGACAAGAGAACGCGATGGAAGCCGCGGCCACCCGAAAGAAAGCGACCAGCAAACCCGCCAAGCTTGGACGCGATGTCCAGGCCAGACTCGGGCAGCAATTGCGTTCGATGTACGACGAAGTCGTGAGCCAAGGCGTCCCCGACCGGTTTGCAGATTTGCTGAACCGCCTCGACAACAATGGAAGTAAGGACGGGCACTAATGGCAATGGACGAGTCAGTCCGCAAAGCCATCCTTGGCTCCGTGCCAAGTCTGCGCGCCTTTGCGATCTCGTTGTGCGGTAACGTCGACCGCGCCGACGACCTCGTGCAGGAGACATTGCTGCGTGCCCTCGCCAACATCGACTCTTTCCAGCCCGGCACCAACATGTCCGCCTGGCTGTTCACGATCCTGCGCAACCATTTCCGCTCGGAATATCGTAAGCGCCGCCGCGAGGTCGAGGACACGGACGGTCATTACGCCGAGACGCTGAAGTCGCAGCCCGAGCAATATGGGCAGGTCGAATTCCGTGAATTCCGCGAGGCGCTGACACAACTGCCGCAGGACCAGCGCGAGGCGCTCATCCTGGTGGGCGCCTCCGGCTTCTCCTACGAGGAAGCGGCGAACATCTGCGGTTGCGCCGTCGGCACCATCAAGTCCCGCGTCAACCGCGCCCGGACCAGGCTCGCCGAGCTTATGCACGTCAATAGCGCCGAAGACTTCGGCCCCGACGAGACTGTCCGCGCGGTGCTTGCCAGCGGCGAGTGACGTCCGCCGCGGCCGGTCAGCGGCGTCGACGATACTGAAATAAAAGCACTGAAATAAAAAAGGCGGGCCGCAAAGCCCGCCTTTCTCGTTTCATTCGGGATACGTCAGCCGCAGCTCCGCCGGCGCACCGTCACGCGATGGCCGTGGCGCCAACGCGTCGTCACGACCGTGCGACAGCGCGCGGAGCCATAGTCACCGCGCCAGTGATGATGATGATGATGGTAACCGGTCCCTACGTAGACGCCGCCGGGCCCGGCGCCGACGACGACGCCTTGGGCGCTGGCAGCACCGATCGAGCCGAACGCGGCAACCGCAGCGACAGCGGCGGCAATAGCGATCCGTTTCATGTTTCACCTCCTGATTAGCATGGGATCGGGAGGGAGAACTCTTGGGACGTGCTCGACGTTCCGATAACGATTTGCAACAATGTGCACACGTTCCGCGTATGAGTTTTCATTCACGCCCTGCGCGTGCATTGACGCGGCGGCGGTGCGGCATCACCTTGACGGCCCGTCCCTTTCGCAAGGCGTCGCGTCCATGCTCAACACCCAGGTCTGTCTCGCCTCGCGTCCGGCCGGGATTCCGCAATACGATAATTTCAGCATGCGGCAGGCGCCGGTGCCGGATTTGCGCGACGGGCAGTTCCTGGTGCGCAACGATTTCCTCTCGGTCGAGCCAGCGATGCGCGGCTGGGTCAGCGCCATCGCCAATTATTCGACGCCGGTCGGCATCGGCGAGGTGATGCGTTCTTTCGCCGTCGGCGAGGTCGTCACCTCGAAGCACCCCGGATACGCGATCGGCGACAACGTGATGGGCATGCTTGGCTGGCAGCAATACGCCGTTGCCGAGCCCGGCGCGATTACGCGCAAGGTGAGCGAGACCGACCTGCCCTTGTCGCTGTCGCTCGGCGTTCTGGGCCTCAACGGCGTCACCGCCTATTTCGGCCTGCTCGATCTCGGCCGGCCGAAGCCGGGCGATACGGTTGTCGTTTCGACCGCGGCCGGCGCGGTCGGGTCCGCGGTCGGCCAGATCGCCAAACTAAATGGGTGCCGCACTGTCGCCATCGCCGGTGGCGCCGCCAAGTGCAAAGCCTGCACCGACACTTTCGGCTACGATGCAGCCATCGACTATAAGGCGCCCGACTTCAAAGAGCGGCTCGCCGAAGCCACGGAAACCGGCGTCGACGTCTATTTCGACAACACCGCCGGCGCCATCAGCGATGCGGTGCTGACGCGGCTCGCCGTGGGTGCGCGTGTCGTCATCTGCGGCACTGCCTCGGTTGCGAGCTGGGAGCCGCCGCCAATGGGACCGCGCGTCGAGCGCAACATTCTCGTGAAGCGCGCGACCATGTCAGGGCTTTTGATCTTCGACTACGCCCACCGCTACGAGGAGGCGATCGTCCGCCTGGCCACCTGGATCCGGGCGGGCGCGCTCGCCTATCGCGAGGATATCCTCGATGGCATCGAGTCGTGTCCCGGCGCCATCGCTGCGCTCTATCGGGGCGATAACACCGGCAAGCTCCTGGTGCGTCTCACGCACCACTGAGGTGCAAGGCTGCGGACCGAGGTGCAAGGCTACGGTGCAGATAGCTAGCTGGTTACCTGACCGCGGCTCACAAAAGACCCTGTATTCCCGATCGGTTGTCGGGAACGTGACATAGGGCTCCGCGTTGGCCTTCCGAAGGCACCCTCAATGGACGTGCAATTCGCCCTCGGCGGGTAATCGCAGCGGCTGGACAGGGCGCTTAAGGCCGAGTTGGACGGCTTTGCCGCGGATTGCCGACTGCGAGCGGCGAAACCGGAGAGCGAGCTTGCGAACCGGAATGCCCTCGCCCCAGAGCTTCCTCAAGGCGCTGATGTCGTCTTCGCTCCAGGGCCTTGATAATAGTATTCGAGTCATCGCTTCATAATCCACGCTCAGCGGCCAGTTCGTCGGCGCGTTGCGCGGGTGAATCCCCGCGTCCGCACAAGGAACTCCCAAGCTGGTTCTTAGTTCCGCCGTCGCGTCGCCCCGTGGATCCGTGACGCATGTAGTAGGTAATATGTAGCGCCGCAGCCTTCGGTCGGCTCGTCACTCACACCGGCTTTTCCATCAAGCGTCGCAATGCTTCCCGGCTCGTCATGACCGCGAAGACTTCGCGCGACGATAACGAGGCGACCGCCTCGGCGCGGTCGTCGGCATCGGCGATCCGGACCAGCGCCACCGCGAGATTCACATCGATGTCGCCTTTCCGGCGCGCCGGCACGTCGTCAAGCATGGTCTCATGAGCGGCGCCCAATACGCGGTCTTCGGCGAGGCGCATCAGCGGATGGCGGCCGGTCGCTAACGTCTCCACGGCGGCAAGCGCATTCGCGCGTTGCAGGATGGGCGGCGGCTCACGCTCTTCCGGCGTCAGCAAGAGTCCCGCAGCCCGCAGAGCGCGGCCGACCGATGCACGCGCCGTCAGCGCCGCGATCGGAATGGCCAGCAGCAGGCCGGCAATGACCGGCGACATCCACAACAAGAGCGGAGCCGACACCGCATAGGCGCTGGCGCCGAGGGCCGCCCCCAGCATGGTGGGAAACCCATAGCCGCGCACTAACTCGCCGCGCGCGAGGGCGCCGTCGCCGCGGCGCTGCGCCGACCAGCCGGCATCGCGGCCGAGCAGGATCTCCATCACAGAGCGCGACTGCATCAGCATCATCACCGGTGCGATCAGCGCCGAGATGAAGATTTCGATGACGACGCTGACGAAGCCGCGCAGCATGCCGCCCATGCCGCGTCGCTCGCGTCCGCGCACCAGCATCGTGAGCCAGCCGAACAGCTTAGGCAGCACCAAAAGCGCCATCGTGCCGCCGAACACGTAGGCCGCGCGCACCGGATCCTGCATCGGCCACTGCGGAAACAAGGTCGCGCCGCGCGGGAAGTAATCCGGCGGAATGAATTCCGACTGCAGCGAGATCAGGATGCCGATCAGGAGAAACAGCAGCCACATCGGCGCGGTGATGTAGGAGCCGATGCCCTGCAACAAATGCAGCCGCGAGACCCAGTGCAGGCCGCGCGCCGGCACCACCGCGGCGTGCTGCAAGTTGCCCTGGCACCAGCGCCGATCGCGGATCGCATAATCGGTCAGCGTCGGCGGACACTCCTCATAGGACCCGCCGAGCTGCGGCACCATGTGCACGCCCCAGCCCGCGCGGCGCATCAGCGCCGCCTCGATGAAGTCGTGACTGAGGATGTGACCGCCGAACGGCTTGCCGCCCCTGAGCAACGGCAGGCCGGCGTGGTCGGCGAAGGCCCGGATGCGGATGATCGCGTTGTGGCCCCAATAATTGCTTTCCGCACCGTGCCACCAGGCGATGCCGCGCGCGATCAGGGGCCCGTAAACGCGGCCGGCAAACTGTTGCAGGCGCGCAAACAAGGTGCCGCCGTTCAAAAGCTGCGGCAGCGTCTGGATGAGGCCAACCTTGGGATGACGCTCCATTGCCGCGGCGAGGCGGACGACGGTGTCGCCTTCCATCAAACTGTCGGCGTCGAGGACGATCATCTGCGCGTAGGCACCACCGAACCGCGTCACCCACTCGCCGATATTGCCGGCTTTGCGCGCGACGTTCTTGATCCGATGCCGGTAATAAAGACCTTGCGCGCAGGCTTCGGCGCGCAGGCGCAGGAAGGCCTCCTCCTCGGCGAGCCAGATGGCCGGATCCGTGGTGTCGCTGAGAATGAAGAAATCGAAATGCGACAGCCGCCCGGTCTCGCGCACGGATTCGTAGATCGCCTGCAGCCGGGCCGTCACCCGGTGCGGATCCTCATTGTAAGTCGGCAGCAACAGCGCGGTGCGGCTCGTCAGATCGGGCAGCGGCGCGGCCGGATCGATGCCGAGCGAGCGGCCAGGCCCGGCGACACTGACCGCGAAGCCGATCAGCGCCGAGACGAATGACAGCGCGATCCAAGCGAACAGCGCCACGAACAGGACGAGCACGGCGGTCTCGAGCAGTGTCAATCCGCCGACCTTGAGCACCTCGTACATCTCGTAGGCCGCAACCGCGGTCATGGCGATCGAGGCGACAAACACCAAAAGCCGCCTGAGCGGGACGCTGCGTGGCCCGGTGCGGGGCGAGGACACACGGCGGCGCCGCGCCCAAAGCGACTGTTCCGGCATGGCAAGCGGCGCCGCCGGCGGCAGCGCTTCGACACCGCGCGGGATGTCAATGATGCGGCGGCTCAACGCGTCCATCGGTAGAGCCAGGTCTCCGAGATCGGCTTGTCCTGCACCTTCAATTGTCCGCGCAGCTCGATCAGGTTCTCGTTCTTGGTATCGAGATCGAAACTGATGCGCATGCCGCCGGTCTCGGGATTGGGCTGCAGCACCAGATTCTTGATCGTGCCTTTACTCGCAGTGACGGTCGTTTGCAGGGCCTTGGGCTCAACCGCAGTGAGCGCCTGTCCGACGGCCTCGAGCACAAACAGCCGCGTGCCGCCGCGCCCGGCCCCGATGCTCAACTTAGCAAACTCGGCGAGGCGGCCGGGATTCGGTCGTCCGTGGCCCCAATGTAATCGATAGGTGAAGTTGTATTCGCCCTTGGCCTTCAGCGTGTCTTTCGGCCGCCAGAAGGAGACGATGTTGTCATGGATCTCCTCTTTGGTCGGGATCTCGACGAGAATGACGTTGCCCTCGCCCCAGTCGCCGATCGGCTCGACCCACAGCGACGGACGCTTTTCGAAATGCGATTCGAGGTCGTCATAGGCGAAGAAATCGCGCTCGCGCTGCATCAGGCCGAAGCCGCGCGGATTGACGTCCGCAAAGAAGCTGGTCTGTAGCTCGCGCGGATTGTGCAGCGGACGCCAGATCTCCTCGTCGCGGCCGCTGCGCATGGCAAGACCGTCGGAATCGTGCACGGCGGGTCGAAAGTCGTCGATGCCGACGCGATCATTGGTATCGAAGAGAAACATCGTGGTGCCGCTACCGATGCCGGATTCGGCGATGTCGACGCGCGGATAGAGCGCCACCTCGGTATCGTAGATCGTCTCGTCGCCCGGCCGGATGGTAAAGCGGAAGGCGGCTGCCGCGCTCGGACTGTCGAGCAACGCATGCACGACGATGGAGTTCGTACCCTTGGCCGGCTTTTCGATCCAATAGGTGGTAAAGGCCGGGAATTCCTCGCCTTTCGGATCGGCCGTCTTGATCGAGAGGCCACGCGACGACATTCCGTAGTTCTGGCCCTTGGCGACGGCGCGGAAATAGCTTGCGCCGAGGAAGACACCGACCTCGTCGTAATAGTCCGGCCGGTTCATCGGCGCATGCAAGCGGAATCCGGCGAAGCCGATATTGACGTCGGGTGGCGGCGGCTTGACCTTGTCGAAGGAGAACAGGTCGCGCGAATACACGATTTCGCGGGCGCGGCCGCCATCAACGACAAAAATCTTGACCCGATCCCTGAAGATCCAGCCGCGGTGAAAGAACTGCACCTCGAACGGCAGGCCCTCACCGCGCCACACGGCCTTGTCGGGCCGGTAGCGAATACTACGATAGGCATCATAGTCGATGTTCGTGAGCTCGCTCGGCAGGCTCTGGTCCGGCGTCTTGTATTTCTGTGCCGCGAGTTGCTGCGCGATGCGGCGGACGGCTTGCGCGTCGAATGGCTGGCCGTTGTCGTCATCGGCGGCGCGGCTGGCGCCGTTCCCGAGCACAGACAGCACCGCTGCGGAGCCGGCAATGAATTGTCGGCGATCCAAAGAACTACTCCAATGACTGGAACCTGCGCGGAGCCAAGCTCGCCGCGTACCCATCCAATAAGCGTCGCGATGCCTGAGAGTTCCATGACAAGCGCAGGCGCTGCTTGGAGCCATGAACGGAAGTGCCCCGCGCCGGCTGTCATCCGGCACGGGGCCTACTCCGCTGAACACGAAACGCTACAGAACGCTACGGTACAGTCCGGCGCCCGCGAAATACGCCGACGAGCGCGGAGACAACAAACAGGACGATTGCGACGAAAAAGACGATCTTCGCCGCTTCGACGGCAACGCCCGCGATGCCGCCGAAGCCAAGCAACGCGGCAATCAAGGCAATAACAAGAAACGTGATGGCCCAGCTCAACATGGCTCGGTCCTCTCGGTGGATTACATTTGCCGGGAGAACGTGAGGAGACGAAGAAAAGTTCCCGGGACCCTCGTCGAGGGACCGCGCGTATCGTAGCTACCGTGAGGGAACCCGTTCTTTTGCCACCGAGTTCGGTTGTCTAGGACTGTCCCCAGGTAGTGGAAACGGACGTATGGCGGGGCTCAAGACCTATCACGCCAAGCGGCATTTCGGCGTCACCGCCGAGCCGAAGGGCAAGCTTGGGCGGCGCAAGGGCGACGCCTTCGTGATCCAGAAGCACGATGCCACCCGCCTCCATTACGACCTCAGGCTCGAACTCGACGGCGTGATGAAGAGCTGGGCGGTAACGCGCGGCCCAAGCCTTGTGCCAGGCGAAAAGCGTCTTGCCGTCGAAGTCGAGGACCACCCGATCGAATACAACAAATTCGAGGGCACAATCCCGGAAGGCGAATATGGCGGCGGCACGGTCATGATCTGGGACCGTGGCACCTGGGAGCCGGAAGGCGACCCGCGCCGCGGCCTCGACAAGGGCCATCTCTCGTTCACGCTGCACGGACAGAAGCTCGAGGGCGGCTGGCATCTCGTACGCATGCACCGCCGCCCGAACGAGAAGCGCAACAACTGGCTGCTCATCAAGCAGCACGACGACGGCGAGCGCTCGGCGCGCGAGCCCGACATTCTCGAAGACGAGCCCTTGTCGGTTGCGACCGGCCGGACCATGGACCAGATCGCGCAATCCAGGAAGGTCTGGCACAGCAATCAGAGTGTCAAAGCCAACGTCGCCGCGCTGAAGAAAGCACCAAAGACCTCGCCTAAGCAAAAGACCGCGAAAAAGAGCGTTTCGAAAAAGGGCGCAAAGAAATCTGCAAAGAAGGCTACCGCCCGGAATAAATCTAAAAAGAAGAAGGCCGCGAAGAAACCGCGAACGCGCGCCGCGGCGATCAAACCAATTCGCAAGCGCTCGAAAGCGAGCGACGCGGAGCTCGCCGGAGCGCCGAAGGCGGCCCTGCCCTCCTTCGTCCCGCCTTGTCTCGCCACCTTGTCCGACAAGGCGCCTGACGCCGCCACCTGGCTGCACGAGATCAAATTCGACGGTTACCGGCTCGAAGCCCGGCTCGACAACGGCAAAGTGAAGCTGCTCACACGCCGCGGCCTCGACTGGACGCACAAATTTCCCTCGGTCGCCGCCGCTGTCGCCAAGCTGCCGGCCAAGGCCGCGATGATCGACGGCGAAGTCATTGTCGAGGGCGAGGACGGCGTCTCCAGTTTCTCACTGCTGCAACAGGCGCTGAGCGAGGGCGACGACAAGCGCATGATCTTCTACGCCTTCGACCTCATGCATCTCGACGGGCGCGATGCGACCGCCCTGCCGCTCGTCGAGCGCAAGGCAGCGCTTGAATCTCTTCTGGCGAGCACGCTGGCGCGGGGCACCCTGCGCTATTGCGGCTCGATCGACCAGTCCGGCCCCGTATTGCTTGCGCAGGCGTGCAAGCTCGGGCTCGAAGGCATCATCTCCAAGCGCGTCGACGCGCCTTACCGTTCCGGCCGCGGCCACGACTGGCTAAAGACCAAATGCTCGGACCGGCAGGAATTCGTCATCGCTGGTTTCGTCCCATCGACGGCCGATGCGCATGCCATCGGCGCCCTCGTCCTCGGCATCCATGAGAAGGGCAAATTGCGTTACGCCGGCCGCACCGGGACCGGCTTCACGCATAAACTGGCGCGGGATCTCTTTCGTAAGCTCAAGCCGATGGCGGTAAAGACTTCGCCGATCGAACCTGTGCCGAAGGAGGAGCGCGGCGCGCGCGGTCCGGTCTGGATCGAACCGAAGCTCGTCGCGGAAGCCAACTTCCACGGCTGGACGCATGGCGACCGCATTCGCCATGCCTCGTTTCAGGGTATGCGCGAGGACAAGCCGGCGAAGGACGTCGTGCGCGAAACGAACCAGAGCGTGGCGGCGGCGGCGAAAACCGCGGTCAAGCGCAGCGCCCCACTTGCAAAGGGGAAAAGGAGCAGCAGCGCAGTCGCAAAGACGAAACGAACCAGCACCAAGGCGAAATCTGACAATGAGGTCGGCGGCATCGTTCTGTCGCATCCCGACCGCGTCTATTGGACCGACGCCGGTGTCACCAAGCGCGATCTCGCCGAATATTACGTGAAGGTGTGGGATTGGATCGCGCCGCATCTCGTCGGGCGCGCAATCGCGCTGGTGCGCTGCCCGGAAGG
>DATCFB010000131.1:0-3163 GCA_036509755.1 Pseudolabrys sp. | reverse complement strand
GTTCACAGTTTTTGACTGCCGCCTATCTCAACCGCATCGCCACCGCAGTGCCGCGGCACGACGTGCATGCCTTCTTCGAGCGCCACGCCCGCACCGTCCTCGCGGGCGAGCGGCGCAATGCACGCCTGTTCGAGCGGATGGCCGAGCGTTCCGGCATTGAACACCGCTATTCCTGCCTTGAAGCCGAAAACCTGTCGGCCGGAGGCTTCTACGCGCCTGGCGGTTTCCCCGATACCGCCGAGCGCATGCGCGCCTTCGAGAGGCATGCGCCGACGCTCGCCTGCAAGGCCGTCGACCGGCTCCTCGACCCTCGCGAGCGCCGGGGTATCACGCATATCCTGACCACCTGCTGCACCGGCTTTTCCGCGCCCGGACTCGACCACGACGTCATTGAACAATGCGGGCTGCCGCCGGACGTCGAGCGGACCATGATCGGCTTCATGGGCTGCTACGCGGCGATCAATGCGCTCAGGCTTGCGCGCCATATCGTGCGATCCGAGCCGCAGGCGCGCGTTCTCGTGCTGTGCATCGAACTGTGCACGCTGCATCTCCAGGACACGAAGGATCTCGAGCAGATCCTGTCTTTTCTCATTTTCGGCGATGGCTGCGCCGCCGCGCTCGTCTCCGCCGACCAGGACGGAATTGCGCTCGATGGCTTCCGCACCCTATTGATGCCCGATACGCGCGACCTCATCACCTGGAACATTCGCGGCTTCGGTTTCGATATGGTGCTGTCCGGCCGGGTGCCGAGTGCCATCCAGGACGGACTGCATGCGCATGCCAATGACATCGTCGGTGGCACAGCCGCCAGCGCCATCGACCTGTGGGCCGTGCATCCCGGCGGCCGCACCGTGCTCGATGCGGTCGAGCGCGCCCTCGATCTCGATACTGAAGCGCTCGCCAACTCCCGCGATGTTCTGCGCCAGTACGGCAACATGTCATCGGCGACCGTGATGTTCGTGCTCGACGAAATGATGCGCAGCGGCGCGCGCGGCACCAAGGGCTGTGCCATGTCGTTCGGGCCCGGCCTCTCGGCGGAGATCATGGCCTTCCGGAGCGCGTGAATTGCCGGATTTTCGCCGCCGCAGCCGCGCGCTCGAATGGCTCGACACGGCGTCGCCGACGCGCGAGGAGCGTGCCGCATATCTCGAAAGCCTCGCCTGGTTCAACGGCGTCATGCTCGGACACCGACCGGTGTTGACGTGGCTTGCCAAAGCAAGACGTGGCGGGCGCGAGCCATTGACGCTCATCGACGTTGGTTGCGGCTATGGCGATCTCTTGCGTGCGATCCGCCGCTGGGCGAACCGCCGTGGGATTGCGATGCGGCTGATCGGTGTGGACATCGAGCGGGACACCGTCGCAATTGCGCGGGACGCGACCCCGGCCAGCGACGACATCGAGTATCTGGTCGCCGACGTGTTCAACCTCAAACCGGCCGTGCGCATCGACCTCATCGTCAGCAGCCTGGTCGCGCATCACCTCGACGGTGAGCACATGCCGGCGTTCCTTCGCTGGATGGAAAAAACGGCGCAGCGCGGCTGGATGATCGCGGATCTCGAACGTCATCCGTTTTCGTATCACGCGATCGGCCTAATCGGCCGGCTCCTGCGCATCCACCCACTGGTCGTCAAGGACGGCCAAACCTCGGTGACGCGCGCCCTCTCCGCTCAAGACTGGCGCCCGGTCATCGCCGCGGCCGGCATCGATCCGCAGGCCGTACAGATAAAGTGGTTTCTGTACCGTCTTGCGGTCGCTCGGCTGAAGGACTAGCTGCCCTTGCGCGTCGCCTCGGTCTTTTCGAGTGCGGTCTTCAAGTGCGCGTCGCGGTCATAGACGTCGGCATAATAGCGCACGGCGCCGTTCTGGTCGGGCCAGGCCGTGAAGTAGGCGAGATACACCGGGATGTCGCCGCCGACGCGCTCGGTGGCATTTTCGCCGCGCCCGATCTGCTTCCCGACATAGTCGACGCTCTTGCCGAGCAGCGCCGCCGCCATCGCCTTCGGATGCTGAATGCGGACGCAACCGTGGCTCAAGGCGCGCATGTCGCGGGCGAAGAACGCCTTCTCCGGCGTATCATGCATGTAGATGGCGTGCTTGTTCGGGAATTCGATCTTCAGCAGGCCAAGCGCATTGCGCCGTCCCGGCGGCTGCCGCACCTCGACGCCCACGGTGTTTTTGGCGAACCCGGCCCAGTTCACCGAATTTGAGGCGATCTGGCGGCCGCGCGTGTTCAGCACTTCATAGCCATGATCGTCGAGATAAGAGCCGTCGCGGTAGAGCTTCGGCAGCATCTCATTGATCACGATCGAGCGTGGCACGTTCCAGTACGGGTTGAATTGCACGTCCTTGATATGATCGACGAAGAAATAGGTCTGAGCGTCAGGCCTGCCGACGACCGCGCGCATGCTCAGCGGCTTGTCGGTCCCGTTGACATACGTGACCTCGAAGGCCGGCTGGTTGAGAAAAACGTAGCGCTTACCGAAATCGCGCGGCAGCCAGCGCAAGCGTTCGAGAGCGGCCTCCACTTTTTCAATTTTGCCGGCGGCATTCCCGCGGCGCATCAGCGCGCGAATCGTATTCCGTCCGATGGCGCCGTCGGCAGTGAGACCCTTGTCGCGCTGAAACGCCTTCACGGCTGCAACCGCCGCCTGATCGTACTTGCCCCGAGCCTGGCCGAATACGTCGGAATATTTCTGCTTGAGCGCAGGCTCATCCTGGCCGATAGCGGCGAGCACGTCGCCAAGGCGCGGGTTGGTCTCACCGGGCATGATGCGGATGTCGTCAGGTAGCTGGACGGTTTGTTTCGTCGCAGAAGCGCGCAGATGCGAGAGCTCGGCGACGAGTGCGCCGAACTGGGCGTTGTCCGGATTTTGCGCCTGCATCCATTGTGCGACGTCGTCCTGCTGGGCCATGGCGGTCATGGCGGCGGCAAGATCGACGTTTTTCCGCGGCAGGTCATGATAGCCGGAAATGCGGTCGGGATCGATTCGCCCGCGCGTCGCGTCGAGCACATAGCTGAGCGTTTTGGCCGACAGCGTCACGTCGAAGCGCAGGAGCGCGCCTTGCCGTGCGGCGTCGTCGAGGCCGTCGAGGTTTGGCGTATCGACGCGGTAGTCGGCCGGGTCAAGACCGACTTTATCGCTCGCGTTCAGTGTCGCTATGG
>DATCFB010000130.1:0-9453 GCA_036509755.1 Pseudolabrys sp. | reverse complement strand
GCGCCGAGCCCTTCGGCAGCCGGCTGGTCTGGCAATTCCACAACGACGCGGAATTTCGGATTGTGGTGCGGCCCGGTGCGCGCGAGCTCGCGATAGGCTGGCGTCGGCAGGCCGCGCGCCTGCGCCCATTCCTGCAACATGGTCTTGGGGTCGCGCAACGGGCGCGGCGGCTTCAACATGCGCTCCTTCCAGAAGCGCTCGATGAATCCTTCCGCCGCCGGATAGCCGCCGTCGAGGTAGACGGCGCCGACCAGCGCCTCGCACGCATCGGCGAGGATGGTGGCGCGCAGACGGCCGCCCGCGTGCGATTCCGAACTGCCGAGGCTGAGCGCCGGGCCGACGTCGATCGCCCGCGCGACGTCAGCGCAGGTGTCCTTGCGCACGAGGTCGGCGAGCCGTCGCGACAGTTCGCCTTCGTTGGCGCGCGGAAAGGCGCGATAGAGCATGTCGGAAATGACGAGGCCGAGGACGTGGTCGCCGAGGAATTCGAGCCGCTGATAGCTATTGACGCGAGCACCGCCAGATGCGGCCGAGACGTGCGTCAGCGCCCGCTCGAGCAACATCTTGTCGGCGAAGTGATAGCCGACACGTTCTTCGAGGGCGGTGCGGTCCTTGGCCCTTCCGCGGCTCATCTGACGATCGTAAACAGCCGGTTCCAGCGCACCGAGAATGGCCAGCGCCAGAATTCCCAGGCGCGCTCACCGTCATAGACAGAGAAGAAGATCAACTGCGCCTTGCCTACAATGTTCTCGAATGGCACGAACCCGACCTGGCTAAACCGGCTGTCGGTGGAATTGTCCCGATTGTCGCCCATCATAAAATATTCGCCGGGCGGAACGGTGTAGACCTGCGTGTTGTCGGCAAAGCCGTTTTCGACGAGGTCGAGCGTGTAAAACACTTTGCCGTTCGGCAGCGTTTCTTTCCAGCGCTTGACCGGGGCCTCGCGCGTGCCTTCCTCCGTCTCGACGAAATCGGGAGCGCGCTCGCGTTTGACGGCGGTGCCGTTAATGAAGACCTGACCGTCAATCACCTGAATTTTGTCGCCCGGCAGACCGATCAGGCGTTTGATGTAATCGATCGATGGATCCTTCGGCAGGCGGAAGACGATGACGTCGCCGCGCTCGGGCGTCATGCCGCCGGGAATGCGACCGGAGAACAGCGGCGGCGACAGTGGCAGCGAGTATTTGCTGTAGCCGTAGCTATATTTGGAGACGAACAGGTAGTCGCCAACGAGCAATGTCGCCTTCATCGAGCCGGAGGGGATGTTGAACGGCTGGAACAGGAAGGTGCGGATGACGAGGGCAATGATTAGCGCGTGGAAGACGACGCGGGCGGTTTCGCCGATACCGCCTTCCTTCCGCTTAGTTCCGGATGTCACGCTCATGTGCCTCTTGTCCGCCCTGCCCCTGCGCCCCGGACCTTGTAGCGGCTGGTCCGAACCGGCGCAATAAAGATTGCCGTCGGCAGCGCGTAAGAGCTTGCAAGAATTGAGGTTCTTAGCGTCACCGGATAGCGACGCCAAGTAGCAACGCCTGGATGATGACGATCGCCTGCGCGGCCGGTCCCTCGTCGGTCAGAGAGACGTCGATGACGGCCTCGTGGCCGGGCGGCGTGATCGCCTTCAATCGCTCGAGGGCCCCACCTGTCAGTTTCATGGTCGGCCGGCCAGACGGCAGATTGACCACGCCCATGTCGCGCCAAAACACGCCTTTGCGGAAGCCGGTTCCGAGCGCCTTGGCGCAAGCCTCCTTCGCGGCAAAACGCTTCGCGTAGGTTTCGATGCGGTTGGCGCGGCGCTCGGCCTTAGCGCGCTCCGTCGGCGTGAAGATGCGATCCAGGAAACGCTCGCCGTGCCGCGCGAGCACCTTCTCGATGCGGCGCGCGTCGCAAAGGTCGGAGCCGAGGCCGATGATCATGCTTTGGCCCTGGCGCGGCCACGTTCCATCGCCGCGCGCATCGCGCCGATGACGAAATCAAGTCCGTCGAACACGGCTTCGCCGACTAGGAAATGGCCGATGTTCAATTCCATCACCTGCGGCAACGCCGAGATGGTTTCCGCGCTCGCGTAGTCGAGGCCGTGGCCGGCGTGCACTTCGAGACCAAGACTCTGCGCCAGCAGCGCGCCGGCGCGCAGTAACTGCCATTCGGCCTCCGCCTCGGCCTTGCGGTTCTCGATGAGCGCGTCGCACCAGGCGCCGGTGTGCATCTCGATCACCGGCGCGCCGAGCGCTGCCGCCGCCTCGATCTGCGCCGGATGCGGCGCGATGAACAGCGACACGCGGATCCCCGCATGCTTCAGATCATGCACGGCGGGCGCAAGCTGCGCCTGCTGGCGGCGTGCGTCGAGCCCGCCTTCGGTGGTGCGCTCGGTGCGTTTCTCCGGCACGATGCAGACGGCGTGCGGACGGATGGCGAGCGCAGCGGCCACCATCTCGTCGGTCGCCGCCATCTCGAAATTCAAGGGCTTGCCGATCTCGGCCTTGAGCCGCGCCATGTCGTCGTCGCGGATGTGGCGACGGTCCTCGCGCAAATGCGCGGTGATGCCATCGGCGCCCGCGGCAATGGCAAGCTTGGCCACGCGCACCGGGTCCGGGTGGCGACCGCCGCGCGCATTGCGGATGGTGGCGACGTGGTCGACGTTGACGCCGAGACGCAGCGGAGGAAGCTCAGCCATTGACACGTTCCGCCTTGCCGACCATCGGCTTCGCTCGGAGCTGCGCCAGAATGGCCGTGAGGTGCTTGAGGTCGTAAACCTCAAGATCGATGGTGACGTCGGTGAAGTCCGGCGCGCGGCGCGCCATGTGGATGTTATCGATATTGCCGTCGTTCTCTGCGATCACCTGCGCGATCTGGGCGAGCGAGCCGGGCTCGTTGACCGACTGCACCGAGATGCGCACGGGGAAGCGTCGTGGCGTACGCTCGTCCTCGTCCCAGCGCAGGTCAATCCAGCGATCGGGATGGTCCTCGAACTCACTGAGCGCCGGCGACTGAATCGGATAGATGGTGATGCCCTCGCCCGGATTAAGGATGCCGACGATACGATCGCCCGGCACGGCGCCACCGTTCGGCGCGAAGCGCACCGGCAGGTCCGTGTTGGTGCCGCGGATCGGAATCGCGGCTTCCGGCGTGTCGGGTACCCTAGCCTTCACCGACTTCAACCGCTTCAAGCCGAACCAGCCGCTCTCGACCCTCTTCGGCCTCAGCGCCAGCGCGGCCGCCCGCTCCTCCTTGTAGTCAGGATACATGGCGCGGGCGACGTCGGACGCCTTCAATTCGCTGCGACCGACGGCGGCCATGACCTCCTCGATGGACGAACGGGCGAGCCGTGATAGCGCACCGATTAGCTTCTCATCGGAATATGCGATCTTGGCGCGCTGGAACAGACGCTCGACGATGCGGCGACCGAGCCCGGTGTACTGCACACGCACCGCAGCGCGCGTCGCGCGGCGGACCGCGGCGCGCGCCTTGCCCGTGCGCACGATCGATTCCCACGCCGCCGGCGGCGCGGCTTGCGCCTTCGAAGTGATGATTTCGACCTCGTCGCCGTTGGTAAGCTCGCTGGTAAGCGGCGCGATCTTGCCGTTGACTTTAGCACCGACGGCGGTGTTACCGACGTCGGTATGCACCGCATAGGCAAAGTCGATCGGTGTCGCCTTGCGCGGCAGCGCGATCAGTTTGCCCTTCGGCGAGAAGCAGAACACCTGGTCGTGGAACAGCTCAAGCTTGGTGTGCTCAAGGAATTCTTCCGGGTTCGAGCCTTCGGCCAAAAGCTCGATCGTGCGCCGCAGCCACGCATAGGCGGTCGACTCGCGCGACAGGAGCTCGGTCGGCGAGCCGGCGCCGTCCTTATAGAGGGCGTGCGCCGCGATGCCGTATTCGGCGATCTCGTGCATCTCCACCGTGCGGAGCTGCAACTCGACGCGCTGCTTGCCCGGGCCAATGACGGTGGTGTGGATCGATCGATAGTCGTTGGCCTTGGGCGTCGAGATGTAGTCCTTGAAGCGGCCCGGCACCATCGGCCACGACGAGTGCACGATGCCGAGCGCCTGATAGCAATCGCCGAGCGTCTTGAGCAGGACGCGAAAGCCGAAGATGTCGGACAACTGCTCGAAACCGACCGACTTTCGTTCCATCTTGCGCCAAATCGAATAGGCGCGCTTGCGCCGCCCTTTCACCGTCGCGGTGATGCCGCGCTCGGCGAGCTTCTTGACAAGCTGGGATTCGATCTCACCGATGAGGAAACGGCTGCGATCCGCGAGCGCGTTGAGGCGCGAGGAGACAACCGCGTAAGCCTCCGGATAGATTTCGCGGAACGCCAGGTCCTCGAGTTCCTCGCGCAGCTCGTGCATGCCCATGCGGCCGGCGAGCGGCGCATAAATTTCAAGCGTCTCCTCGGCGACGCGCCTGCGCGATGCCTCGGGCATCCAATGCAACGTGCGCATATTGTGCAGTCGGTCGGCCAGCTTGATCAGCAGCACGCGTACGTCGTCGGCGATGGCGAGCAGGAGCTTGCGCAAGTTCTCCGCCTGCTTCGCCTCCTTAGTGACGAGGTCGAGCTTCTTGAGCTTGGTCAGGCCCTCGACCAGCCGGCCGATGCTGGCGCCGAACAGGGTGTCGATCTCTGCACGCGTCGCCGCCGTATCCTCGATGGTGTCGTGCAGGAGCGCGGCGGCGATCGTCGCGTCGTCGAGCTTGAGGTCGGTCAGGATCGCCGCGACCTCGATCGGGTGCGAGAAGTACGGATCGCCCGAGGCGCGGCGCTGATCGCCGTGCGCCTTCATGGCGTAGACATATGCGCGGTTGAGCAGCGCCTCGTTGGTGTGCGGATTGTAAGCCCGCACCCGCTCGACCAGGTCGACCTGGCGCATGATCGGCGCGCGGCGGACTTCCATAGGCTTTTCAGGCACTTGCGCAACGGCGGCTGCGGCGGCCAGCGGCGACCGGGCGGGCGCCTGCTTCGGCATGCGCGGAAGATCGGTGCGCGGTCGTGCCATCAACTTGTCTGACGGCCGCGGGTCCGGGATCGAAATCGCATGGCGGCCAGCCTTTTCTTAGATATCACGGCTTTCCTGTGTGATCGCAACCCTTTGCCGAATGGTTGACAAAAAGACGACGGCCCGGCGTTTGGCCGGGCCGTTATACGAAATTTATGCCTTCCAGCTTACTCGCCGTCGTCCTCCGGGACCTCTTCCGGGGGCGCCAGGCCTTCGAGGCCCTTGAGTAATTCTTCTTCGGTCATGCGGTCGGCAGTGACCTCGGTATCGTCGGAATCGATCCCGGCCCCAGAGCCCGCGCCGATCAGCGGCACCTCCGGCTCCGGCTCGTCAACTTCGACATATTTCTGAAGTGAATGGATCAAGTCTTCCTTCAGGTCGCCCGGCGACACGGTGGTCTCGGCGATCTCGCGCAACGAAACGACCGGGTTCTTGTCGTTGTCGCGATCAACCGTAATCTGCGAACCCGACGAGATCATGCGCGCCCGATGGCTAGCGAGAAGAACGAGGTCGAAGCGGTTCTCAACCTTGTCGATGCAGTCTTCGACGGTGACGCGGGCCATCGGCGGTCACTCCTTGCGCTGGAACTGATGTCCTGGAAATCAACCGGTAGCTATCCCCTACCGGCCGGAATTTCAAGCTTTTTGTCTTGGTTTGGCCGCAACCGTCTGTTACCTGACCGGCATATGAGACTCCGCGCCGGATTTCCGCGGCCGCGGCGTTAATTGCACAGATACCGGACTCGTTTGATCCCAGGGGTGCCGATTAACCGTTTCGAGTGCACGAAGGCGCGCCAGTCGCGTCCTTCCCCGCCGCGCGGGCTAGCTTTTATCGGGCGCGCCGCGCGACGGCTTTCACCGCGCCATTTCGAGAGACAAAGTCCATGACCGTTCCCGGCGAAAAAATCGCTTTGTTCATTGACGGCGCCAACCTTTACGCCACCGCCAAGTCGCTCGGCTTCGACATCGATTACAAGAAGCTGCTGCGTGAGTTCCAGTCGCGCGGCTATTTGTTGCGCGCGCTCTACTACACCGCGGTGATCGAGGATCAGGAGTATTCCTCGATCCGTCCGCTGATCGACTGGCTCGACTATAACGGCTATTCGGTGGTCACCAAGGCGACCAAGGAATTCGTCGACCAGACCGGCCGCCGCAAGGTGAAGGGCAACATGGACATCGAGCTCGCGGTCGACGCCATGGAGATCGCGCACACCATTGACCACATGGTGCTGTTCTCCGGCGACGGCGATTTCCGCTCGCTGGTCGAGGCCGTGCAGCGCAAGGGCGTGCGCGTGACCGTCATCTCCACGATCTCGACGCAGCCGCCGATGGTCGCCGACGAGTTGCGCCGGCAGGCCGACATTTTCGTCGACATCGTCACCTTGCAGTCGAAGATCGGGCGCGATCCGTCCGAGCGTCCGCCGCGGGAGCCGCGCGGTCCGCGTGAGGAGCGCGAGCCCGGCCACACGCCGCAATTCCTCCAGCGCCCGGCGACGCCGCAGCGGGCCGCCGCCGGTGCGGCGGCCGACGATGACGACGACGAGTCCTTTGAATAAATAGCGGCCCGCCGATGCCCGCCGCCGCCAGCAAGCCGGGGCGCGACTGCCCGCGCTGTCCGCGCCTTGTCGCCTTCCGCAAGGAATGGCGCAAGAAAGAACCCGAGTGGTTCAACGCGCCGGTGCCCTCCTTCGGGCCCGTCGATGCGCGCGTGCTGATCGTGGGACTGGCGCCGGGCGTACAAGGAGCCAACCGCACCGGCCGCCCCTTCACCGGCGACTATGCCGGCGTGCTGCTCTACGAGACGCTCGGCAAATACGGATTTACGCGCGGCGAATTCAAGGCGCGTCCGGACGACGGTCTCGAACTGATCGACTGCCGCATCAGCAACGCGGTGCGCTGCGTGCCGCCGGAGAACAAGCCGCTGCCGGTCGAGATCAACACCTGCCGCGATTATCTGAAGGAAACCCTCGCCGAAATGACAAGACTGCGCGCCGTCGTCGCACTCGGCCGCATCGCCCATGACAGTGTGCTGACCGCGCTGACGGCGAAGAAGTCGGCACATCCGTTCAGCCACGGCTGCCGCCACGCGATCGGCACACTCACGCTGTTTTCGAGCTATCACTGCTCGCGCTACAACACCAACACCCGCGTGCTGACGCCGGAGATGTTCCACGCCGTGTTCAAGGATGTACGCGCGTTTTTGAAGTCGTGAGCGGCAGGCGCGCGCTTGCCGACGCTATTACGCGGCGTGATCCCTAATCCACGCCACCACCACGTCCGCGTTCTTGTCCGGCGGAAACACCGGATAGAACACGTGCGTGATGATGCCGTTGTCGGTCACCCAGGCCATGCGCTTGATGAGCCTCATGCCATCCACGGTGAAGGTCGGTAGCCGCATCGCCTCGGCGAAGGCAAACTTCTCATCGGAAAGCAGCGCAAATGGCAAATGCAGGCGGCTCGTCGCCTCCTGCTGGTAGGCGGTGTCCTGCGTCGACAGACCGTAAAGATGCGCGACGCCGAGCGTCCTCAGTTCGGCATGGTGATCGCGGAAGCCGCAGGACTGCGGCGTGCAGCCGCGCGCACCCGGGATGGCGTCCCAGCCGGTCGGCAGATCGACGCCCGGGCGGCCCGTGCGCGGATAGATGTAAAGCACGGTGCGGCCGGTGAGCTTCGACAGGTTGACCTGCAACCCGTCGGTCGCGGCGAGCGCGACGTCGGGCAACCGCATGCCTTCGAGATGGCGCGCGGCGCCGTCGTCCTGCGGCGCCGGGATGTTCGAGGGCAGGACATTCGGATTGTGCTGGCCCGGCGCTTCCATTGTCGTTCTCCCTTGCTGCTTCACGACACGGTCGAGACGAGCGTCGTGACGCCGCCGGTGGCGAAATTGGGAAGATCGGCGACAGCGGCCTTTCCTTCCGGCATCGACATCACCCGGTTCATGTGCTCGAGGTCGTCGAAATAGAGGTCTGCGATACGGTAGAAAGCCGGCGCGCTGCCGTCGACCGTCCCGGTCACCTTCGAGAGTTCGACGCGGCGCACGCCCTGCATCTTCGATGCAAGCGGCATGTGCGTCTCTGCGTAATATTTCTCGAACGCCTCAGGACTCTTCGGCTGGCCATACAGCAGAGTCAGTTTCACCATGGCCGGTCTTCCTCTTTACCTACAGAAAGTTGTAGACGCGGCCCCCTTTTTACCGCACCCGGCCTGCGTACGACATGAATTCCATCAGCGACCCGTCCGGATCGCGGAAATAGACCGACATACCCGGGCCCTTGGCGCCGAAGCGCTCCATCGGGCCGCGCTCGACCGCGACGCCGTGCGCCTTGAGATGCGCAATCGCGTTCTCGATCGGCCCGTGCCATTCGAAACACAAATCGCTGTTGCCGGGCTGCACCGGCAGCCGCGCGACCTCGGCCGGCTGCACGCCCGGACCATGCACGTTGAGCTGTCTGTCGCCGAAACGGTATGCAAAACCAGCGGGCCTCGTGACGAGATCGGCGCCCATCACCTCGACGTAAAACTTGTTCGAGCGCTGCCATTCGCTGACGTGAATGACGCAGTGATCGAGGCTGCTCGGTATCGTCACCGTTTATAACTCTAGTTTCTTGCCGACGCGCGCGGCGACGGTACGCCGCTCTTCGTTGAGCCTGGCGAGGCGCGCCTTAACCGTAGCGAGCGTTTCAGGCGACGCCCGTTCCGGTGAACCGGAATCGAAAGGTGGCTCCGGCTCGTATTCGATCTGAAGCTGGATTTCGCGCGCCACCTGCTCACCGGCCAGGATGGCAGCGAGCCTGAGCGCGAAATCGATGCCGGAGGTAACGCCCGCACCGGTGACGATATTACCGTCGACCACCACCTGCTCGCGCACGGGGACGGCGCCCATGAGCGCAAGATGCTCGACCGCCGCCCAATGGCTGGTGGCGCGCTTGCCCTTCAGGAGTCCAGCGGCGGCAAGTACCAGCGAGCCCGTGCACACCGAGGTAACGTATTCCGCGCCTGCCGCCTGCCGCCGCAGAAACGACAGCGCCGCCTCGTCCTCCATCAGGTCCTGCTGGCCGGGGCCGCCGGGGACCACGACGATGTCGAGCGGCGGACAGGTGTCATAGGTGACGGTCGGCACGATCTGCATGCCGCGGTCGGTGGTGACGGGGTCGAGCGTCCGCGCCACCAAATCGACTTTGGTGTCGGGCAGCCTCGCCAGCACCTCGTAGGGCCCGGTCAGGTCGAGTTGCGTCAACCGCGGGAAGATCAGCATTCCGATGCGGCGGGCCATCTACCGTCTCCTGTCGCCAAGCGGATGAGGCATAGGTGACCGTCCCCGCTAGCGCCTTTCACTTTTTGACGGAAGCATATCCGGCGTTTTCGAAATAGTTGCTGCATTCGTTCGGCTGAATGGTTGCGATGAGATCACCGATGTGGCGCCAAGTGTCTTGGGCGGTGCGCTTCTGCGCCATACGCAT
>DATCFB010000129.1:0-3012 GCA_036509755.1 Pseudolabrys sp. | reverse complement strand
CGTAGCAGGGTAAGCGCGCTTGAGAATATTGGCGATGCGCAGCGACAATTCGCGCGGCTCGAAGGGCTTCGAGAGGTAGTCGTCGGCTCCCATTTCGAGGCCTTTGATGCGGCTCTCGGCGGCGTCGCGTGCCGTCAGCATCAGGATCGGCACGGTCGATTCCGTGCGCAGTGACTTGGCGAAATCGAAGCCGTTTTCGCCCGGCATCATCACGTCGAGCACGAGCAGATCGAAGCTGAGACTCTTCAGCTTGACGCGGGCGTCGGCGGCCGTGTCTGCCGTGGAGACCCGGTAGCCCTCGCTGGCGAGAAAGCGCGACAACAGATCGCGGATGCGGCGGTCGTCGTCGACCACCAGCAAATGCGGGGCGTCGTCGGAGAGCATTGCGACGGCGATCATCGGTTCGCCATCATCGGTTGGTCTTGGCGCGCTCGGCGCGCGCAATCAGGCGCAGCACACCCTCGCGGTTGTCGCCGTCGATCATGGCCGTCAGGAAGCGGCGCGCGGCCTCGTGCGCGCCCGCCCCGATCTCGTTGAAAGCGCGCGTGATGCGCTCGGTCTGGAGCTGCGCGAGCTTGAGCGCGAGCGCCTCGCCCTTCGGCGCCACGTAGAGGAGCCGCTGGCGGCGGTCCTGGGCGCCTTCCTTCTGTATCACGTAGCCTTCATCGACGAGTTGCTTGAGCACGCGCCCGAGCGACTGCTTGGTGATGTTCAGAATATCGAGCAGGTCGGCGACCTTCATCCCAGGGTTGCGATTGACGAAATGCAGTACGCGGTGATGTGCACGTCCGAAGCCGAGCTTCGACAGCACCTCGTCGGGATCGCCGACGAAGTCGCGGTAAGCGAAGAACAGCAGTTCGATGATGTCCCAGATGGGCTCCCCCGCCGTTCCCGCGCGTGCGGGGCCGTCACCGGCAGGAGCCAGCAGCTTGGGACGCCAATTTATGTCAGCCATGTTGACATATTTTGGTTTTATGTTATAAAAACACCGTTACCGACGAAAGGATCGTACCGAAAGGTCCGGTTGCCGGATACGGAGCTGGTTATCAGACGGCGCTCCAGCGCTCTGGTCCTGTCATACCGGGACTTGCCGGACGACGCAAAGTGTTGGAGTTGGCGCGGAAAATGCGCCATCACAGCGGCGGAAACACCCACCGCCGGTCCCGTCCCGCAGAAGGATCGGACGGCCGGAACACGACGTTACGACGAACGTACGAGTGAAGGAGAGATTCCATGGCTGCGCAGTCCTACGACCGCCTCGAAGGGTCCATCTGGTACGACGGCAAGCTGGTGCCGTGGAAAGACGCGAACGTCCACGTTCTGACCCATGGGCTGCACTACGGTAGCTGCGTGTTCGAGGGCGAACGCGCTTATGGCGGCAAGATCTTCAAGAACAAGGAGCACGCCGAGCGCCTGAAGCGCTCCGCCAACGTGCTCGACTTCGAGATCCCCTACTCAGTCGCCGAAATCATCGCCGCCAAGCAGATGGTGGTCGACAAGAACGGCCGTAACGAAGCTTATGTCCGCCCGGTCGCCTGGCGCGGCTCAGAGATGATGGGCGTCTCGGGGCAGTCGAACACCATCCACCTGGCCATCGCTTCGTGGGAGTGGCCGAGCTATTTCGACCCGGAGCAGCGGCTCAAGGGCATCCGCCTCGACCTCGCCGAATATCGGCGCCCCGATCCCAAGACCGCGCCATCGCTCGCCAAGGCCGCCGGGCTCTACATGATCTGCACCATCTCCAAGCATCGCGCCGAGCGCCGCGGCTATGCCGACGCGATGATGCTCGACTGGCAGGGCCGCGTCGCCGAGTGCACCGGCGCCAACATCTTCTTCATCGAGGACGGCAAGATCCACACGCCGATCGCCGACTGCTTCCTCGACGGCATTACCCGGCAGACGGTGATCGCGCTCGCCAAGAAGCGCGGCATCGAAGTGATCGAGCGGCGCATCATGCCGGACGAGCTCTCCGGTTTCTCGGAGTGCTTCATCACCGGTTCCGCAGCCGAGGTGACCGCCGTGGCCGAGATAGCCGACTGGCGCTTCAGCCCCGCCGTGATCACCAAAACGCTGATGGACGACTACACCGCCGAGGTGCAGCCAAAGGCCGCCGCCGCGTAATCATCCCGAAGATTTGAGAGTTCATGGCCGGGCCGAAAGCCCGGCCATTTGTTTGCGCTACACGATCGCGTCGCCAGACCACACTTCCTGGGGCCGCAGCAGGGACACATGGCGCGCACCGCTTTCCGCGACGAATTGCGCGAAACGCTGATCGAGCACGCGGCCCTTGCTGCGCGCGGCGTGGCGCAGCCATAGTTCACCGTCTTTTGCGGTGAGAACGAAGCCGGTGTGGAAATAGTCGATGCCGGTCCGCTGCGACAAAAAGCCGACGATGTCGCCGGTAGCGAGCCGGTCGGCATGCGCGAGCAGGCTCGCCACCGGAGTCGAGGCCATGCCGACGCGCTCGATCGGCAGACCGCGCATGTAAGACACGGTCTTCTCAACGATATCGGTGGCCGGCAGAACGATCGCGCGGCAGACGCCGTTGGCGATATTGTTCCTGGCCCAGTCGGCGAAATAGTGGTTGCGCTCTCGCCACGCGATCTCGCCGCCGCGATAGCGAATCTTGCGCAGCTGCGGCGCAAAATCGCTCGCGCTCCATGCGCGCGCCGCGGCCAGCACAGTCTCGCAGAAGGTGACGCAGTCGAAGGCGTCGCCGCGCAACACGAACTGTTCAGGTCTGTGGAGCCCGCCGATCAGCGGATAGGGCACGTAAGGCCGGCCGATCAGCGCGTGCGAGATGAGGTCGATGCGTTCGCCGACGAAGGTGCGTGCGTGCGCCTTGCCGATGAGGCCGGCGATGCCTGTGTCCTGCGCCGCGCCGCGCGAAAGACCGAGCGTCAAGAATCCGCCGCCGGCCGCGAGTTGCAGCACCTGCCGGCGGCTCGGTGCCGGCGCGCGCATCACTCGTGGATCACAACGAGGCGGTCGGTGTCGGATTCGGCCGCCCAC
>DATCFB010000128.1:0-4230 GCA_036509755.1 Pseudolabrys sp. | reverse complement strand
CTTGTTGCGGCGGATCGTCAGCGCATCGAGCAGTGCCTGCGTCGGATGCTCGTGCGCGCCGTCGCCGGCATTGACCACCGAGCAATCGACCTTGCGCGCCAGCAATTCCACCGCGCCCGAGGCGTGATGGCGCACGACGATGAGGTCTGGGTGCATGGCATTGAGCGTGACGGCGGTATCCATCAGCGTCTCGCCCTTGCGCATGGACGAGGCCGAGGCCGACATGTTCATGACGTCGGCGCCGAGACGCTTGCCCGCCAGCTCGAACGACGACTGGGTCCGGGTCGAGACTTCGAAGAACAGATTGATCTGCGTGCGGCCGCGTAGCGATACGCGCTTTTTCTCGATCTGGCGATTGAGCTCGACGAATTCCTCGGCGAGATCGAGCAGCCCGGAAATCTCGTCGCGCGAAAGACCCTCGATCCCCAGCAAATGGCGCCGGCTGAGGACGAAGGAGGATTTCTGGCCGGTTGTCATTAAAGCGATCTCTATAGGCACTGTTCCGCGGTGCGGCAAGTGTGCCTGCTGGCCATCCACAGCGCTCTCCGCGCGTTGTCATTAACAGACGCGGTTTCATCGAGATTTCGTGACCGGCGGGATGGTGCGTTGCAGGAACGCACCGTCCGGTTCCCGGGTTTACCGTGTGAGCGTGCGGCGGCTGGTTCGTTGCGCGTCGGTATCAAGCGTCAAACGACAACGACCGTTCGGAACATCTCTTTCGACGGCGGAAAAGGAGTCTCACGATGAACATGTTCGCGAAACTGACGACGGCGGCGGCGATCGCGGGTGCCTTGGCTGTGCCGATGGCGACCCCAAGCCAGGCTGCGTGGCATCATCACGGCGGTCGCGGCGTAGCTGCGGCCATCGGTTTCGGCGCCGGCGCGCTGGTTGGCGCGGCTGCCGCCAATGCGGCTTACGGGCCGGGATACTATGGTGACGACGGGTACGCCGATCCGGGCTATGGCAGTTACGCCTATGATCCGGGACCGGCCTATGACTACGCGCCGGCCTATCGTGGCCGCTGGAATGGCTCCAATATGAACGAGCAGCAGTGCACGTCGTCGCCTGGCTCGGTGAACTACGTGCCCTGTGCCAACAATCCATAACGCACGGTCTGGCGAAAGCGGCAGGGGCGGATCTTCGGGTCCGCCCTTGTCGTTTGCGCGTCAAGGCTGGAGCCGGCCAAGGCGGTCGAGCGCGCCTTGCAAAATAAACATTGCGGCATGCTGGTCGATAACCGCGGCGCGCTTGGCTCGGCTGACATCTGCGGCGATTAGCTGCCGCTCAACGGCCGCGGTCGAAAGCCGCTCATCCCAGAGGCCAATCGGTAGTTGGGTGAGCCTGGCCAGGTTGCGCGCGAACGCCCGCGTTGACTGCGCGCGCGGGCCTTCCGACCCATCCATGTTGATCGGCAGTCCGAGCACGATGCCGACGGCCATGCGCTCGGCGGCAAGCGCAAGCAGGCGCGTTGCGTCGGCGGTGAAGGCCGTGCGCGCGATGGTCTCGACCGCGGTGGCGATCCTGCGGTTCGGGTCGCTGACCGCGACGCCGATGGTTTTGGTGCCGAGGTCAAGGCCGATCAGCGCGCCTCGCGCGGGCAGATGGGCGGCGGCTTCGACCAACGGCAATATGACGGCCATCGCCGTGCGGTAGCACGCGTCAAAAGCGTCGCCAACCATGGCGCGGCGCGATATTGAAGACCGGTTTGGGGCGCGTGTGAGGAGAAGCGATCCATGCAGATCACCTGGTACGGCCACTCCGCCTTCCGGCTCGATTTCGGCGGCAAGGCGGTGCTCATCGATCCGTTCTTCACCGGCAATCCGGCCTTCGTCTCTGACAAGGCGGCGGCGATCCAGGGCGTGACCCACATCGTGCTCACGCACGGTCATGCCGATCATGTCGGCGATACGCTCGACATCGCCAAGGCAACGGGCGCGCCGGTCGTGACCAATTACGATTTGTGCATGTGGCTCGCCGCGCAGGGCTTGGAGAAATTCGATCCGATGAACACCGGCGGCACCACCGAGCAGGGCGGCTTCACGGTCACCATGGTGCGCGCCGATCATTCCTCCGGCGACATCAAGGACGGCACGCCGATCTATCTCGGCAATCCGTGCGGCGTCATCGTCAAGGCCAAAGGCGAGCCGACCGTCTACCACATGGGCGACACCGATGTGTTCGGCGACATGGCGCTCATCAACGAATTGCATCAGCCGAAGGTCGCTTTTGCGCCGATCGGCGACCGCTTCACCATGGACGCGGCGAATGCGGCCTTCGCGATCAAGCGTTTCTTCACGCTCGACGCCGTCGTCCCGTGCCACTACGGCAGCTTTCCGATCATCGAGCCGAACGCAGACAAGTTCGTGGCGGCCATGGCGGGCCATAAGACCAAGGTGATCGTGCCGGGGAAGGGCAAGCCCTTCACGATCTGATAAATGCAGGGGGAAACATGAACGGCGGCAGCGGCCGGCGAGTGCGCGGCGAGATCGATATGCGCACCTTCGCCAAGGGGGCAGGCGCGACTATTCACGTGGCGCCCGGCGGCAACGTATTTATTAAAGGCGAGGCGGGCGACTGCATGTACATCGTGCAGTCCGGTACGATCGACATGGTCATCGGCGATACCGTGATCGAGACGATCGGACCGAACGAGGCGCTTGGCTTTATGTCGATGATCGACGATCTGCCGCGCTCTTCCACCGCGCGGGCGCGCGAAGCGTGCGAACTGTCGCTTATCGATGCGCGCACTTTCCGCTTCATGGTCGACGAGGTGCCGAACTTCTCAACCTACATCATGCGCGTGCTGGCGCGCCGCATCCGCGGCATGAGCAAAGCTCTCTGAGCCGGCTTTGTCGCCGGCGAAACTTCGCTTCACCGCTTGCGAATTGGTGGAGCGAACGCATCGCATTAGCTTGACTGCGGACGAGCAGGAAAGACGAACCCATGTGGCATGACCGGCGGCTATTGGATCTGTTCGGGATCGAACACCCGATCCTGCTGGCGCCGATGGCGGGCGCCATGGACGCGACGCTTGCCGCCGCGGTCGCGCAGGCGGGCGGCCTCGGATCTCTGCCGGCGGCCATGCTCGATGCGACGAAATTGCGAGACCATGTCGTTGCCTTTCGCGCCGCCGCTCCGGGGAAGCCGATCAACCTGAACTTTTTCTCGCATACGGCGCCGGTGCCAAACAATGCCCGCGAGCACGGCTGGCGCGAGGCGCTCAAGCCCTATTATGAGGAGTTCGGCATCGATCCTAACGCGCCAGTGCCGGCGTCGAACCGCGCGCCGTTCGACGAGGCTTTCTGCCTTGTCGTCGAGGAGCTCAAACCCGAGGTCGTCAGCTTCCATTATGGGCTCCCGGCGGCTGGGCTCGTTGCGCGGGTGAAGGCGGCCGGTGCGAAGATCATCTCCTCCGCGACAACCGTCGCCGAGGCCGTGTACCTCGACGAGCACGGTTGCGACGCCGTGATCGCGCAAGGCTTCGAGGCCGGCGGCCACCGGGGGATGTTTCTCAGCGGCGATCTTGCGAACCAGATCGGCACTTTCGCGCTTGTGCCGCTCATCGCCGACGCCGTGAAGGTGCCGGTGATCGCTGCGGGTGGAGTGACCGACGCGCGCGGCATTGTGGCGGCAATGGCGCTCGGGGCCGCCGGCGTGCAGATCGGCAGTGGCTATTTGCACAGTCCGGAATCGAAGGTCGCGGCGCCGCACCGGACATTGCTGCGCAGCGCGCGTGGCCGCGAGATGGCCGTTACCAATGTCATGACGGGCCGTCCTGCACGCGGCTTCATCAACCGGGTCATGCGCGACCTTGGACCGATCAGCGCAATCGCCCCGGCATTTCCCCTGGCCGGCGGCGCGATCGCGCCGCTGGGAGCACAAGCGCAAGCGCAGGGCTCCGGCGACTTCTCAAGCATGTGGGCCGGGCAGGCCGTTGCGTTAGGACGGGAACTGCCGGCGCGGGACCTGACGCTGGCGCTGGTTCGTGAAGCGCAGGACTTGATGAGGGGGCGTGCCGGCTAGCTAGGCGCCCGCATTGCGAGGCCGATTGAGCCTCTGCTATAGCCGGGGCGAATTCAGCCCTGAGGTTTACGCACCCGTGTCCGTCGACGCCGCCACCGTTCGCCGCATCGCACATCTCGCCCGCATCGCGGTCGCCGAGGAGGAGGTCGAGCACCTCAAAGGCGAGCTCAACGCCATGCTCGCCTTCGTCGAACAGTTGTCGGAGGT
>DATCFB010000127.1:0-3393 GCA_036509755.1 Pseudolabrys sp. | reverse complement strand
TCGCCCTCGGCGAGCACGCGGCCGCGCGTGAGCACGGTGATGCGGTCGGACAAGTCGGCGACAACCGAGAGATTGTGCTCGACCATCAGCACGGTGCGGTCGGCGGCGACGCGTTTGATCAGCTCGGTGATGCGGGCAATGTCCTCATGCCCCATGCCGGCCATCGGTTCGTCGAGCAGCATCATCTCGGGATCGAGCGCGAGCGTCGTGGCGATCTCCAGGGCGCGCTTGCGGCCATAGGGCAGTTCGACCGCCGGCCAGTTGGCGAACTCTGTCAGGCCGACGTCGGCGACGAGCTCGTGCGTCCGACTATTGTACTCGTCGAGCGCCGCGGCCGAGTGCCAGAAGTCGAACGACGTGCCGCGCTTGCGCTGCAATGCGATGCGGACGTTCTCGAGCACGGTCATGTGCGGGAAGACGGCCGATATCTGGAACGAGCGCACGAGGCCGAGCCGGGCGACGTCGGCCGGCTGCAGCCCGGTGATGTCCGAGCCCTTGAACAGGATGCGGCCGCGGGTCGGCTGGAGGAATTTCGTGAGCAGATTGAAGCAGGTGGTCTTGCCGGCGCCGTTCGGCCCGATGAGCGCATGGATGCTGCCGCGCTCGACCTCGAGGGCGATCCCACGCACCGCGACGAAGCCGGCAAATTCCTTCGTCAGATCCTCCGTTTGGAGGATGATGTCGCGCCCAGCCATGGATGTCCCTCGGCTGGTATAATCCGCAACTTTTCATGGCGCGGCAAGGGAGAACAAACGCTTGATTTTGCCGCCAAAACAGGCCTCGGCCCACGCCGCGGCGAGACGCCGCGGCCGGCTCATTCCACCCTGCGAAACCCGCGCGTCAGGTCTTGAACTTTTTGGCCAGCGCGTCGGCGTTCTTGGCGAGCAGGCCGACGTCGGAGCCGACGGCGACGAACAGAAAACCCCAGTCGATGTAGCGCTTGGCTTCCTCTTCGTTGCCGGTGAGCATGCCCGCCGGCTTGCCGACTTTCTTCAACCGATTGACGGCGTCGTGCATCGCCTGCTGCGCCTCCGGATGCGCCGGATTGCCAAGATGGCCGAGCGAGGCGGCAAGGTCTGACGGGCCGATGAAGACGCCATCGACACCATCGACAGCGGCGATGGCTTCGAGCTGCGTCATCGCCTCGCGCGTCTCCACTTGCACCAGCACGCAGATGTCGGCATTGGCCTTGCCGAGATAGCCGGGCGTGCGGCCGTAGCGGCTGGCCCGTGCCGCGACCGAGACGCCGCGCACGCCGTGCGGCGGATAGCGCGTTGAGGCGACCGCGCGCTTGGCCTCCTCGACATTCTGCACATACGGGAAGAGCAGCGTGTGCGCCCCGATGTCGAGCGCGCGTTTGGCCAGCACCGCGTCGTTCCAGGCGGGCCGGATGATCGGCGTCGCCGTGCCGCCGCGCATCGCCTGCAACTGGGTGACCAGGTCCGGGATTTCGTTGGGCGAATGCTCGGTGTCGAGCAGGATCCAGTCGAAGCCGGAATCCGAGATGATGTCGGCGGCGATGTTGCTGCACAAGCTCGACCACAGGCCGATCTGCAATTTACCGGCGGCGAGCGCGTGCTTGAAGGCGTTGGGCTGGAATTCAGTCGTCATTCGATCCTCACGAGAAAAAGCCGCTCACACGAACTGGATGGCCAGCCCACCGAACGGTCCGAAGTCGGCGTGCAGCGTATCACCTTTCTGAGCGAACACGACCCGGGTGAACGAGCCGGCGAGCACGATATGCCCCGGCTCGAGCGCGTGGCCGAGCGGCCCGATCTTGTTGGCGAGCCAGGCGACGCCGAGCGCCGGGTGGCCGAGCACGCCGGCCGCAAGTCCCGTCTCCTCGATCTCCGAATTGCGGTACATGATGCCGCCGACCCAGCGCAGGTCGACGTCCATCGGACCGACCGGCCGTCCGCCCATGGCAATGCCGGCGGCGGCGCCGTTGTCTGCGACGGTGTCGACGATTCTGCGCTGGTCCTGGATGCGTGCATCGACGATCTCGATCGCCGGGATGACGTACTCGGTGGCGCGCAGCACCTCGGCGAGCCCGACCCCCGGTCCTTGCAGGCGCTTGCCCATGACAAAGGCTAATTCCACCTCGACGCGCGGCTTGCAGTAGTCCGAATGCTTCACCTTGGCGCCGTCGGCGATCATCTGGTCGTCGAGGATGTAGCCGTAATCCGGCTCGTCGATCATCGACGAGCGCTGCATCGCCTTCGATGTCAGCCCGACCTTGTGGCCGATGAGCTTGGCTCCGGCCTTGATCTTCCGCTGAGCTACCTCGGTCGAGATCGCGTAGCTGTCTTCGATGGTGATGGCCGGGAAAGTGACGTGCAGTTGCGTCGCCTGCTGCCGCTCCTTCTGGGCATTCACCAGGATGTCGGCGGCCTTCATCCGGTCGGCTTGGCTCAGCATGGCGATGTCCTCGAGAACGATGGCGTGGACGGGTACCTTGAAAGGCCGCGGCGCGAAACCCGGGCGCGGCAGCGACTAGCAGGTCCTCAGGCCGAAGTCATCGGGCGGCGCACGCATGGCTCATCCCGCTCTGGCGTCCGCGAGCTTTCCGTTGATGAACGAAATGACGCACGCCATGGGCTGCCGCATGAACGGCAGGTCGAGCGCCAGAAGCGCGAGCCCGAGCGGCAGCATCCAGAAACCGAGGATCGGCAGGAAGCCGAGGAAGCCGCCCGCCGCCAGCGCCAGTGCGAGCGGGACGCGGACCCAGATCGCGCCCGGCGCCCGCGACTTCTCTAGCAGCAGCGCCAACCACGCCGGCAAATGCCCCTGAAACCGATCGAGCTCGCAGTAGAGTTCGTCCTTACGGCTCATGCTCACGTAAGGGCCGCGCCGGCTTCTTGTTCCGCCACGGGACCCCTCGCGATCCCTCAATAGTGCGGCGGCGGCGGCTCCGGATCGGACGACTGATTGACCTCGAGGTCCTGCATTTGCGCGCCGAGACGTGCGATCTGCCGGTTGAGGCTTTCGACCTCCTTCAGCTGCGCGAGAACAGTCGCATTGAGATCCTCGATCGTCCGATCCTGCTCGGCAATACGCATTTCCAGCGTATCGACGCGTACCGTCAGCCTCTCGATGTCATTCATGACGGACAAACCCCTGCGTTTGAACAAGCGTGCCGGCGACCGTCAGCTTTTCGCCCGTTGCCGCAGGATCACCTCAAGGGCGATCACGAATGCGAAGGCGAGTGTCAGGAAATTGGCGGTCAAAGCAGAGGCGTAGATCGCGGCAGGGGGACCGAGCTTCAGGAAGATAGCAACAATCATCGCGACGATACTGAGCGAACCCACCCCGACAAAGACCACCATGATGACCGGCGGCGGTGCCGTTCCGGTCGCAGCGCGGCGACGACGCCCGTACGTGAGCAGCATCGCC
>DATCFB010000126.1:0-4439 GCA_036509755.1 Pseudolabrys sp. | reverse complement strand
GCGGCTGCCGGTGTCGTTTTGAAATACTGCACTTGCATGAATAACAAGATGAGCGACAACGAGACCCAGTCGATCACGCAGTGGGAAAAGACGCACGTTGCCGAGCGCAAGGCCTGCGACAAGGAAGCCGGCTGGAAGTAGGCCTAGCCTCATCCTGAGGAGGCGCGGAACGCGCCGTCTCGAAGGATGAGGCGGCTACAATTGGCCTCATGATTCGAGACGCGCGGCTTCACCGCGCTCCTCACCATGAGGTCGACTTCTCACATCCCCGGCAACCGCGTCACCGAGGCGCGCGCGGTGCCGTCGGCTTCGGCGATGACACGCAGCGTGGTCTGGTCGAAGGCGATGCCTGTGAGGCGCACGTCTTGCACGGCGGCATCCACCCGCACACCATTCGCGTTCTTCTGGAATTCGGTCAGCGCGGCCGCGATCTTCGCCTTCGCGTCGGCGGCGAACGGCTTGAGGTCCACCACGGCATTATCGGCGAGCGCTTGTTCGAGATAGGGCGTGGCCGCGCGCGCCGCCGCGCTGAGGAGCGCGGTCTGCGACTCCACCGCCAGCGAGATGTCGGTCAGCCGCAAAGTCTGGCTCTTCTGGTCGAGTGCCGGTTTGCCCCAGACCAAGACGTCGGCTTCGGCGCCGAAACCGAGCCAGCTCTTTTTTTCGCGCGCCTTGACGTGGAGCGCGATCAGCAGCCGGTCGCCGGCGGCGGCGAGGCTCGCCTTCTTCACCTCGACGTCGACCGAGGCGTTCTTGTCCTCCGGATAATGATGTCCCTTGAGCTGCGCCTCGAGGATCTTGTTGATCTCGGTGAAGGGTACGTCGATCGGCACGCCGACCTCAAGCTTGCCATCCTGCATCGGCGGCACCAATTCGAGCTGCGCCGGGAACGGGCAGGTAGGCGTCGTTGCCTTCGATAGGATGCGCGTCTCTGCTTGAACGCCGACGGTGAGCGTCACGTTGCGGGCATCGACTTGCGGCTGCGCCGCCGCGGCGCGAACGGGACGCAATTCCAGATAGAGCTGCGGCACGCCGGTGTTGCCGCCGCCGAGCGGGATCGAGCGGCACATCTTGCTCCATTCTTCACGCGCGGCGCGCTCGATGACCGGATCGTTGCGCAGGCGCTGCTCGAGCGCCGCCACCTGTTCGCTGACCGCCTTGTCGACCAGCGGCCGTGCCTCGCTCGCCATGTTGACCTTGATGCCGGCGACATTGAGCGCGCTGTCGCCGAGCCCGAGCGTCGCCGTGAGGTTCGGCTCCAGCCGCCAATTGGCCTTGATCTCGGGTTTCGACTTGACGGTCACTTGGCCGCGCACCTCGGCGTTCTGGTTCAGCACCTGGCCTGTGATGTTGCCCAGTTGCTTGCCGAGCGACTGGTCGATGAGGCCGGCGAGCGAGTTGGTGAGGTTGCCGGCCTGGGTCGCAAGCTGGCCCGTGATCTTGAGCGTGCCGGTCAGCGGCGTGTTGATGCTCAGTTCGTTGGCGGCGCCGGTAATGCTCATCGAGCCGCGCGATACGGTGAGGCCGATGTCGGCCTTCGACAAGATTTTGCTCGCCGGATTGTCGTTCTTGCCGGAGAATTCGCGCGGCGTGCCGTTGTCGAGGCTCTGGCGAATGGCGACCAGCGACACCGCTACCGGCGCGATCACGTAAGAGGTGCGCGTAATCGGCGGCAGCGGCGGCGGCTTCGGCAATTTGGCGAGCGCCTCACGCGCGCCGTTGTCGGGCGGGAAGAAACGGTCGAGCGCCCACAATGTGGCGGTGAAGCAAGCGCCGATCACGACAACGGGAGCGACGAGGATGCGCAAGACGCGCGAGCGGCCGAACAGGCGAAGCGGCGCGGTCGCGTAATAGATCAGGTCCTCGAGCGGGCGGGACATGGCGAATCTCCCGAAGCGATTCGGCCTCGGCTGATTCTACGGGGCGCCGCCGCGCGAGGAAACCGCTGTTCCTGCGGCTATTGCGCCGCGAGGGCCAGCTTCAGCGCAAGGCGCCTCAGCGCTTCCCCATCCGGTGCAGCTTCAAGGCGGCGTAGATCGTGTCGTTGACCGGCGTCGGCACGTTGAGTTCTTTACCCATGCGCGAGACGGTGCCGGCCAGCCAGTCGAGCTCGATTCGGTTGCCGCGGTCGAGATCGTTGGCCATCGACGCTTTCATCGAAGCCGGCACGTGCTTGTCGGCGAAAGCGAGCCGCTCGTCGGCGTAGTTGTCGGCGAGCTTGACGCCCTTCGCCTGTCCGACCTTCAGCGTCTCGCGCATGATGTTGTGGAACAGCGTGCGCGTATCGGGATCGGCAAGGATCGGCCCCATTGTGAAGCGCGTGACGGCGGTCACGCCCGACGTCGCGGACAGGAAGATGAACTTGTGCCAGCGGTCGCGCTGGATGTCGTCCGACAAGGTGATGTCGATCTTCGCCGCTTTGGCGGCGTCGACGAAGGCCTTGAGCGGTGCGTCGGCGCGGTCGTCATGCGCGCCGCAGATGATGGACTGGAATGTGCTGTCTTGCTTGATGACGCCGGGCCGGTCGATCACCGTGACGACATAGGTAACGGCGGGAGCGGCGCGCTCAGGCCCGACGATCGGCGCGATGCGCTCGTAGCTGTCGACGCCGTTCTGCATCGTGACGACCCGCGTATCCGGTCCGAGCAACGGACGGCAGGCCTCGGCCGCGGCCTCGGTGTCCCACAGCTTGACAGCGAACAGCACGACATCGACAGGGCCGACCTTGGCCGGATCGTCGGTGACGTTGGCCTTGGCGATGTGAATGTCACCGTTGACGCTCTCGACCTTGAGACCATTCTTCTCGATCGCGTCTTTGTGCGCGCCGCGCGCGATGAAGAATACGTCGTGGCCGGCCGCCGCCAGTTTGGCGCCGTAATAGCCACCGACACCGCCCGCCGCCATCGCTGCAATCCGCATGATCGTGCGTCCTCGTCCTTGGTGAAGCGGGCGCACCATAGCGCAAAACGCGCGCAAAAAAATTGCCCGGCACAAGGCCGGGCAAGTTGGTTTTGGAGGAGCGAAAAGAGATCAGTAGAGTCCGGAGGGTCGGACGCCCGCCCAGGCGCGGGCGGCAGGGCTCTGCTCGGCCGGCGCGTAGGAGGCGACCTGTGCGTCGCGCGCGGGCACCTTTGCTTCGGTCGTCATTGGCAGCACGATCACTTTGGCGCCGACCTTCACGCGGCTGAACAGGTCCTCCACGTCCTCATTGGTAAGGCGGATGCAGCCGCTCGACATGAACTTGCCGATCGAGGAGGGATCGTTGGTGCCGTGAATGCGATATTCGGTGCCGCCGATATACATCGCGCGGGCGCCGAGCGGATTGCCGGGGCCGCCGGCGACCATGCGCGGCAGATAAGGCTGGCGCTTGACCATCTCGGCCGGCGGATACCAGTCCGGCCACTCGGTCTTGCGGGCGACGCTCTTGACGCCGGACCAGGTGAAGCCCTGACGGCCGACACCGATGCCGTAGCGCATCGCCTTGCCGTCGCCGAGCACGAGATAGAGATAGGTATGTGGCGTGTCGACGATGACGGTGCCGGGCGCTTCCCGGCTCGAATAGGCGACGACTTGGCGTTGCAGCCGCGCGGGCATCGCAGCGTCCATGTCGGCGGTGTCGTCGGCAGGCGCCGGATCGACCGCCTGCGGGGCCGGCGCGGCCTGCGTCTGAGGCGCCAGGAATGCGAACAGCGACTGCGCCGAGGCCGGCGTGGTGAAAGCGGCAGTCGCGATCAGCGCCGCGAGCGAAGCGGTGGTGGCGAATTTGTGTGACATGGCACCCCTCGACGAAACCGAACGATTGTTCGTCGAGGCAATGACGGATGGGGGCCAAAGTTCCTGGTCACGACTTTCTCAAATGCGCGAAACCGCCCGGAACCCGCGGCGTTTTGGCGCGTTTGGAGGCGCTTATTCCTTGCGTTGGTGCCAGCCGACGGTCGCGTCGGGGACGCTGTCGGTCGAGGCGAAGTAAGGCTTGATGTCCAGCAGCGGCGTGCCGTCGAGGCAATCGAGGCCCACGACCGAAAGTTTATTGCCGTCGAGACACAGGAGCTTCACCACGCTCATGGCGATCGGATTGGGTCGCGCCGGCGAGCGTAGCGCGAAGGTGCCGCGCTGCGTGCCGTAGTGACTTGGCGTTTGCAGCACCAGATTCCGCGGCGCTTTGTCCATCCAGTAGAGCAGTACGAGATGCGAGCAGGTCTCGACGTCCTTGAGACCGGGCGCGAAGCGGGTGTCGAACTCGACCGTGCAGACCGCGTCGCTTTGGCGCGCGTTCTTGGGACAATCCTTGCGCTGTTTCCACGGCGTATGGATGCGGCCGATGAAGTAGACGCCGGCGTCGGGCTCGGCTGGAAGATCGACCGCCTGCTCGCCCGGGCGGACGCCGAAATCCTGTGTTCTCTCTCGGGCCGGGGCCATGCGGATCCTCGTCGCTTTCA
>DATCFB010000125.1:0-5208 GCA_036509755.1 Pseudolabrys sp. | reverse complement strand
GTGCCGATGTAGCCGCCGCCCGAGACGGTCGACAGATAGTCGATCTTTCGGATCAAGCCGCAACTGTAAAGAGCTTGCAGAACGCCGAGAGAGAATGCCGCCGAACGGATGCCGCCGCCGGACAACGCAAGGCCCACGATTTCGGAAGCTGCGGTCGGTCGCTGGGGGGTCGTCCCGTCGCTGGCAACCAGCAATGTGCCATCCGACGCACTTTCCGGCTCTAATGTAATGTCGGGACGATCCGACATGTCGAGTTCGCGGAGCCGTGCACGCCGCTTGTTGATCGATTCGATTTCGCTCTGGAATACTGCGACGAAGTCGCGCAGCTCGTGTTCGCCTGAGCCTGCGTGAGCCATGTTCCGTCCCCCCCCGGGTTATATGCGAAGTGTAGCGGGAGGGACGAAATGTCTCAACCTGCGATTGGAATGATTAAATTCTTCCCGCGATAGGTGGCCGCTCCTTGCGGTCGATCGCCTCCAGTTCGTCGATCAACCCCGCCACCACGCTCAGCCCCCCGTCCCAGAACTTGGGATCGCGGGCGTCGAGGCCGAATGGCGCGAGCAGTTCGGAGTGATGCTTGGTGCCGCCGGCCGCGAGCATCGCGAGGTAGCGCTCGGCGAAGCCGGATGCCGACTTCTCGTAGACGGCATAGAGCGAATTCACGAGGCAGTCGCCGAAGGCGTAAGCGTAGACATAGAACGGCGAATGGACGAAGTGCGGGATGTAGCACCAGAACGTCTCATAACCCGGCTTTAGTTCGATCGCCGGCCCCAGGCTCTCCGCCTGTACCGACATCCACAATTCGCAAATCTTGTCGGCGGTGAGCTCGCCGTTGCGGCGCTCGAGGTGCACTTTGCGCTCGAAGGAATAGAACGCGATCTGCCGCACCACGGTGTTGATCATGTCCTCGACCTTGGCGGCGAGCATCGCCTTGCGCTGCTTGGCGTCCTTGGTCTCGGCGAGCAGCTTGCGGAACGTCAGCATCTCACCGAACACGCTTGCGGTCTCGGCGAGCGTCAATGGCGTCGGCGCCATCAGCGGACCGTTCGGCGCGGCGAGCACCTGATGCACGCCGTGACCGAGCTCGTGCGCGAGCGTCATCACGTCGCGCGGCTTGCCCATGTAATTGAGCAGCACGTAAGGATGCGCCGACGGCACGGTCGGATGCGCGAAAGCGCCGGGCTGCTTGCCCGGCCGCGCCGGCGCGTCGATCCATTTCTTCTCGAAGAAGCGATCGGCGACCTCGGCCATCTTCGGCGAGAAAGCGCCGTAGGCGGTGAGCACGGTCGCGCGCGCCGCGTCCCAAGAGATCGTGCGCTGCGGCACCTTCGGCAGCGGCGCGTTGCGGTCCCAATGCGGCAGCGCCTTCTTGCCGAACCACTTCGCCTTCAGCGCATAATACCGGTGCGACAATCTCGGATAGGCGGCGCGCACCGCCTCGACCAGAGCCTCGACCACTTCAGGCTCGACCCGGTTCGACAGATGCCGTGCCTCGGCGACGTCCTTGAAGCCGCGCCAGCGATCAGAAATCTCTTTGTCCTTCGACAGCGTGTTGGTGATGAGCGCAAACGGCCGCAGATTGGCCTTGAAGGTTGTGGCCAGCGCATCGGCTGCGACTTTGCGCTTCTTGCCGTCGGTGTCTTGCAGCAAATTTAACGTCGGCTCGATCGGCAGATCCTTGCCGCCGATCTTGAAGCGCAAGCCGGCGATGGTTTCGTCGAAGCTCCTGTTCCACGCGGAATAGCCGGTGACCGACTTCTCGTGGAAGAGCTGCTCGACACGGTCCTCGAGCTGATAGGGCTTCTCCTTGCGCACGTCCTCGAGCCACGGCCGGTAATGGCCGAGCGCAGGATCAGCCATCGCCGCGTCGAGCACCGCGTCGTCGATGCGGTTCAGTTCGAGCGTAAAGAACAGCAGATGGATGGAGGCGTTGGTGATGCGCTCCTGCACGTCGCCATAGAACTTCGCGCGCGCCGGATCGCTGTTATTACCGGCATAGAGCAGCGACGCATATGAGTAGAGCCGGCCGAGCAAATCGTCGATCGCCTCGTAGCGCTTCACCGCCGCGGCGAGCTTGCCGCCGCCCTGCCCGGCGAGATCGGCGAGCTTACCCTTGAAGTCGGTCTCGAAGGCGACGCAGTCGGCATCGCCCTGCTCCAGATCGCGCTTGAGCGCGGGATCGTCCATGCCGCGATAGAGATCGTTCAGATTCCACTCGGGCAACGCGCCGAGCTTGGGGTCGATCTTCGGCTTCGGCTTGGCAGCGGCTTTGGAGCGGACGGCGGTCGAACGGGCGGGCATGGATAGTCCGTGGCTTAAGGGCGCGGAATCGGGGCCGGATCGCGCTGGTGGCTTCAATATCGGGCGCGGGCGCGCCCGATTCAACCGGTAACGCGCCGTTAAGGCTGCGAGGCCAGAGTGCGCCAAATCGGTACAGGTTAGTCTGGAGTGCTGCCCGATGCCCGACACTGTCCTCATCGCCGACGACGATCCCGTCCAGCGCCGCCTCCTCGAGTCCATGGTCGCGCGCTTCGGCTACGAGGCCATCACGGTCGACGGCGGCGACGCCGCGCTCCGCCTGATCACCGGCGATGGCGCGAAACGCATCGACTGCCTCATCCTCGATCTGGTTATGCCCGACCTCGATGGTCTCGGCGTGCTCGGCCGCATGAAAGACGCCGGCTCGGCCGTGCCCGTCATCGTGCAGACCGCGCATGGCGGCATCGACAACGTCGTATCGGCAATGCGCGCCGGCGCCTGCGACTTCGTGGTCAAGCCGGCGAGCCCGGAGCGGCTGCAGGTTTCGCTTGCCAATGCGATCGCGACGCGGCGTCTCGCCGGCGAATTGCAGCGCGTGCGGAAGCAGCAGAACGGCACTTTGTCGATTTCCGACATCGTCACTCGCTCGCCGGCAATGACCCCGGTGCTGCGCACGGCCGAGAAAGCCGCCTCTTCGGCGATACCGGTCCTGATCGAAGGCGAATCCGGCACCGGCAAGGAATTGCTGGCGCGCGCCATCCACGGCACCGGCGCGCGGCGGGCCAAGCCCTTCGTCGCGGTCAATTGCGGCGCGCTGCCGGAGAACCTCGTCGAGTCGATCCTGTTCGGCCACGAGAAGGGTGCCTTCACCGGCGCCACCGAGAAGCATGCCGGCAAGTTCATCGAGGCCGACGGCGGCACCCTGTTCCTCGACGAGGTCGCTGAACTGCCCCTCCCCGCTCAGGTGAAATTGCTGCGCGCGTTGCAGGAGGGCGAGGTCGAGCCGGTCGGCGGCCGCAAGCCGCTGAAGGTCGACGTCCGTATCGTCTCGGCGACGCACCGCGATCTCATCGCCGACGTGAAGGCCGGACGCTTCCGCGAGGATCTGTTCTACCGCCTGCACGTCTTCCCTGTGACGGTGCCGCCGCTGCGTCGGCGACCTGAAGACATCGCGCCGCTGACGCGGCATTTCCTCGCCCGCTTCGCCGCCGAGGAGGGCAAGCGCGTGCGCGGCATTTCGGCCGAAGCGATGGCGCTGCTGTCGGGCTTCCGCTGGCCGGGCAATGTGCGCCAATTGGAGAACGCCGTCTTTCGCGCAGTCGTGCTCGCCGACAGCGAGGAGATTGGCGCCCATGAATTCCCGCAGGTCGCGGCGCTTGTGGACGCCGACGCCGCCCCGACGCAGCCTTCCCTGCCGGCGCAGCCGGTCATTCTTGGCGATTGGCCGGGCGACGCCCGCACGATAGCGCCGGCGGCCCTGCGCCTCACCGATCCCGCCGGCCATGTGCGCCCGCTCGAGGACATCGAGCGCGAGGTCATCCGCTTCGCCATCGCCCATCATCGCGGGCAGATGTCGGAGGTGGCGCGGCGGCTCAAGATCGGCCGTTCGACCCTCTACCGCAAGCTCGAGAGTCTCGGCCTCGAAAACGCCGACCATCCGGTGATCGACGAAGTCGCCTGAAGGTCGATCCGTCGCGCCGTTAAGGTGAACGCTTAAACTTTTATCGAATTCATTCGTTAAAATCTTAAACACGCGTCGCGCCGTTAGCATTGATGCCAATTAAACGGCGGCGGCCCGCGAAATCGATACATTGCCCACCGCGTCCGGAGCATACTGCCGGAGCCCCGAAGCGGGCCTTGCGGTTAACGGACCGCAGCACATTTTATATTCGTCGTGTGGTGGAGTGCAGTTATGCGTGCGACCCGGTTCGACCGATTGCTGGCCGGCACTATCCTGGCCGCCGCCGTGGCCATCCCTTCTCTCATGCAGGCCGCGCCGCGTGTGGAAACCGTCTATCCCGCGCCGCCGTCGCTGAACGGCCGTGTCATTCGCCATCACGAGCCGGCACAGGAGCCGCCGCTCACGGATCGCGCGCAGGCGCTGCCTCAGCGCGATGCCGCCCCGTTGCCGCCGCCTGCGCCGCAGCCGGCCGCGGCTCGCCCCGAGCCGATGCCCGCGACGCCGCCCGTCCGTGAACCGGCGCGCGAGGCCGAAAGCAAAAGCGGCATCGATCTTTCCGGCGCGCTCGACCGCATGTTCTCGGCGAGCGATGCGCAGATCACGCCGAAGCTCAAGGAGATCGTCACTTCGAAGCAGTTCGACAAGCGCGTCGAACGTCCGGCCGACCGCCGCGCCATCGAGACCTTCTACGCCGCGCACAATTATGCGCCTGTGTGGATCCGCGACGGCCGCCTCACCGCGCAGGCCAAGGCCGCCGTCGGTGTCCTGAAGAATGCGGCCGACGACGGCCTCGACGCCGCGGATTACCCCGTTCCGGAATTCGGCACCATCAACGGCGCCGACGCGCTCGCCGCAGGCGATCTCAAGCTCACCGAATCCGTGCTCACTTATGCGCGCCATCTCGCCGTCGGCCGCATCGCGCCGACGCGCGTCACCGCCGAGGTGGAATATGGCGAGCACACGCCCGATCCGGACGACGTGCTGAAGAAGGTCGCGAGCGCCGCTGACGCCGGCGCGGCCATCGAGAGTTACAATCCGCCGAGCCAGGGCTTCCACGCGCTCAAGGCCAAGCTCGCAGAGCTGCGCAGCGCCAACGCGTCAGCCGAGGTCGACCAGAACCGCATTCCCGACGGTCGAGCGATCAAGTTCGGCATGAAGGACGCACGTGTTCCGCTGCTGCGCGACAGGCTCGGCGTGCACGGCAGGCCGAACGACATGGGCTATGACAAGGCGCTCTATAACGCCGTGCGCTCGCTGCAATTCCGCAA
>DATCFB010000124.1:0-2225 GCA_036509755.1 Pseudolabrys sp. | reverse complement strand
GCCCAGTGACTTACGTGGAAAAGACTCGCGGTTCGCTTTATGCGGTGGCCCTGCGCACCGGTGGGGGTTAGTCGTTAACCGGTCCGTGGGCAGTCGCCGTAACCTACGACCCATTTCCTCGTAGCCGTCGCGTTCCGTCGATCGCGTCCTCCGACGCCGTATCGAATGACCACCATTTTGCCTTGAAAGCCCGCAAGCAATTCCCATGGCTCCCATCGAATCAATCGCCCGCAAGCCCGCCGAAACCGCGGCCGCCGCTTATCGCGCCGCCCCGCATAATATCGAGGCGGAACAAGCCCTCCTCGGCGCGATCCTCGTCAACAACGAGGCGCTCTACCGGGTGTCGGACTTTCTGGAGCCGGAACATTTCTTCGAGCCCATCCACCAGCGCATCTTCCAGCTCGCGCGCGATTTGATCCGCGCCGGCAAGCTGGCGACGCCAATCACGCTCAAGACCTTCCTCGACGCCGCACTCGACATCGGCGGCATGACCGTCAACCAGTACCTCGCCCGCCTCGCCGCCGAGGCGACGACCATCATCAATTCCGAGGATTACGGCCGGACCGTCTACGACCTTCACATCCGGCGGTCGCTGATCCAGGTCGGCGAGGACATGGTCAACGTCGCCTACGATGCCCCGGTCGATTTTTCGCCCAAGCACCAGATCGAGGATGCCGAGCGAAGGCTTTATGACCTCGCCGAGACAGGGCGTTACGACGGCGGCTTCCAGCGCTTCGCCAATGCCCTGACCACCGCCATCGACATGGCCGCGCACGCCTTCCAGCGCGACGGCAAGCTGTCCGGCATCGCCACCGGCCTCGACAGTCTCGACCGCATGATGGGCGGATTGCAGTCGTCCGACCTTGTCGTGCTCGCCGGCCGCCCGGGCATGGGCAAGACCTCGCTCGTCACCAACATCGCCTACAACGTCGCGCGTGCCTGGCGCGGCGAGGTGAAGCCCGACGGGCACCAGATCACCACCAATGGCGGCATCGTCGGCTTCTTCTCGCTGGAAATGTCGGCCGAGCAGCTCGCCACCCGCATCATCTCCGAGCAGACGGAAATTCCGTCGAACCATATCCGCCGCGGCAACATCAGCGAGAGCGACTTCGAGAAGATCAAGGACTACTCGATCGAACTGCAAAACCTGCCGCTTTATGTCGACGAGACCGGCGGCATTTCGGTGGCGCAGCTCGCCGCCCGCGCGCGCCGCCTCAAGCGCCAGCGCGGCCTCGACATGATCGTCATCGACTATCTCCAGCTCCTCTCCGGCTCGACCAGGCGCTCGAACGAGAATCGCGTGCAGGAGATCACCGAGATCACCACCAAACTCAAGGCGCTGGCGAAGGAACTCAACGTTCCGGTCATCGCGCTGTCGCAGCTCTCGCGTCAGGTGGAAAGCCGCGACGACAAGCATCCTCAGCTTTCCGACCTGCGTGAATCCGGCTCCATCGAGCAGGACGCCGACGTCGTGCTCTTTGTCTATCGCGAGGAGTATTACCACGTGATGCGCAAACCGCTCGAAAGCGACCGCGAGAAGTTCGCGCAATGGCTCGCCGACGCCGATAAGGTCTCCGGCAAGGCCGAGGTGATCATCGCCAAGCAGCGCCACGGGCCGACCGGCACCGTCGAGCTGCAATTCGACGGCGCGATCACCAAATTCTCCAATCTCGCGTCGAGCGATCACCTGCCCGAACGGTTTGGCGGGTAGTGCACTGCGCATAGACGCTTCGCGCCGCGGCGGGCATGGTGGCGCCGGTGCGGCCGCAGTCGCGCGGCCGGCCGTGCGGGACTGGAATGGATACGTTCGATTACGTGATCGTCGGCGCAGGCTCCGCCGGCAGCGTGCTGGCCAACCGCCTCAGCGAAGATCGGGGTGTCACCGTCTGCGTGCTCGAAGCAGGCCCGCGCGACTGGCATCCGTACATTCACCTGCCCGCCGGCTTCATCAAGACCTTCTACGATACGCGCATCAACTGGTGCTATTCGCAGGAGCCGGGCCAAGGCACTGCCGGCCGGCGTATCTTCTCGCCGCGCGGCAAGACGCTCGGCGGCTCCTCGTCGATCAACGGCCACATCTATAATCGCGGCCAGCGCCAGGACTTCGACACCTGGGCGCAATACGGCAACCGCTCCTGGGGCTATGCCGACGTGCTGCCCTACTTCCGGCGGCTGGAGCGGCGCGTCGGCGACGGCGAGGAAACCTATCGCGGCCGCGACGGCGC
>DATCFB010000123.1:0-4101 GCA_036509755.1 Pseudolabrys sp. | reverse complement strand
GGCCTGCCGATCTTTTCCCGCGCCTATTACGGCGCGCATGAATTCGACCAGACCACGCTGGAGGCTCCTCTCGGCAGCGGCGTCTACAAGGTCGGCCGGTTCGAGCCGGGCCGCTTCATCGAATTCAATCGTGTGAAGGACTGGTGGGGGAGCGACCTGCCGGTGATGCGCGGTCTTTATAATTTTGACGTCATCCGCTACGAGTATTATCGCGACCGCGATGTCGGTTTCGAGGGCTTCACGGCGGGTAATTATCTGTTCCGCGAGGAATTCACGTCGCGCACCTGGGCGACCCGCTACAATTTCCCGGCCTTCAACGACGGCCGCGTCAAGCGTCGCATCATGCCCGACGAGACGCCGTCAGGCGCGCAGGGCTGGTTCATCAATACCCGCCGCGACAAATTCAGGGACCGCCGCCTGCGCGAAGCGCTTATCGACGCTTTTGATTTCGAGTGGACCAACAAGAACATCATGTACGGGTCGTACGACCGGACCCAGTCGGTGTTCGAGAACTCACCGATGAAGGCGACAGGAAAGCCTGGGCCGGAGGAATTGAAGCTGCTTGAGCCGTTTCGCGGCAAGGTCCCGGACGAGGTGTTCGGCCAGGCCTATCTGCCGCCGGTGACCGATGGCTCGGGCCACGACCGGCGTTGGCTGCATCAGGCGGCGAAACTGCTCACCGACGCAGGCTGCAACATCAAGGACGGCAAGCGCGTGCTGCCGAACGGCGCGCCGATCGCCATCGAATTTCTCGTCGATGAACCGAACCTCGAACCCCACCACCTTCCCTACATCAAGAACCTCGCCGTGCTCGGCATCCAGGCGAGCCTAAGGCTGGTCGATCCGGTGCAATATCGGCGCCGCGTCGACGAGTTCGATTTTGACATCATCATTGATCGCTTCGGCTTCTCCGCGACGCCGGGCGATTCGCTGCGCACCTACTTCTCGTCGCGGGCCGCGGCAATCAAGGGCTCGCAAAACCATGCCGGCATCGCCGATCCGGCCATCGACGCCATGATCGATCACATCATCGCGGCGAAGACGCGCGAAGAGATGACGGTTGCCGCGCGCGCGCTCGACCGCGTGTTTCGGGCCGGCCGCTACTGGATTCCGCACTGGTACAAGCCGACTTACTGGATCGCTTACTGGGATCTGTTCGCCTGGCCCGACAAGAAGCCGCGCTACGGCCGCGGTGTGCCGGAGACCTGGTGGGCTGATGCAGCAAAGGCGACTGCGTTGAAGAAGGGATAATCGTGAGCCGTCCGAAGCCCCAATCCGTCATCCTGACGTGCGAGCGCAGCGAGCCACCACAAGTCGGCTGTAGCCGACTTGTGTGCTTACATTCCAATCTCGGGTGCACCTGAGATTGGTGGAAGACGACCACAGAGTCAGAGACTCTTGGACGCCTGCGCTGCGCGCGGGCACCTCAGGGTGACGGATGGGCACCAACAGGGTAAGACGTCGAACGCATGGCCGCTTATATCATCCGCCGCATCCTGTTCATGATCCCGACCATGTTCGGCATCATGCTGGTCGCTTTCGTCGTGGTGCAGTTCGCCCCCGGCGGTCCTGTTGAACAGGTGATCGCTAAGTTGAGCGGCGCAGAGACCGGCGCCACCTCGCGCATCTCAGGTGGCGGCAGCGATATCGCCTCGCGTGGCCTGGCGCAGGGCGGCTCCGGCATCGATTCCGCCTCGTCGAAATATCGTGGCGCGCAGGGTCTCGATCCGGAATTCATCAAGAAGTTGGAGAAGCAGTTCGGCTTCGACAAGCCGGCACCGGAGCGCTTCGCGCTGATGCTGTGGAATTATGCACGGTTCGATTTCGGCAAAAGCTATTTCCGCGACATCAGCGTGCTCCAGCTCATCAAGGAGAAATTGCCGGTCTCGATGTCGCTCGGCATCTGGATGACGCTGCTGACCTATCTGATCTCGATTCCGCTCGGCATCCGCAAGGCGGTGGAGGACGGCTCGCGCTTCGACATGTGGACCTCGAGCGTGATCGTCGTCGGCTACGCCATCCCCGGGTTCCTGTTTGCAATCCTGCTGATCGTCCTGTTTGCCGGCGGCTCGTTCTTCGATTTGTTTCCGCTGCGCGGCCTTATCTCCGATAATTTCTGGCAACTGCCGTGGTACGCTAAGATCGGCGACTACTTCTGGCACCTCACGCTGCCGATCGTGTCGATGGCGCTGTCCGCATTCGCCACGATGACGCTGCTCACCAAGAACTCTTTCCTCGACGAAATCCGCAAGCAGTACGTCCTGACGGCACGCGCTAAGGGCTGCTCCTCGAACCAGGTGCTGTACGGCCACATTTTCCGCAACGCCATGCTGATCGTGGTCGCCGGCTTTCCCGGCGCCTTCGTCTCGGCGTTCTTCACCGGCTCGCTGCTGATCGAGACCATCTTCTCGCTCGACGGTCTCGGTCTCCTCGGCTTCGAGAGCGTGCTCAACCGCGACTATCCGGTGGTGTTCGCGACGCTCTACATTTTCTCGCTCATCGGCGTGGTCGTGAACCTGCTGTCCGATCTTACCTATACGTGGATCGATCCGCGCATCGACTTCGAGACGCGGGAGGTGTGATGGACGCGCGCCGCGGCATTCCCTCCCAGGACATCGAGCCGGGCGGTGTGGTCGAAAAGGCCGTGCCGCCGCGGCGGCGTTGGATTGCGATCTCGCCGCTCAACAAACGACGATGGGTCAACTTCAAGGCCAACCGCCGCGGCTACTGGTCGCTATGGCTGTTCCTTGCGCTGTTCGTGATCTCGCTGTTTGCCGAGTTCATCGCCAACGACAAGCCGATCTTCATTGACGTCAACGGCAGGATGTTCTTTCCGGCCGTCGTCACCTATCCGGACACGGCCTTCGCCAAGGGCCAGGATCCGATGCTGTTCGGCACCGCCGCCGACTACCGCGATCCATATCTGATGGGCCTGATCGAGAAGGAGCACGGGACGGTTCTCTGGCCGCCGATCCGTTTTTCGTACAACACGCAGGTCTCCCGCCCGCCGTCGCCGTTCCCGTCCAAGCCGACCTGGCTGCTGACGCAGCGGGATTGCGACTGGGCGGCGGCCCATAATTTCGCCAAGTGCGGCACGCTGGAATACAACTGGCTCGGCACCGACGATGGCGGCCGCGACGTGATGGCGCGGCTGATTTACGGCTTCCGCATCTCGGTGCTGTTCGGCCTCTGCCTGACCATCGTTTCGTCGATCATTGGGGTCGCGGCCGGCGCGGTGCAGGGCTATTTCGGCGGCTGGACCGATCTCCTGTTTCAGCGATTCATCGAGATATGGACCGCGATCCCGTCACTCTATCTCCTGCTGATCATCTCTTCGGTGCTGGTGCCGGGTTTCTTCGTGCTGCTCGGCATCTTGCTCCTGTTCTCCTGGGTGTCGCTGGTGCATCTGGTGCGCGCGGAATTCCTGCGCGGCCGCAATTTCGAGTACATCCAGGCAGCGCGCGCGCTGGGCGTCTCGAATGCTGTCATCATCTTCCGCCATTTGTTGCCGAACGCGATGGTGGCGACGATGACGTTCCTGCCGTTTATCCTGTCGTCATCGGTGATGACTCTGACCGCGCTGGATTTCCTCGGCTTCGGCCTGCCGCCCGGCTCTCCGTCGCTCGGCGAATTGTTGTCGCAGGGCAAGGCCAACGTGCAGGCACCGTGGCTCGGCCTCACCGGCTTTTTCTCCATCGCCATCATGCTGTCGCTCCTGATCTTCGTCGGCGAAGCCGTGCGCGACGCCTTTGATCCGAGGAAGACGTTCCAATGACCGCGCCCGGCGCACCGCTTCTCTCCGTCCGCGATCTTTCCGTCGCCTTCGGCCACGGCGCGCGTGAGGTTCTCGCGGTCGATCGCGTGTCCTTCGACATCGCCAAAGGTGAGACGCTGGCGCTGGTCGGCGAATCCGGCTCAGGTAAGTCGGTCACGGCGCTGTCGGTGATGAAGCTCTTGCCGTATCCGGCGGCGCACCACCCGACCGGCGCGATCTCGTTCAAGGGCCAGGAACTCCTGACGATGCCCGAGCGCGACATTCGGCGCGTGCGCGGCGACGACATCACCATCATCTTTCAGGAGCCGATGACGTCGCTCAATCCG
>DATCFB010000122.1:0-8458 GCA_036509755.1 Pseudolabrys sp. | reverse complement strand
GGGCGGCACGTCTTCGATTCGCTGCGGCGCGGGACGGTTGGTCTTGAAATCGGCGATGAGCACCGCGTCCTTCGTCACCACCAGCCGGTCCACCTGGCCGCTGACGCGCACCTCGCCCCCGTTGAGGGACAGGCGGCCGATGATCGGCACTTCTGCGCGGCTGCCGGGCGCGTAGAGCGCGCGGAAGCCGGGGTGCTCGGTGAGGCGCAGCACCTGATCGGCGATGGTCGCGCGCTCCTCCGCCGGCAGATCGGAGCGCGCGAGAAACGCCTCGGCCGCGGCGCGCCGCCGCTCGGGCGGAATGTCCGGCATCGACTGCATTAGCCGGTGCGTCAGCGAGCCGCGCAGCAGCGCCTGCGCCGAGCCGGACGACGGCGCGCACCGGGTTTCGTCTTCGGCGGACGAAGGCGTGATCGTACGCACCGACGGCTTCTCCTGCGGTGCGTCGGACGTGAGCCAGGCCGGCACAATAACAGCGGCCGCGGGCTTTTCGGTCTCAACGACGCGCGCCGGCGCCGGCTCGCCTTTGCGATAGCGCAGCACCTCGCCCGCGCCATCGTCGGCCGGCTCGCTGACGCAGTCGGATTCGAGCGCGTTGCGGACGAGCTGGTACCAGCAGCCGTCGGGAATTTTTCGGTCGCCCTGTGCGCCGCAGACGATCAGCCGCTCGGCGGCGCGCGTCATCGCCACGTAAAGCAGGCGGCGGTATTCGTCGCGCGCCAGGTCGTCCTCGCGCTCGCGAGCGGCGGCGACCGCATCGGTGTCGTCCTGCTTGCGCTTCGTCCAGACCAGAGCGCCGCTATCGAGTGCAAGCAATTTCGGCGGATGCGAGCCCTTCGGCTCGGTGGTGGTGTCGGCGAGCACGACGGTGTTGGCCTCAAGGCCCTTGGCGCCGTGCACGGTCATCACCCGCACCTCGTCGCGCGCCAATTCCATGTCGCGGCGCACTTCGCTTTGCGCGCGGCGCAGCCAGGCGATGAACCCCTGCAACGACGGCGTCTCGCGCTGCTCATAGTCGAGCGCAAGGTTGAGGAATTCATCGAGCGCGTCGTTCGCCTCCGGACCGAGGCGCGCAAGGATGCGGGCCCGGCCGCGTGCGCCGCCGAGCACGTGCGCAAAGAAGCCGAACGGCGTCTCGTAGCGCGCGATCCGCGCCAGTTCGTCGAGCGCGCGGTTCGTCTCGGAGAAGGCGGGGTTATCGCGAAGGCTCCTGCGCAGCGGGCCCTTGCGGTTCCAGGCAAGATCGAACAACTGCTCTTCACTCATGCCGAAGAGCGGGCTTTTCAGCGCGCAGGCCAGCGCCAGATCGTCCTCAGGCAGCAACAGCGCGTCGGCGAGCGCCATCAGGTCCATCACTGCGATGTGCTGTGTCAGCACCAGGCGGTCGGCACCGGCGACCGGCACGCCGGCGTCTTTCAGCGCGCGGATGACCGCCTCGAACAGCGGCCCGCGCTGGCGCACGAGAATGAGGACGTCGCCGGCTTTCAGCCCGCGCGATGTCCACAGCTTGAGATGGGCGGCGATGCGGCGCGCCAGCTTGACGCGCGGGCTCACTTCGCTTTCGAGATCGAACGGCGCGTCCCAGCCCTCGATCTCCTTTTCGCGCTTCTCCGGCGCTTCCAGGTCCCAAAGCTCCACCAGCCCCGGCGCGGCGTCGGGCAGCGATTGATGCGCGGGCACGCCCGCTTCGTCGGTCGTGACGCTGGCATAGACCTCGCGCGCGGCGAAGACGCGGTCGACCGAGCCGAGCACATTGGCGCCGGAGCGGAACGAGTGGTGGAAGCGCAGGAAGCGCCAGCCGAGCTCAGGTCGATCGAACTGGCGCTCGAACAAATGCCGCATCTCGTCGAAGGCGCGCGGCGAGGCGCCCTGGAACGAGAAGATCGACTGCTTCTCGTCGCCGACGGCAAAGATCGTGCGCTTGACGTTTTCGCGTGCGCCGCCCGGCATGAATTCGGAGCAGATGGTCTCGACGATCTTCCACTGGTTCGGGCTCGTATCCTGCGCCTCGTCGATCAGCACGTGATCGATGCCGAGATCGAGCTTGTACAGCACCCAGGCGGCCGAGGCGCGCGAGAACAGAGCGAGAGTCTTGTCGATGAGGTCGTCGTAATCGAGAAGGCCGCGGCGGTCCTTCTCGCGGCGGTAGCGGCCGATCACCTCGGCGGCGATGGTGACGAGCGCGCGCGTGCGCTCGCGCGCGGCGATCGCCCGTTCACGCGCGAGAAGGCGGCAGACACGGTCCTGCTCCGCCTCGAGTCGCGCCAGCCAGTCGGGATGGTTCTGCGCGATCGACTTGGTGACGATGTTCTTCCGCGGCGCGAGCTCGGTGGTGCAGAAGACTTTCAGATAGTGGTCGATGCGCTCGCGGCCGGAGGCGAGGCGCGCCGCCGCGAGTGCCGCGACGTGTTTTTTGTCGCTGGCGAGGCCGGACTCCAGCGCTTCGATCAGCAGGGGCCATTCCTGTATCGGGATGGTCGAGGCGGCAAAGAATTCGTCTTCGACGCTCTCCGGCGTATCGGACGGATCGACGCCGAGATCGCACGACAATTCGGCCAGCGCGGCGTCGATGCCGCCGGTGCGCGCGAGCCAGACGTCGAGCGCGTCGCGGTCGCGTATGGCGTCGGCGATGACGTCCTTGAAAGTCTGGTCGGCGGCGACCACGATCGCCTGCGCCAGCGCGCGACCGAGCGCACTCGCCGGATCGGCGGCGGCTTCGAGCAGGACGTCGAGTGTCAGCTTGTTGAGGACTTCGGTGGTCGTGGCTTCATCGAGCACGGTGAAGCGTGCGGCGACATTCGCCTCAAAGGGAAATTGGTGCAGCAGCCGCGTGCAGAAGGCGTGGATGGTCTGCACCTTCAGCCCGCCCGGAGTTTCGAGGGCCGAAGCAAACAGGCGCCGGGCCCGCGCGCGCTCCGACGGGCCGGGCTTCTTGCCGGTGGAGAGCCGGATGCGCTCGTCGAGCGCGACGTCGTCGAGGACGGCCCAGTCGGCGAGCGTGCCGAACACCCGGTTCGCCATATTGGCGGCGGCCGCCTTGGTGAAGGTGATGCAGAGAATCTTGGCCGGATCGCAGCCGCGCAGCAGCAAGTTGATGACGCGCTGCGCCAGCACGTGCGTCTTGCCCGAGCCGGCATTGGCCGAGACGAAGGCCGATGTCTCCGGATCGGCGGCGTCGATCTGGACGTTGCGCACATAGTCCGGGATGGTGCGGGGGCCGGTTACGCGATTCACGACTCGCCCTCGCCGCCGCCGGCGAGCGACCATTCCCGCACGCGCGCGAGGTGGTCGTAGTCGCCGTAATGCGTCTTCCACATCGGATGCACGAGCGAATAATAGGGCGTGTCCGGATTCTCGAATTCGACGGCGAGTGCCTTGAGCCGAGTCAGCGCGTGCTCGGCGTGCTCGTCGGGCGTGCCTTCCTTGAAGTCGATCCGGCAAGGCACACCGGGCGGCTCGCCGCCGCGCAGGGTGATGTAGGCGATTTCCGACACAGAGCCGGGCGCGATCTGGCCGAACTGCCCGGCACGCAGGATCGCGGCCTCAAGCGTCAGTTGCGGCGCGAGCCCCGTGCGCACCTGCTTCTCGGTGCGTGCCTGACCGGTCTTGTAGTCGAGGATGGCGTAGGTGCCGTCGCTCAACCGCTCGATGCGATCGGCGACGCCCGATAAAGTGAACTCGCGCGCGCCGACGGGGAATTTCAATTCACCACGGATTTCGGCATGAATCGCAGCAAGCCCGGCGCGGCGCTTCATGTCCCAGTCGGCGAACCAGCGGGCGATGCGGTCGAAGCGCGGCCACCAGAAGGCCTTTGCTTCAGGGTAGTCGGCGAGCGGCTTGAAATGAATTTCGCCGAGCGCGAGCAGTTCTTTCAGCGGATCGCCGGGCGGCGCGGCGGCAAATCGCGTTGTGTAGTCGCCGATAGCGCCATGGATGATCGTGCCGCGGTCGCGCGCGCCGGGCGTCGTGTCGACATCGCCGAGTGGATGGAGATTGAGGACGTGGCGCGCGTAGATCGTGTAGGGATCGCGCAGCCAGTCCTCGATAGCGGTGACCGATAGCCGCGCCGGCCGCGCGGCGATGGGCGGCTTCGGCGCAGGCCGCGTCGCCGGCCTCACCGTCTGCGGCTCGTCGAGCGCGCGCGCCAGCGCCACATAATACGCGCCGCGATCGGTTACCGCCTGCCAGCGTGCCTTGCCGGCGAGCGCGGCAATGCGCTGCACGAAGCGCGACGTTACGGTCGGCGCGCCGGCGATCTTCTGCGCCCGCGACAGCACAACCTCGGCCGCGCCGAGCGCCTGCGCGAAATCGTGTGCGGAAAGGCCGATGCGCCGCTCCGGCGGATCGAGGCCGAGCTGCCGCCGCATCGGCCGGCTGAGCCACGGATCGCTGCGCGTTTCCGGCGGCCAGGTCGCCTCGTTCAGGCCGCCGAGCACGACGCGATCGATCGACTGCAAGCGTGCTTCCAGCGGGCCGTAGATGTGCACGCGCACGTCTCGGATTTCGGGGCGGCGCACGACACGGTCGCCGATGGCGGCGTGAAACATTTCCACATAGTCGGCCGCGCTGAGCGCGAGACCGGCGGCGGCCGGCGTTTTGACGATCTCGTCGAAAGCGTGCGCGAGCGCGTCGCCGTCATGGCCGTCGAAGGCGACGGAAATCCCGTCGGCATCGATCGAGAGTGCCGCGATCGTCTTGCGGTGTGCTTCGGCGAGCATCGCCAGCGCATGATCGCCGCGCGGCAATTTTTCGAGCGGCGCCAGCGCGATCGAAATTTTTTCGATCAAGGCCGCGGCGGTGTCGAGCTCGCTCTCGTCGATCAGCCAACGCGGGTCGCTGCGGTGCATGGAGTCGCGGGTGGCGCGGAACGTGACAAGCGCGTGCGCAAGACCATCGCTGCCCGGCTTCGGCCGCGGCCCGCGCAAGAGCGCGCGTTCGAGGACCGAGATCGCGTGCGCCTGCGCGCCGATGTCCTGTCCGAGCCGGAGCAGCGGATGCTTGAGCAGCGCGAGCAGCGTCACCGGTTCGAGGCCTTTGAGCGCGGCCTCGGCAGTAAGCCGCGCGAATACGCCGCCGGCCGTGTCGGGAAGCGCGTCGCCGCCGGAATCGTCGACCGGCACACGCCAGCGCGCGAGCGCACCAATCACGCGTCGCGCCAGCGTGCGATCGGGCGTGACCAGGGCCGCGCGTTTTCCTTGCGTCACCACCGCCTCGCGGAGGCAGACGGCGATGGCGAGCGCTTCTTCCTCTGCGTTGGCCGCTTCGATCAGCGAGAGCGACGCGAGGGCCGCATCGGCGGTCGCTTCGAACGCGTCGCCCGCGCGGCTGAGTTGCCAATGCTCGGTGGTGGCGGCCGGGCGCAGCGCCTCCGATATTAAGGCCTCGCGTGGCGAGGCGTCCGCGAGCGGCACGACTTCTTCGCGGCGAATGCCGATGCGCGCGAGCAGCGCCTGCATGGCGAATTGCGGATGTCCGGAGGCGGGCAGTCCGTCATGCGTCTTGTCGTCGTCATTGCCGCCGATCATTTGCCACGACGGTTCGTCGAGATGTGTGTCGAGGCCCGGAAGAACGATGGCGCCATCCGGCAACGCGGCGATGGTGGCGAGCAGTTTCGCGGTCGCCGGCATCGAGCCGGTCGAGCCGGCGGCAATCACCGGTGCGTCGGAGCCGGCGAGGCGTTTTGCTTCCGCCTCGATCAGGCGGTCGCGCCGCTCAGCCGCCTCGATGGCGCCGCGCTCGGCGCGAATTCCTGGCCATGTATCGCGGGCAATCTTGAGGAAGCGCAGGGACCGTTGCCAGTATTCGTCGAGATCGTCCGGCACAAGCGTGTCGAGCCTGTCCCAGCCGACCTGGCGCGTCGTCATGTCATCCATCAGCCGCGCCAGATCGTCGGCGAGGCCAAGAGCCGTCGACGGCGTGTTGGCGACGAGCGGCGAACCTTCGGCGCCGCGCATTTCGGGTGAGTTCGCCCATTTCAGGATCAGCTCGGCGAGCAGGAGCCGCCGCTCCAACGGTTCGATGGCCTGCGGCATGGCAAGCGCCGCCTCGGCGAGCTCGGCGGTGGCGGCTTCGGCAAACGCAATCTCGTCCTCGTCGATGTCGCCGAGCGGCACGATGCGCGGCAGGATCGCCGCCTCAGTGCCGAGCCGGTCGAGGAAGACGTCGCGGGCGAGCCGGCAGGCACGCCGCGTCGGCAGGTAGATGGTCGCGCGCGCCAGTTCGAGCGGATCGTCATTCGCGGGGAAGCCGGGCACGAGCCGGCCGTCTCGCAAAGCATCGATCAGCACCGCGAGAAACGGCGCCGAAGCGGGGATGGTGAAGACGTTGACGCGACTCGCCGGCATGCGCGCGAGCATATAGCAGAGCGTGCGCTACTTCGTGCTCTTGGCGATCGCCGCTTCGGCCTCGCCGACCGCCTCGGGAGTACCGACATGCATCCACAGGCCCTGGAGGCGCAGGCCGTGCAGGCGGCCGGCCGCGGATGCGCGATCGAACAGGTCGGTGAGCGAGAACTCGCCCTGCGGCGCGTCCGTAAACAGCGCGGGACTCAGGATCGCTGCGCCGGCATAGACGAACGGCGCCACATCGCGCTCGGAGCGGCGGTTCAGGCGTCCGTCGGTCGTCATGGCAAAATCGCCGCGGCCGGCGTAGCCGATGCTTCCCGTGGTCGGGGCCAGCAATAGCAGCGCGTCCATCGTCGCAGGATCGAAGGCCTGCGCGAGCCGCATCAGGTTCGGCGTGCCCCTGTCGATCCAGATCGTGTCGCTATTGATGTGGAAGAACGGCGCGTCGCCAAGTTCAGGCAGCGCCTTGACCACGCCGCCGCCGGTGCCGAGCAGCAGGCCGCGCTCGTCTGAGATGGTCACGCGCGGTGCCGTACGGGGCTTGGTATGTGCGATGATTTGCTCGGCAAGATAATGCACGTTGACCACTGCGCGCGCGACGCCGGCGTCGGCCAGACGATCGAGTACGTGGTCGAGGAGCGGCTTGCCGGCGACCGCGATCAGCGGCTTCGGCTTGGTATCCGTGAGCGGCCGCATGCGCGTGCCGAGACCGGCGGCGAGCACCATGGCCGTGCGCGGCATCGATACCATTCCTTACGTCCTCAGCGCCGGTACGTGCGCGCGATACCAACTTTGCAGCGTTTCCAGCGCCGGATGCGCCAGCGAACGGCGGAGATAGGCCCATACGCGCGGCATGTGACGCAGATAATGCGGCTTGTGATCGCGCTTCTCCAGCCGCGCGAAGATGCCGAGGATCTTCGAGGCGCGCTGCGCCGCCATCGTGGCATAGAGCTGCGCGAAATGCGCGGCGTTGAAGGTGGGATCGGCGGCGCGCCGCGCCCGGGTGTAGCGGGTAAGCAGCGCGATCTCCATCGTTTCCGGCACATCGACGCGCGCGTCCTGCAACAGGGAGGCGACGTCGTAGGCTGCGGGCCCCATCACGGCGTCCTGGAAGTCGAGCAGACCGACGCGGGCGATGCCCTCGCGCTGCGGCAGCCACAGCAAGTTCGGCGAGTGATAGTCGCGCAGCACCCAGGTGGGCGGCGCGTCCAGGGCCGGCGTCAATGCATTGTGCCAGTGCGCGATGAAGTTCTCGCGCGCGGCGTTGGAGATCGTCGCGTTGAATTTCGGCAGATACCAGTCGAGCAGCAACTCCGCCTCGATCAGCAGAGCCTGCATGTCGTAGCCGGCCAATTGATAATCGAGGCCGGTCTCGACCGGCAGCAGCTCGGGCAAGGCCATGCCGTGCAGCGCCGCCAGCACGTCGGCCGCCGCGCCATAACGGTCCTCGATTGGCGCCGGCGGATCGCCCGAGACGACGAGATCGTTGCCAAGATCCTCGAGCACGATCAGCCCCGCCTCGCGGTCGGCGGCGAAGATTTTCGGCGCCGACAAGCCGCGATCCGTCAGCCCGCGCGCCATGGCGATGAACGGCGTCACGCTCTCGGCGAGATGAGCAATCGCGCTGTAGGGCTTGTCGTCGCGCACCGGCGGCCCGTCCGGCCGCCGCGGCGAGTTCATGAAGATGAAAGAGGCGCCGTCGCGCGTCAGCCGCTCGTAGGATCGCGTCGAGGCGTCGCCCTGGATGCGGCGGCGCTCGGCCTGCGCAAAGCCGCTGGCCTCGAGGAAGGTGCGCATCCGTGCCATGCGCTCGGCGCGCGCGGCAAAGACGCCATAGCCGGTCACGCGCGCGCGGCGCACGGTCGGGCCTGTTCCCGGCACGAGCGTCAGGGCCACGTCGAGCCGGTCCGGCGGCAGCATCGCAGCGGCGCGATCGGGCCATTCCAGCAGCGTCACCGCGCCCTCTCGCAATTCGTCGAAGCCGAGCTCGGCGAGCTCGCCGGCGCTGGCGATGCGGTAGAGGTCGGCATGCAGCAGCCGATAGCGCGGCAGGTCGTAGCTCTGCATCAGCGTGAAGGTCGGGCTCGGCACCTCGATCGTTTCATCGCCGGCCG
>DATCFB010000121.1:0-8308 GCA_036509755.1 Pseudolabrys sp. | reverse complement strand
CCAGCTCGCGCAAGAGGCTGCTCGCGGCCTTGCCGGAATTGATGACGCCGCCGCCCGTGTAGAACACCGGACGCTTGGCATGCGCCATCAACGAAACCGCTTGCTTGATCCCGTCGAGGTCGCCCTTGATGCGCGGCTTGTAGCCGGTGTGGGCGAACTCCTTGGGCCTCGAATAGAGGCCTTTGGCGAACTGAATGTCCTTCGGGATGTCGACAACGACCGGGCCGGGCCGGCCGCTGGAGGCGATATGGAACGCCTCGTGCAGCACGTGCGGCAGGTCCTCAATGCGTTTGACCAGGTAATTGTGCTTGGTGCACGGCCGTGTGATGCCGACCGTGTCCGCCTCCTGGAATGCGTCGTTGCCGATGAGATGCGTCGGCACCTGACCGGTAAGGCAGACCACCGGGATCGAATCCATCAGCGCGTCGGTGAGCCCGGTAACCGCATTGGTTGCGCCGGGTCCGGAGGTGACGAGCACGCAGCCGACCTTGCCGGTCGAGCGCGCATAGCCTTCGGCCATGTGCACCGCGCCCTGCTCGTGCCGCACCAGGATGTGCTTGACCTCTTTCTGCGCGAACAGCGCGTCATAGATCGGCAGCACGGCTCCGCCGGGATAGCCGAACAGATGCTGCACACCCTGATCCGACAATGCCTGGATCACCATCTCGGCTCCGGTCATCTCCTTGGTCAAGCTCGTCATCCTTCTTCCACGCAGTTCGCGCTCACTCGCCGTGCCAATAAAAAAAGGCCCGCAAGGGGCCTGTGTTCGGACGCTCCCGCGGGTGAGCCCTGTCAGGACTCGCCCGGCGTCCGAACGTGGACTACGATAAGAATATTGCGCGACATCAGTCTTATCCGAACTTTCGTTGCGCGGGTTATAGGCACCCCACCACCCACGGTCAAGGGCAAATCCAGCCTCTCACTCTGGGTCGGCGGAAATAGTCCCCCTCTCAAGCAAGACCGTCAACTGCCTTTCGAGTTCAGCCTGCCCCTGCTCCGCCGGCACCGAGGGCCATTCGGTCATCTGGTTGCGGAACCAGGTGACCTGCCGCTTGGCGTAGCGGCGGGTGTCCATGATCGCCCCAGCCGCGGCCTCATCGCGCGAGATCTCGCCCTTGAAGTGCCGGATCAGCCAAGGCACCCCATGCGCCTTCATCGCCGGCAGCATCGGATGGAGGTCTCGCGCCATAAGTGCAGGCACCTCGTCGAGTGCGCCCCCGTGAAGCATCGCCGCAAAACGCGTCTCGATGCGCCCGACCAGTTCCTTCCGGTCGCAAGTAATGAACACCTTCGCCACGCGCGTCGCATCGATCAAAGGCGGTAGGCCGTGCGCATGCCAATCGGACAATGAACGGCCGGTCGCCAACACAACCTCAAGTGCGCGCGAAATGCGCGAGCGATCGTTCGGCATCAGCCGGTGCGCGGTTTTCGGATCCCGCGTCAGTAACTCTGCGTAGAGTGGGGCGACGCCCTCAGTCGCCAGCCGCCCACGCACCGACGCGCGGATCTCTGCGGGGATGGGGGGCACTGCGGCAAGCCCTCCCGTCAGCGCCTTAAAGTAGAGGCCGGTGCCGCCGACGAAAATCGCGACGCGCTTCTCTCGCCCGAGGCCTTCCAGCACATCAGCAACGTCACGGCACCAGCGTCCCGTCGAATAGTTCTCGGCCGCATCGACATGGCCGTAGAGTTGGTGTTTTACGCGCTGCTCTTCGGCCGGCGTCGGCCGTGCCGTGATGACACGCAGGTCGCGATAGACCTGCATCGAGTCCGCGTTGATGATAACGCCACCGAGCTTGTCAGCCAGCCGCGCCGCAAGCGCCGACTTGCCGCTCGCGGTCGGGCCTGCAATAAGCACCGCCTGTTTGACGTCGGACATCAATGACTCACGTCGTAACTTTGATCGCCGGCGGGCCGGGCACGCTCGACGCTGGCCTCGTCGGCCGTGCGCGCGCGCTACTTTCCGGCGCGGCCGAGCCGCGCTGGCTGGCCGAAGGCGCGGCCGCCGACCTTCCCTTTAGCGCGGAATCGCCGGTCGACCAACGCGCGCTGGCAGGCCAACTACGCACCGCGCTTGGGGCTCCCATCGACGTCGTCGTCCAGCCGGTCGCGCACCGGCGCAAGAAGCTCTTCCTCGCCGACATGGACTCCACCATAATCGGCCAGGAATGCATCGACGAACTCGCCGACTATGTCGGGCTGAAAGCGCACGTCGCCGCCATCACCGAGCGCGCGATGCGCGGCGAGATCGCCTTCGAGCCGGCGCTGCGTGAGCGCGTCGCGCTGCTCAAAGGACTGCCGGTATCGGTGGTCGAGCAGGTTCTGCGCGACCGCATTCGGCTCACATCGGGGGCGCGGACACTGGTCAACACGATGCGCGCGAATGGCGCGCATACTTGTCTGGTTTCGGGCGGCTTTACAGTGTTCGCCGACCGGGTCGCGGCGATGAGCGGCTTCGATGGCGTGCGCGCCAACCGCTTGACGCTCACCGGCGGCGACAAGCTTGATGGCCGCGTCGCCGAGCCGATCTTTGGGCGCGACGGCAAGCGCGCCGCGCTCCTCGAGCTGCGGCAGATCTTCGCCCTGCAGAAAGAAGAAACGATGGCCGTCGGCGACGGCGCCAACGACCTCGACATGATCGTCGAGGCCGGCCTCGGCGTCGCCTATCACGCTAAGCCTAAGGTGGCGGAAGCCGCCGCAGCGCGCATCGACCACGCCGATCTCACGGCGCTGCTCTACGCGCAGGGCTATCGGCGCGGCGAATTCGTCGAGGCTTGACGGCCGCCCCCTACTGAATTCCTAGCACGACGATGCTCGGATCGCCGTCGGGCGATACGACGAGCAACATGACGAGCTTCTTGCCGACTTTCTTGAGCTTGGCGATGTGGCTCTCGAACTCCGCGGGGGAGGATACCGCTTCCTGCTCGACTTCCGAGATCACCATTCCGGGCGCGAGATGCTTCTCGGCGGCGGGCGAATTAGCGTCGACGCCGGTAATGAGAACGCCCTTCACGCTGTCCTTGATATTGTTCTTCTTGCGCAGGTCGCCCGTCAGCCCCGACAGATTGAGACCAAGAGTCTTCTTCACCGCGGCGTCAGCCTCGGGCGCCGCTTCCTTCGGGGTGAGCGCAGCTTGTTTCTTCTCCGAGTCGTCGAGACGGCCAAGCTTGACCGTCTTAGTCTCTTCCTTGCCCTTGCGGACGACGATGACCTGCACGTCCTTGCCGACCGGCGTGTCGGCGACGATGCGCGGCAGATCGCGCATCTCCTTCACGTCCTTGCCGTCGAACTTGACGATGACGTCGCCGGCCGCGATGCCCGCAGGCTTCGCCGGTCCCTTCTCGTCGATGCCGGCGACGAGTGCGCCGTGTGCCGGCTTGATGTTCAGCGTCTCGGCAATTTCGTCGGTCACCTGCTGGATGCGCACGCCGAGCCAGCCGCGGCGCACCTCCTTGAACTGCCGGAGCTGGTCGACCACCGGCACGACAGTCTTCGACGGCACCGCGAAGCCGATGCCGATGGAGCCGCCGGAAGGCGAAATGATCGCCGTGTTCACGCCGATGACGTCGCCGTTCAAGTTGAATAGCGGTCCGCCGGAATTGCCGCGATTGATTGCGGCGTCGGTCTGGATGTAGTTGTCATACGGCCCTGAATTAATGTCGCGGTTGCGCGCCGAGACGATGCCCGCGGTCACTGTGCCACCGAGGCTGAAGGGGTTGCCGATGGCAATGACCCATTCGCCGAGACGCAGTTTGTCGCTGTCGCCGAATTTCACCGCCTTGAGCGGATGATCCGTCGTCACCTTCAGCAGCGCGAGATCGGTCTTGGTGTCGCGGCCGACGATTTCAGCTTTCAGCGTCGTGCCGTCATTGAGAATGACGCTGACCTCATCGGCATCGGCAATGACGTGGTTATTGGTGACGACGTAACCCGCCGGGTCGATGATGAAGCCGGAGCCCAGCGAGCTCACGCGCCGCTGCGGCTGCGGTTTCGCCTCGCCGTTCTGGCCCCGCTTCTTCATGAAATCTTCGAAGAACTGCTCGAACGGCGAACCGGGCTGCAGATCGGGCATGCTGTTGTTGATGTCCACCGACTGCTTGGTCGAGACATTGACCACTGCGTCAATGACCTGTTCCGCCACGTCGGCGATGCCCTCGGGCCCGCGCGCCGCAGCCGGCTGCGTCAGGACCGGCCATAGGAAGACGGCAGCCGCAATGGCGGCGAGGCACGGGTGGAGCGCGTGCTTCACCAAACGGAATGACAGTGCGCCCATAGGCGTCGGATCTCCGGGAGGGGAACTCGCCAGAAGGTGGCCCGCGTAAGACGGCTATTCAAGGGCGGCCATCCACGCCTCGGCCGGTTTTCCAAAGTCGTGGCGACGTGCGGGCTAGCTCCAGCGCACCAGCCAGATGAGGAGCAGCCCGACGATCGCCGAACCGATGCCGATCAGTCGCAGCGAGGCTTCCGGCGTCTCGATGACGCTCATCATGGCCCGCTTGGCCGGACCGGGGAGCGCCGCGAAGATCACACCTTCGATGACGAACACCAATCCGAACGCCGCCAGAAAATCCCCCATGACCCGACCGCGGCTTTGCTCAGTGTGCCGGAGCGGCCGGTGCGGCCGCGGGAGCTGGCGCGGAGAGCCCGGCGGCCCCACCGCCCAAGGTTGCCGCCTTGCCCGCCGGGTCGCCGAAGAAGCGGAAGAAGCTCGAGTCCGGCTTGAGCAGGAAACGCGTGTCCTTGCTGTTGAGCCCGGTCTCATAAGCCTGCATCGATCGGTAGAATGCGAAGAAATCGCGATCCTTGTTGAAGGCTTCGGCGAAGATCTGATTTCGCTTGGCGTCACCCTCGCCGCGGATTTGCTCGCCATGCGACTGCGCCTCGGCGACGAGGACCGTCACTTCGCGGTCGGCGCGGGACCGAATCTCCTGGGCGCGTTGGGCGCCCTGGGCGCGGAACTCGGCCGCCTCACGTTGGCGCTCCGTCTGCATGCGCTGATACACGGCCTGGCTGTTTTGCTCCGGCAGATCGGCGCGACGAATGCGTACGTCGACCACCTTGATGCCGTAGGAGCGCGCTTCCTGGTCCATCAACTTCTGGATGCGGCTCATCAACTCGGCGCGCTGGTCGCGCACGACATGGGTGAAGGTCACCTCGCCGAGCACGCGGCGCAGGGCCGAATTGAGCAGGATCGACAGTTGCGAGTTGGCGCCGGTGATCGAGCCGAGCGTCTGATAGAAGCGCAACGCGTCCTCGATGCGATAGCGGGCAAAGGCATCGACCACGAGCCGTTTCTGGTCGGAGGCGATGACCTCCTGCGGCGGCGCCTCGAGATCGAGAATACGCCGATCAATGGTGATCACTGTGTCGATGAACGGCGCCTTGAGGTGCAGACCGGGTTCGCTGATGACGGCGACCGGGTTGCCGAGACGAACCACCAGCGCCTGCTGCGTCTGATAAACCGTAAACAGCGACGACCAGACGACGATCAAGGCCGCGATGATGACGACGACGATCACGCCGCCGATGACGTTGAGTCTCATTGGCGTGCCCCCGGCTGCTGCTTCGACTGCACCGGCGGACGTGGCGCCGGTTGAGCCGGCTGCGCGTTCAAACTGTTCAACGGCAGATACGGCACGACGCCGGTGCCGGCCGCGCCCTGGTCGATGATGACCTTGTCGCTGTTGCCGAGCACACGCTCCATGGTCTCGAGATACATGCGTTCGCGCGTCACCTCAGGGGCCTTCTTGTACTGTTCATAGATTTGCAGGAAGCGCGACGTCTGGCCGGTTGCCTCGGCCACGGTCTGCTGGCGGTAGCCTTCCGCCGCCTGCGTGATCTTGGCGACGTTACCGCGCGCTTCGGGGATCACCCGGTTGGCGTAGGTCTGCGCTTCGTTGACCGACCGTTCGAGATCGGCGCGCGCCGCTTGCACGTCGCGGAACGCGTCGATTACCTGTTGCGGCGGATCGACCTTCTGGAGCTGCACCTGCTGCACGGCGATACCTGCACCATACGAGTCGAGTGTCTTCTGCATCAGATCCTGCACGGCGGTCTCGATCGTCTGGCGCGCGCCGGTGAGGATCGGCTGGATTTCGGAGCGGCCGACGACCTCGCGCATCGCGCTTTCCGCCACCGCCTTGACCGTGCCGGCCGGGTTCTGAATGTTGAACAGATATTCGCCGACGCCGGTCGGCTTCACTTTCCACAACACCGAGAAGTCGACATCGACAATGTTCTCGTCGCCGGTGAGCATGAGGCTCTCTTCAGGCACGTCGCGCGTGGTGGTGCCGCCGCGACGAACGTCGTCAACGACGCGCATGCCGATGTCGATCTTGTTGACGCGCAGCGCCTTCGGCGCGAGCACCGTCTCGATCGGGTACGGCAGGTGATAGCCGAGGCCCGGCTGCACCACCCGTGTCTCCTTGCCGAAGCGGAGCACGACACCAAGCTCATCCGGCTCGATGCGGAAAATGCCGGACGCCGCCCACAGCAAAATGAGGACGATCGCGGCGAGCACGAAGCCGCGGCTGCCGAACTGGCCGCCGGGCAGGACGCGGCGCAGGCGGTCCTGCCCGCGCCGGAGCATTTCCTCGAGATCGGGCGGGTTCGGCCCCGACGACGACTGCGGCCCCGAGCCCCAGGGGCCCTTGCCTCCGCCTGAGCCCCACGGGCCACCGCCCTGCGTATTCCATGGCATTCGTGAAAGTCTCCCGGCGCCAGCGCTTATCGCCCGGCTGCCCTCTCTCGGCATGGGTTATAGGGGACGCTCAGGCGCGTTACAACGCGCTGCCACCTACGCAATCCCCTCGACCCCACGAACGATCATGTGAATTGTGTCGATCCGGCGGCGGCGTTTCGGCAGTGGCCCAAGGCCGCAGCGATCAGTGCACCCGCTCATAGCTCAGCACCGTGAAATCGTGATCGTCGCCGGGCGCGCGCCGGTGCGGCTCCCGCCGCGTCTCCTTCCAGTGCGCCAGATCGAGCGGGGGGAAGACCACGTCGCCCTCGGGCGAGGCATGCACGCGGGTGAATTCGAGTCGGTCAGCGATCGGCAGAGCGCGCGCAAATACATCGTTACCGCCAATCACCATGATCTCGCCGACACCGCGTTGCTCGGCGTCCACGCGCGCCAAGGCAAGCCCCTGCTCAAGGCTTCCGGCCCAGATCAAACCGGGCGCCGCCTCGCCCGCCTTGCGCGTCAGCACGATATTGGTGCGGTCCTTCAGCGGCTTGCCGATGGAGAGATAGGTGTTGCGGCCCATTAGCACCGGATGATTGAGCGTCAGCCGGCGGAAATGCCCGAGCTCGGACTTGAGGTGCCACGGCAACGCGCCGTTTCGGCCGATGACATTGTTTTCGGCGACCGCCACCACCAGCACGATCTTCATCTCAACCCCGAGCCTTGGTCGATGGCGGCGGCTCACCGGCCGCAAAGCGCGCAAGCGCCGGCCCATTCATGCGGCAAATCTTCCACTCGCCCATGACCTTGGCGCCGAGCGATTCATAGAAGGCGATCGACGGCGCATTCCAGTCGAGCACCGCCCATTCGAAGCGCGCGTAGCCTTTGTCGACGCAGGTGCGCGCCAGCTTCTGCATCAAGGCCTTGCCGATACCGCGGCCGCGGAATTCGGGCCGAACGAACACGTCCTCGAGATAGATGCCATGGCGGCCGCGGAAGGTGGAGAAATTGAGAAACCAGGCGGCGAAGCCGGCGGGCTCGCCGTCCCATTCGGCAAGTTCGCAAAAAAGCCGCGGCTCCGACGCGAACAGCGCCTTGGCGATCTCCTCCGGCGTCGCATCGACCTCGTGCTGGAGATTCTCGTAGTCGGCGAGCTCACAGACGAGCGCGAATACGAGCGCGGCGTCGGCCAGCTCCGCGCGGCGAATGGTGAGGGTCACACCGCCACCTCGGCCTTGATGTGCGGGTGCGGGTCATAGTTCTCCAGCGCGAAGTCCTCGTAGCGGAAGGCGAAGATGTCCTTTACGTCAGGATTGATGCGCATCGTCGGTCGCGCGCGCGGCGAGCGGGACAATTGCAAATGCGCCTGCTCGAGATGATTGAGATAAAGGTGCGTGTCTCCGCCGGTCCACACGAAGTCGCCGGGCTTGTAGCCGGTCACCTGCGCCACCATCATCGTCAGCAGCGCGTAGGATGCGATATTGAACGGCACGCCGAGAAAGACGTCGGCGGAACGCTGGTAGAGCTGGCAGGACAGCCGCCCCTCGGCGACGTAGAACTGGAACAGGCAGTGGCACGGCGGCAGCGCCATCTTCTCGACGTCGGCCGGATTCCACGCGCTCACGATCA
>DATCFB010000120.1:0-8195 GCA_036509755.1 Pseudolabrys sp. | reverse complement strand
GAGCCCGATTTACTCGTCACGTTGGGAGTCGTGCCGCTTTTTCCCATGTCGTCCTCCCTGCCGGCCGGGAGGTCGGACCAAGTTTCCCGGCCCTGTGACCTCATCGTCTCAGGACCGCGCGGCACTGGCAAGGGGCGCTTTTGTGACCGATGGCTTGGCGCGGTCTCGTGTCTTACGACATCTCAGGCCGGACGAAGCGCCTTGCGGCGCGATCACGGGCCGTTGCCGAGACTCGTATCGACAATCTTCCGCGCATCGACGCCATCGTCGATCAGTTTTTGCGCCTTGAACCAGGCGATCTGACTCTCGACGTCGGCGACGTCGAGCTTCGCCTGCGGGTCCATCGAATAGGCGCTGGTCTCCACGGACGCGGCGGCACGGCCGAGCGAGCGGCCGGGAAAGACGTAGCGCGCGATCACGGTCGCGATCTCGCGCGTCGCCACGTTCGAGATGCGCTTGCCGTAACGGTCGAGCCGCACCATCGCCGAATAGTCGGCGGCGCCGTGGCGGTAGGCACGCACGAACTTGTCGGCCATCGGCCGGTGCGCGCCGAGCACCTTGCTCGACACGAACAGAGCGCCGAGCTGCTGGCCGTCGGCGATCTCCGAATACCAGCCGATCAGGCGCGCCTGGCTCGCGACCATCAATTCGCGCGCATAACTCGCCGGCAGGATCGCCGCCTCCGCCTTGCCGTCGACCACCGCCAGCGCCGCGGCGTCGACCGTCTGCATCGGCTTGAGGATCATGCTGCCGAAATCGAATTTCTTGGCGCGGGCGATCTGCGCCAATTGATAGTGGAACGGCGAGCCGAGATAGGTGATGGCGACCGATTTGCCGGACAGGTTGTCCATCTTGCGCAAGCCGTTGGCCCAGGCGGCATTGGCGGCGACGATCTCGTTGCCCTCGAAGCCCTTGCGCTCCTGCACCTGCGCCGCGACGAATTTGAAGAACCCCTGGCCGGCGTAATTGAAGGCCTCGGTCGTGAAGGCGGCGAGGCCGAAATCGACGGCGCCTGCGGCGACCGCCTGCGCCACCTCCTTGTCCGACTTGTAAGCCGTCATCTCGACGTCGAGACCCTCGGCCTTGAAGTAGCCGCGCGCCACCGCAAGGAATAAGGCGCCGTTATCGGTGAGCCGCTGCGTGCCGAGGGTAACGCGCTCTTGCGCGGCCGCCGGCGCGATCAGGCCGAAGACGAATGTAAGGATGGCGAGCGCGCGGAGCAGCATGCGCGCGAGATTAACGTGATTCGGCAGGCGGGCTGTGGCTATCCGCCGTGGCGGCGCGGCGGATTCTACTTCAGGTTCCCGCAGAACCGCTGAATGCGGCGGCCAGCTTCCTCCAGGTCCTCGGTCTTGGTCGCATAGGAGATGCGAAACGCAGGGCCCAGGCCGAAAGCTGTACCGTGCACCACGGCGACGCCCTCCTCCTCCAGGAGCTCGCTGACAAAGTCCTCGTCAGTCGTCAGCGTCTTCCCGCCCTGCGTCTTTTTGCCCATCGTGCCGGCGCAGGACGGATAGACGTAGAAGGCGCCCTCAGGCATCGGGCACTTGAGGCCCTTTGCCTGGTTGAGCATCGACACGACGAGGTCACGCCGCTCCTGGAAGATCTTGTTGTGCTTGGCGATGAAGTCCTGCGGCCCGTTGAGCGCCTCGACCGCCGCCCATTGCGACACGGCCGCGGGATTGGTGGTCGACTGAGACTGGATCATCGCCATCGCCTTGATCAACGGCTCCGGTCCGCCGGCATAGCCGATACGCCAGCCGGTCATGCAATAGGCCTTCGACACGCCGTTGATGGTGAGCGTGCGCGCGTAGAGCTCGGGCTCGACCTGCGCCGGCGTCGTGAACTCGAAGGCGTCGTACGTCAGGTGTTCGTACATGTCGTCGGTCATGACGTGCACGTGCGGATGCTTCACCAGGACGTCTGCAAGCGCGCGCAGCTCGGCGCGGCTATAGGCCGCCCCGGTCGGGTTCGCCGGCGAGTTCAGCAGAAACCACTTGGTCTTCGGCGTAATCGCACGCGCGAGCGCCTCCGCCGTGATCTTGAACCCCTTGTCCATGCCGCAGACGACCTCGACCGGCGTGCCGCCGGCGAGCAGCACCATGTCGGGATAGCTGACCCAGTACGGCGCCGGGATGATCACCTCGTCGCCGGGGTTCAGGGTCGCCATGAAGGCGTTGTACAGCACCTGCTTGCCGCCGACGCTGACGGTGATCTGCGAGGTCTTGTAATCGAGGCCGTTCTCGCGCTTGAACTTCTGCGCGACCGCCTGCTTGAGCTCGGGAATGCCGTCGACCGCGGTGTATTTGGAGGCGCGGCCTTCCTTGATGGCGCGGATCGCCGCTTCCTTGATGTGCTCCGGCGTGTCGAAGTCCGGCTCGCCGGCCCCGAGCCCGATCACGTTGCGGCCTGCCGCCTTCAGGGCGCGCGCTTTGTCGGTCACCGCAATGGTGGGCGACGGCTTGATGCGCTTGAGGTGATCGGCAAGGAAGGCCATTGGAAGCTCCGAAGTCGCGGTCGAAACGGCGTTTTCGGGCGCGGTAGTGGCTCAATAATGCGGCGGCGGCAAGTCGCAAGAACTGATCGATTGATCAACCCTGTTGATGGGCCGTTAAGCCGGTCCTGTTACGCCCCCGGCATGACCGGCCTGATCGATGCCCTGCGCTCCGGCGCCTGGGTCAGCCGCGAGCGCATGCGGCTGATCGCGGGCATGGTGCTGGCCGCGGCGCTGATTGGCGCGATATTTCTGGTCGCCACCTCCGATGGCTTGAACGATCGCTTCGGCCGGCCGCTCGGCACGGATTTTTCCAACGTCTACGCCGCCGGGACCTATGTCCTCGACGGTCAGCCGACTGTGCCCTTCGATCCGGCGCGGCAATATGCCCGGGAGCAGGCGATCTTCGGCGCGGCCACCCCGTTCTACGGCTGGCACTACCCGCCCTTCTTTCTCGGTCTGGCGACGGTGCTGGCGCTCATGCCTTACGGCCTGGCGCTTGCGGTCTGGCAGGGAGTGACATTTGCGCTCTATTTGCTGGCCGTTCGCGCCGCGCTGTTTCCCCCTCCCCTGAAAGGGCAGGCTGTCCTCGCGGGCAGCGCGAAGACGGACGGCGCCGCGTTTCATGCCGGCACAAAGCTCCCACCCGCCCAGCTTCGATGGCCATCCTCTCCCGCAAGCGGCGGAGGGATAAACAGTCTCTGGCTGCTCCTCGCCGCAGCCTACCCGGCCGTATTCGTGAACCTCGGTCATGGCCACAATGGCTTTCTGACTGCGGCGCTGCTGGCGGCGGCACTGATTCAGTTGGACCGCAGGCCGATCCTTGCCGGCATCCTGTTCGCCTGCCTCGCCTACAAGCCGCAATTCGGGATGCTCATCCCGCTGGCGCTCGCAGCGAGCGGACGGTGGCGCGTGTTCTTCGCGGCTACCGCGACGGTCGCCGTCATGGCCCTCGCCGTCACCCTCGCTTTCGGTGCCGACGTGTGGAGCGCCTTCTTCGCCTCGATGCATTTCACGCGCGTGGTCGTGCTCGAACAGGGCAATACCGGCTGGCAAAAGATCCAGAGCGTGTTCTCGGTCGTGCGCATGTGGGGCGGCGGCGTGCCCCTCGCTTACGCGCTCCAGGGCGCGGTGACGCTCTGCGTCGCCGTTGCGATCGCCTGGCTGTGGCGCTCGCGAGCGGCCTTCCCACTCAAGGCCGCTGCGCTCGCGATCGGCTCCATCCTCGCGACGCCCTATAGCCTCGATTACGACCTGATGCTGATTGCGCCGGCGATTGCCTTTCTTGCCGCCGACGGGCTGGCTCGGGGCTTTGCCCCCTACGAGAAATCGGCCCTCGCCTTTCTGTGGATCGTTCCGCTGGTCGCGCGGTCCATCGCGCAGGTCACACTCATACCACTCGCTGTTCCGGCTATGATTTTTGCCTTTGCCCTCGTGCTGCACCGCGCCATGATCGAGACGGGCGCAGGGCACACCCGATGGCGTTTTGCTCTTCGCGCTCTAAAATAGGGGTCGAAGCCGGTTGAACGGCTGCGAACCTTTTCCCCCGAAGGGAGCGCGCGCCCATGAAACTATCCGCCCAGCAACTCACCTCGTTCGACGAGCAAGGCTACAACTTCTTTCCGAACTGCTTCTCCGAGATGGAGATCGCGGTGCTCCGCCAGGAAGCGGAGAACATCCTCAAGCTCAACCGTCCCGAAGTCTGGCGCGAAAAGACCGGCGCGCCGCGCACGGCCTTCGCCGCGCACACGTTCAGCGAAGTCTTCGGCCTGCTGGCGCGGCATCCACGCCTGGTCGAACCGTTGCAGCAATTATTCGGCGAGGACGTCTACGTCCATCAATTCAAGCTCAATGCCAAAGCGGCCTTCGAGGGCGACGTCTGGCAGTGGCATCAGGACTACGGGACATGGCAGCGCGACGACGGCATGCCGCAGCCGCGCGCGATGAACATTGCCGTGTTTCTCGATGAAGTGATGCCGATCAACGGGCCGCTGCTGCTCATTCCGAAGAGCCACAGGCAAGGCGTCTTCGAGGCCGGGCACGACACGGCGACGACCTCCTATCCGTTATGGACGCTCGACAAGGAGACGGTGACCCGCCTCGCTCGCGATGGCGAAGACGAAAATGGCATCGGAATCGTCGCGCCGACCGGCAAGCCAGGCTCGGTGTTGATGTTCCACGGCAATCTCGTGCACGCCTCACCGCCGAACATCACGCCCTATCCGCGCAAAATCGTTTATTTGACGCTTTGCGCGGTTTCCAACCACATCACCAAATTCACGCGCGCGGAGTGGATCGCGCATCGCGATTTCGCGCCGATCGTTCCGGTTGCCGACGACGCGCTCGAGGAGTTCGCGCGGACGCGCCGTATCGCCGCGGAATAAATTTGCCGCTGCGGCCAGTCAAAAAGAACGCGCGTGCCGCATGTCGTCACGCGGCCACACTCTCGTCATCCGCCGAGCCTTGCTATTGCCGGACTTGGCGCGCCTGATTGCATGGCCGCCGTTTCGTGGGGATCCAGCTAAAGCATGTACACGCTCTATTCGATGCAGCGGTCGGGCAACAGCTACAAGGTCCGCCTCGCTTTGGCGCGGCTTGGCATCCCCTATCGGCCGGTCGAGGTCGATATCCTGCAAGGCGAAAGCCGCACGCCGGAATTTCTCGCGATGAATCCGAACGGCCAGGTGCCACTGCTCGAAGTGGCGCCGGGTCGGCACATCGCCGAGTCGAACGCGATCCTCTGGTACGTCGCCATCGGCTCGCGGCTCGCGCCGGAGGATCGCATCGAGCGCGCCGAAGCGCTGCAATGGATGTTCTTCGAGCAACACAGTCTCGAGCCGAACATCGGCGCCGCGTATTTCTGGCTGTGCCTGATCAAGGGCGGCCGCGAACTTCAAAGCCACGCGCTCGAGGACTGGATGGAAAACGGCCATCGCGCGCTGCGCGTGATGGAGGCGCATCTGGCGAAACACGACTTCTTCGTAGCCGGCCATTTCACCATCGCCGACATCGCGCTTTATGCCTACACGCATGTCGCCGAAGAGTGCGACTTCGACCTTTCCGGCTATCCGGCGCTGCGGCGTTGGCTCAAGCGCGTCGAGGCCGAGCCCGGCTATGTGGCGATGGACTGGCAGCCGCAGGATCTGATCGCCGCTCAGTGACCGCGTTAACTATTTCTTAACCGAAATCACGAAAATGCCCCGGTTCTTCGCCGGCTGCGCCGCAATCGGGCCGAACCGCCGCCCCGTTGCGCAACCAATCATCGTTAACGTCGTTATCGACGAGATTCGGAGATATCGAGGGTTCGCCATGCGGAAACCCATTGAAACAACCGGCTTCGCCCCACCCGCCGGCCGTAAGCTCGGGCGCGAGCACCGGACGGCGGCCGTCGCCGAGCTTTTTGCCGGCATCGGGCTCGCGCTGTGCACCGTGTTTGCCGCCACCGTTGTCACCGTCGGCATCGCTCGCGCCGACGTCATTGGCGACGTCGTCGGCCACGAGGGCAGCCTGTTCGCCGTGGCGCTCGTCCTTGGCCTCTTGTTCATCGGCATGGGCGGGCTGACGGTGTTGAGCCTGCCAAGCGGCAAGCCTCGCCGGCACAGACACTGAGCGAAGCCGCCGCGGTCAGTGCGCGGTGATGCCGGCCGCCTTGATCACCGGCCACCATTTTTCGATTTCCGCGCGCTGGAATTTCGCCAGCGCCTCCGGCGTCTGCTCCTCGGGCGGGAAAATGTCCTGCGCCAACGCCGTCAGTTTCGCCTTGAGGTCCGGATCGGCGAGCGCGGCGCGCAGTGCCCCATTGAGCTTGGCCACGATCTCCCTCGGCGTGCCCTTCGGCACCCACAGAGCATGCCAGAACGTGAAATAGAATCCCGGCAGGCCAGCTTCGTCCGTCGTCGGAATGTCGGGCGCGGTCGCCAGTCGCCGCTTGGCGGTGACCGCGAACACTTTCACCTGCTTGGCCTTGAGCTGCTCCATCGACACGGCTGGCGTGTTGAGCAAGACGTCGATCTGGCCGGACACGATCGCCTGCGTGGACTCGCCGGCGCCGCGGTACGGGATCATCTGGATCGGCGAGTTGATGGCCTTCTGGAACAGGATGCCGCTGACATGGCTCGGCGAGCCGACGCCTGAATTGCCTTCGGTTGCCTTATCGGGATTTGCCTTGATCCAGGCGATCAACTCCTTGAGGTTATTCGCCGGTATGTTACCGCGCGCGACGATGAGGAACGGCTGTGTGGCGATCAGGCCAACCGGATCGAGATCCTTCAAGAGATCGAAATTGAGGTTGTAGATGGCGCCGGTGGCGACATTGGTGCCCCATTGGCCGATCAGCATCGTGTAGCCGTCCGGCGCGGCGCGCACGACGCGGCTGACGCCGATGGTTCCGCCTGCACCTGACGTGTTTTCCACCACGATCGTCTGATTGAGCTCCTTGCTTATCGCCTGCGCCATGACCCGGCCAATGACGTCGGTCGAGCCGCCGACGCTCAGCGGCACGACGAGCGTTATCGGGCGTGACGGATAATCGGCGGCGCCCGCTGGCGCGGTCACGATCAGGCCGAACGCCAGTGCCAACAGCCACGTCTTCATCGTCGTTTCCCCACCTTGGTATTTTACCGAACATTTGCATGGCCGAGCGCGACACGGAAGTGTTTGCCGCGGGGTTATCGCGAAGTTTATTTGCGCTCCTGAAAACAACAAGCAACATCAGGCGTTGGCATCCCGGCCGGAGAACAGTCATGAAACATCTGACAGGCGCCATTACCGCCCTTGCGCTCGTGCTGATACAGGCGGCGCATGCCGAGACATTCAACTCGTCGGCCGGACCGATCGCCGTCACCACGGTGACCGCGGGGTTGTCGCATCCCTGGTCGCTCGCCTTCCTGCCGGACGGGCGAATGCTGGTGACGGAACGTCCGGGCCGCATGCGCATCATCGACAAAAGCGGCAAACCATCCGAGCCGCTTCCCGGCGTCCCCAAAGTCTTCGCGCGGAGCCAGGCCGGATTGATGGACGCGATTCTGGCGCGCGATTTCGCGCAGAGCCGGCGTATTTATTTCTGCTACACGGAAGCCGTGCGCGGCGGCGGCCAGATTGCGGTCGCGCATGCGATGCTCGATGCAGGCGCCGCGCCGAAGCTTACGGCAGTCACGAAGATCTATGAGCAGAAGGGTCCGCCCGGCACCGGCCTCAATATCGGCTGCCGCATGGTGCAGGCGAAGGACGGCAATCTGTTCGTGACACTCGGCGATCACTTCTCGGCGAAGGAGGACGCGCAGAAGCTCGACAACAGCATCGGCAAGATCATCCGCATCACGCCCGACGGCAAGGCGCCGCCGGACAATCCCTTCGTCGGCAAAAACGGTGCGCTGCCGGAGATCTGGGCCTATGGCCTGCGCAACGCCGAAGGGCTCGCCTTCAATCCCGAGACCGGAGCGCTGTGGGAGCAGGAGCACGGTCCGATGGGTGGCGACGAGATCAACATCATCGAGAAGGGCGCCAATTACGGCTGGCCGGTGGTCAGCTTCGGCGTGAACTACGACGGCTCGCAGGTCGGCACCGGACAGCAGCATCACGCCGGCATGGCCGATCCGGTGTGGCACTGGACGCCGTCGATCGCGCCCTCGGGCATGGCCTTCTACACCGGCGACCTGTTCCCGGCTTGGAAGGGCAGCCTGTTCAACGGCGCGCTGAAATT
>DATCFB010000119.1:0-3792 GCA_036509755.1 Pseudolabrys sp. | reverse complement strand
CCTCCTGGATGGCCGTCAGCGCGGCTTCCGTCGGATCCTGGGTCTTCTGCGGATTATTCGCCATTTTCGGTCGTCGCCTCGTCGTTACGCCGGACACTTGCCGCGGCCGAACCGTCACGATCTAAAGAGGCCGCGGGATGCACCCGCAACCGCCTAGCAAGTCGGATTAACCGCTTCGCTCAAGCCCCAATAGACCGCCGTAAGGCCATCCTATCGCCTTGAGTGTGCGAAAGAAACCACAGCAAGCCCGCAACTGCGATCATCGTTAACTCTCTGTTAACCATAACAGCGGGGGCTTAAATGCCGGGACCCACAATGACTCGTGAATTGCGGCGCAGCTTGGGCCGCGGGACCGCATTTTGGCGCGGCGGCGGCATACCCGGCCGTTAACCAGGGCGGCGGCCGGGGGTGGGGGCATTTACCGAGCCTTGGGAGAGCGCCCCGCACAGTCTCGGACAAGGGAGACAAAGATGGCGGAGGCCGCGACCAAAGGCGGGGACGAAAAGGGCGGCGAGGCCCCGATCGACCGCGACCATCTGGCGCGAATGACCTTCGGCGACAAGGCGCTCGAGCGCGAACTGCTCGAACTGTTCGACCGTCAGGCCGCATTGCTGGTCCCGCGCATGCGCGACACCGACGCCGCGTCGGTCGCCGCGCTGGCGCACACGCTCAAGGGTTCCGCGCTCGGCATCGGCGCCTCCGAAGTGGCGGCGATCGCCGCGGCGGTCGAACAGCACCAGGATCCGGAGCGGCTCTGCGCGCTCGGACGTTCCGTCGAACGGGTCCGCATGGCCATTGCCGCGATGCTGGCGCCTCGGGCGAATTGACGTTATAGAGGCGCGCCCGCCCGCTCCGGCGCGGCTCATCCCGGAAATCGTTTCGATTCAAAGCGCGCCGTCCCATGCCGAAGATCACCTTCATCGATGCCAGCGGAACCGAACACGCGGTCGACGCCGAGGTCGGCTCGACCGTGATGGAGACGGCGATCCGCAACAACGTTCCCGGCATCGAGGCGGAGTGCGGCGGCGCCTGCGCCTGCGCCACCTGCCACGTCTATGTCGACGAGGCCTGGCGCGCGAAGACCGGCGAGCCCTCGCCGATGGAAGAGGACATGCTCGACTTCGGCTACGACGTGCGGCCCAACTCGCGCCTGTCGTGCCAGATCAAAGTCAGCGATGAGCTCGATGGGCTCATCGTGCGCACGCCGGATAAGCAGGCCTAATCAGCAACTTCCGCTGATCCCCGCGTAAGCGGCGATTTAGCGCTGGATCCCCCACTTTCGGGGGGACGAGCGATTCGATAGTTTGCCGCACATGACAACGAAATCGATCACGACCACCTGCTGCGTCGCCGGCGGCGGGCCGGCCGGCATGATGCTCGGCTTTCTCCTTGCGCGCGCCGGCGTCGAGGTCGTCGTGCTCGAGAAGCACGCCGACTTCCTGCGCGACTTTCGCGGCGACACCATCCATCCCTCGACGCTGGAATTGATGCGCGAGGTGGGGTTGCTCGACGAATTTCTCAAATTGCCGCATTCGCAGGTCGCACAGTTGAGCGGACAGGTCGGCGACACGACTATTCACCTCGCCGACTTCTCGCATCTGCCGACGCATTGCAAATTCATCGCGCTGATGCCGCAATGGGATTTCCTCGATTTTCTGGCGTTGCACGGCAGGAAATATCCGGCCTTCGACCTGCACATGCGGACGGAGGCGACCGACCTGATCGAAGAGGGCGGCCGCGTCGTCGGCGTGAAGGCGAAATCGCCGGATGGCGAATTCGAGATTCGTGCCGATCTCGTCGTCGGCTGCGACGGCCGGCATTCGACCGTGCGGGACCGCGCCGGCTTCGCGGTCGAGGACATCGGCGCGCCAATCGACGTTCTGTGGTTCCGCATCTCGCGGCGCGAGGACGACACGGCGGAAACCTTCGGCCACATGGAAGCGGGCATGATGCTTGTCATGCTCAACCGCAACGACTATTGGCAGTGCGCCTACGTGATCCCGAAGGGCGGCATCGACCGGGTCAAGTCGAAGGGCTTTCCCGCCTTTCTCGACAGCATCGCCTTCATGTCGCCGTTCCTGCGCGACCGCCTCGGCGAGATCAAAGGCTGGGATGACGTGAAGCTGCTGACGGTGGCGGTCGACCGGCTGTCGCGCTGGCACAGGCCGGGACTGCTGTGCATCGGTGACGCTGCGCATGCAATGTCGCCGATCGGCGGCGTCGGCATCAATCTGGCGATTCAGGACGCGGTAGCCGCCGCGAACATTCTCGCGGCGCCGCTGAAGGAACACCGCGTCACCGAGGCGTTGCTCGAAGCCGTGCAGCAGCGGCGGACGATGCCGATGCGCGTCATCCAGTGGCTGCAGATCCAGATCCAGAACCGCGTCCTGTCGCCGGTGCTGGGCACCGCGACGCGGCCGAAGCCACCTTTCGCCGCCAAGCTGTTCAACTGGTTTCCCGTACTGCGGCGAATTCCCGCGCGCCTCATCGGCCTTGGCGTGCGCGCGGAGCATGTGCATACGCCGGAAGCGAAGACTTCGTAGGCTGGGCAAAGGCGCGACTGCGCCGTCCCAACTTTACTCCCCGCGATACTTCCACGGTTCGAGCTGCGCGACGATCTCGGGCGGCAGCGGCCGCGGCTTCCGCGTTGCCGCATCGAGCGTCACCATCACGGCGCGGCCGGTGGCCGCGCAATTCTCGCCCTCGAAGAGGGCCTGCGCCAGCGTGAACGACGTCCGGCCGATCGCAATGAGCGCGGTCGCCACCACGAGATTGTCCTGCCAGCGCAATTCGCGCAGGAAGTCGATCTCCTGACGCACCAGTGCGAAATTTGCGTTCGGCACGCCGATGCCGAGGTCGCGCGCGCGAAACATGGCGACACGGCCCGACTCGAAATAGGTCGCGAACACGGCATTGTTGACGTGCCCCTGCGGATCGAGATCGCCGTAGCGGACGATCTCGTTCACGCGGTGCGGAAAATCGGCCAGCTTCGGCAGCACCCTGCGCGGCCGTTCGGTCGGTTGCGACATGAGAACTCAGGGCTTCATGCCGGCGGGCGCGATCTGCGAGGCCGTGAGCCCCATCTCGTCGAGCGCCCTGCGCACGAGACCGGAGGCTTTGGCCTCCTCGATAAACTCGCTCACGTAAGCGAGTGCCGCCGGGCGGCCCTTCGGCACGCAGACCGAGGTCGAGGAATTCAGGAACGCGTCGTCGAGGATGCGCGAGCCAGGGATCTTCTTGGCGACGCCGCCGAGCGACTCGCGCGACAGCGCGATGGCGGCGATGCGTCCCTCAATCACCGCCTGCACGGCAAGATCGACCTTGGCGAACTCGATATGGGTCGCCTTCGGCGTCGCCTTCACGGCAGCGCGGAAGCTGGCCGTATTGGCGACGCCCCCGACGCCGATACCCTCAGCGTTGGCGTCGGCGACCGAGCCGATCTTCGCGCCGGGCGCGACCAGGAAGGTGCTCTGCAAGAGGTGGTAGGCATTGCCGAAATCGACAAATTTTTTGCGCTCCTCGTCGACGGGCAGGAAGGCGACGTCCCATTTGTCATCGGCGGCGGAATTCTGGATTTCGCCCGAGGCATTGTGCGGCAGGATCGCGGCCGGTACGCCGAGTTTCTTCGCCAGCGCTTCGCCGAGCGTCACGGCCACGCCCTTGAAGCGCTCGCCGTCCTTGATCGCGAATTGCGCGGAGGGCGAGGGCGCGATCGCCACCGCGATACGCAGCTTTCCGGTGGGCGCAAGTTGTTTGAGCACGGCGGCATCGGCCATCGGCGGTCTCCCGTTT
>DATCFB010000118.1:0-25983 GCA_036509755.1 Pseudolabrys sp. | reverse complement strand
CCGTCGCCGGAAGAGTTGAAGGCGCGGTGGGAGGCGCAGAACGTCTACCCGCAGAGCTACAAAGCGGACCTGCTGGCGTTCCTGCGCACTTATCTCAACGACCCCGTGCACGTACACGGCGCCGTGGTGACGCAACCGGTGCTCAAGGACGTCGGCCAGGGCAAACGCTATGTCGCGTGCCTGCGTTACAGTGCGCGGGATATGGAGGGGAAATATACGGCGCCGAAGGAGGGCGCTGCGGTCTACGTCTCGGCCAAGCTCGACCGCTTCATCGACGTGCCGCGCGCAGCGAAAGAAATATGCAAGGACGCGGTCTACGCGCCGTTTTCCGAACTCGAGAAGCTGACGCGCTGAGTGCGCTGCCGACCGCGGTATGACCATAAGCGGCGACAGTAGGCAAACGCGACCGCCGCCGGGCCGGGCGGCTCGGCGGCGAACACTTAAGACAGATACGACGCTTCAGTCAGCTCAGTTCAGAAAACTCAGGGTCACTTGACCTTGAGGTTCTCCGCGGACGTCTTCCCGCGGTTCTCGACGAGTTCGAACTGAACGCTCTGTCCTTCGTTCAGCGTGCTAAGTCCGGCGCGTTCGACAGCCGAGATGTGTACAAACACATCTTTCCCGCCGTCTTGCGGCTGGATGAAGCCGTAGCCTTTCGTCGGATTGAACCACTTAACGGTGCCCTGAGGCATTGCTAGATCTCCGAGGGTATTGCTAACGCCTGTAGTTTGGCACACTCCAGAACCGCCGGAAAGACCGTTTCTACGGGCTGAGTCGACGCGACATCAGTTCTATTCCGGACTGATTCTGCGGGCTCCGGTAGCCAGCGACGATCGAGCTGGCCTCAGGCTTACGAAAGCCCGGCCTCACGAATGTGCGGCCGCGGCCAAGCGCGCGTCAGGGCCACATTCCGCGCGCTATACCGTCACGCCGATATGAGCAGATAGCTTGTTGTTTCGCGCACGGGTAGTGCACAGTGGCGGGAATGCGCCGAGTTTTGGAATACGCCACCCGGTACCTGGTCTTAAAGCGGCGCTTGCCAGCCGCGTTCAATCGCGTGCCCATCTATATCTCGCCCAGCGCAGGCCTCGGTTTTCTGTTTCGTTCCGTTGAGCGCGTCGACGCTCCCCTGCTGCGGGCCGCGGCCGACCTCGTGCGTCCGGCGAACATCGTGTGGGACATCGGCGCGAATGTCGGGCTTTTCACTTATGCCGCGGCAGCCCGGGGCGGACCGTCGGGCCAGGTCTTCGCGATCGAGGCGGATACATGGCTGATCGGGTTGTTGCGACGTTCGGCACGGATTCAGCCATCCGACTCGGCCAAGGTGACGATCATTCCCGCCGCAGTCGGCTCCCAATTCGATATTGCATCGTTCCACATCAGCCGGCGCTCGCGGTCCTCGAGCGCGCTGGAAGGCTACGGTCAATCCCAAATGGGGGGAACGGCCGAGATTCAGACCGTGGTCACGTTGAGTTTGGACTTGCTGAGCCAGCGGCTTCCGGCTCCGGACGTCGTCAAGGTTGACGTCGAAGGCGCGGAGGGCGAGGTCTTCGGCAACAGCGTTGAGTTTCTGAAGCGATACAGGCCCGTGGTCGTTTGCGAGGTTTCGGATCGGGCAAGGCCGACGATCGAGCAGGTGTTTGGCTCGGCCGATTACCTTTTCTTTGATGGCGAGCAGCCTTTGCGGGGAACCTCACCCGCTCAAGATCCGCCATGGGCTACGATCGCAATTCCGCGCGAAAAGGAAATGCTGTTTCGCGGCTAGCCTGCCGGGGTCCGGCCGCGGAAACCCTTAGAAGTGGTGCCGGGTGAGGGGATTGAACCCCCGACCTTCGGTTTACAAAACCGCTGCTCTACCGCTGAGCTAACCCGGCTTCTCCGGTACTGAAGCAGGACTGCTACCAGCGTCACGCCTAAGCGACAAGCGCGAGACCTGGGGCGGCCCGTCTGTCTGCCCTGTGCTGCGATCGGGCTGCCAATTACAGGCTTGTGGTCAGTTTTTCCAGGATATCGATCAACCAAGCGGCGGCCTGCAACACAGCCAGGCGCTGCGCCAATTTCGACTTGCGGAATGTGTCGTTGAGCAGTTTCAGCGCCCGTTTGTAGCCCGGGTGGCGCTGAGCGCCGTCGCCGAGCGTGCGCAAACGGTTCATCAGCTCGGCGCGCCGGGTTTCGAGTTGGTCATATCGCTGGCGAAACGAGCCGCGCGGTGTGTCCGCGGGCGCGGCGATCGGCAGGAGCGGAGTACGGCGGTTGGGCATTGCGCGCATTAACTCTTGAAGCCGGGACTGGAAGTGGTAGCCCAACCCGCCTCCGCGCGCCACCGGCACTGGCCGCGCCTTGGCCGGGCATAGAGCAAGGTCCATGCCGCGATTAATGTTACCCCGCGAATGACGTCGGCAGGGTAAAGCCTTCGTATACATTGCGCGTTGTCGCGTGGAGTGACAGCGCATGCGCGTGATCGGACACATCATCGGATTTTGCGCCGGCTTCGCCGGGATCGCGTCCGCTTGCGCGGCCGACCTGCCGCCGGTGCCGGCCGAGCGAAACGTCGGCCTGCATTATTCGGCGCACGGGCGCCGCGCCGGTACGATCGTCATCTACGATTATCAGCCCGGCGTTTTCGTCCGCGCCTACTGGCTCGCGCCATGGCGTCACCGCCATTACTACCCCATCACGGGCGAGCAGCCGCTCGTCGGCCGCAACGAGGATCTCTCCGCGCACGGCGAGAGCGCCGAGGCGGCGGAAACCTTCTCCCGCAACTGGACGACGTCGTCCGCCTTTGTCATCGAGGACCCGCGCGGCCGCATCCGCGACTTCGACGGCCGGGCGGCGCCGCAGACGGAGCCGCCGCTGAAATGAAGACGACGCGTCCCATCATCCTTGCCGCTTTCGCCGCCGCGCTCTTGCCCGTCGCTGCGCAGGCGCAATACGCGCCGGCGCAGCCGGCGCCGCTCTATCCTCACGCCGCGCAGCCCGCCCAGCCTTACGCGGTCGAGGTCGCGCCCGGCACCTACGTGATCAAGCGGCCGGTGCAGACGCGCGGTTACCCTTACGTCCGCTGCGTCAATGGCTGCGATGGCTCAGCGCCGGCGGCCTCGCACCGGCCTGCCGCGCACGTTGAGGGGCGGGTGACGCATAACGATCGGGCGCTGATCGAGAAATTGCGTCGGCGGCACGCCGGCAAGATCGATCGCGACGTCATTAACACGACCAGGATTGTGCGCGAAAAGCCGATGGTGATCGAGCACGAGCGCGTGGTCGACGATCCGCCGCGCGTCATCGAACGCCGCCATTACGTCGAGGACGCACTGGCCGCGCCGCTGCGTCAGCACACGGCGAGAATCGAAACAGACGTGAAACCGCAGCGCGAGGCTAAGGGCAAGGTGGAGAAGCGTGTCATCCGCGCCGAGGCCGAAGTGACCATCCTCGGCCCCGACCGCATGAGCATCCGGCTGTTCCGCAAGCGCGCCAGCGGCGCCGACGCCAAAGCGGAAGCCGAATAAGATTTTATCGATAGCGGGAGCAGCGGCGGGCTGGGGGCCCGCCGTTTTGCTTTTCAGCCTTTGCCGAGCGCCCGGCTCGCAACGTAGAGCGACAGCGCCGCGGCATTCGACACGTTGAGGCTCTTGAGCGCGCCGGGCACGTCTATGCGCGCCAGCCGGTCGCAGGTCTCGCGCGTGAGTTGGCGCAGGCCCTTGCCCTCGGCGCCGAGCACCAGCGCCAGCGGCGCGCGGAGTGTGAGATCGGCGAGATCGCTTTCGCCTTCGCTGTCGAGCCCGACCAGGAGGAAGCCGCGTTCGCGCAGTTCGCCCAATGCGCGGGCGAGGTTCTGAACCGTGGCGAGCGGCACCAGTTCGAGCGCACCGGACGCCGCCTTGGCGAGCGCGCCGGCGGCATCGGGGCTGTGACGTTCGGTGGTGACGATGGCGGCGGCACCGAACGCAGCAGCCGAACGGAAGATCGCGCCGACATTATGCGGATCGGTGATCTGGTCGAGCACGAGCACCAAGCCTCGCGCCGGAAGATCGGAGATCGACGGCGTGGGCAGCGGATCGGCTTCGAGATAGAGGCCCTGGTGCACGGCGTCGGGCAGGAGCCGCTCGTCGATGGCTGAGGGCCGCACCACTTCGGGAACCGCTTCTGGCGCGATGGCTTCATCGGCCAGCCGTCGCGCCGCGTTCTCCGTGGCGAGGAACTTGCGGACGTGACGCGCGGGATTACCCAAGGCGGCGGTGACTGTGTGCCAGCCATAGAGGATCGCGGGAGCGTCGCCGTCCGGGCGCAGGCTCTCGCGGCGGGCGCGGGTGAAGCGCTCCCGGCGCTCGATCTGCTCGCGGGTGGCCCCAGGCTTGGCGCCGGAGCGGGGACGGACAGGGGGCGGTCGTGACGGCATCGAGGGTATCCGGGACTAGGAACGGAACGTCGGGGACTGAGACTTTCTGTGCCTTACGCGATCCGCCCGGACGCGAACAGGCCTCCATTGACTTCGCCCGGTCGCCTGACCATAAAGCCCGGCATCCCGACAGCGTCGGTTCCGTTTTTCTCTGAGCGGTCAACGCTGTGCGGCGGTCTGGGAGAGTGTCCCGAGCGGCAAAGGGGGCGGACTGTAAATCCGCTGGCTATGCCTTCGTAGGTTCGAGTCCTACCTCTCCCACCACGCACTCTCCATGGTAGCATAACTTCAGAGACTATCGCAATAATAGCTATAAAATCAAACGCTTACAGAGGTTGCTGCCTTCAGTCTCTGTCTCCAGAACAGCGAAATAGTGTATTTGACCCGCCCGTCTCTGGGCTGAAAAAAGTTTTTCCTGGGAAATTGAGACTCGTTCGAAATGACTTCGTGCCTCGCATGTAGTTTGTGTCCTCTCGTCTCCACCACCCATCCCATCTAACCGGAGATTTTCCGGAGAACTGCAAACGCCCCGCATTCTGCGGGGCTGCGCGAGGTCGGGTCGTCTCTGGATCCCCTCTCCAGCAGCCGGTGCAGTTCCCGGCACCTGGATTCTCTGGCCCGGAATCCTTTTTCCTTGGAAACAGAGACGCCGTTTGGTGAGACAGGTTCGAGCGGAGGGCGGCGTTTAAAGGTTCAGGCCGAGCGTCTGGTGTTGCCGCGACCACTCGACGGGCATCGCAGAGGCGGGTGGCGCCGATCCCGCGTGGCAGCCGGCCTTCAAGAGCGGCCTTGACCAGAGCCGGCGAGAGGAAGGCGAGCGAGATCGTCATGGTCACCTTGCGAGGGCTACCGCTGCTTCGCGTGCCACGGCGGCGTTCGTGGAAGCGAGCCGCCCATCAGTCATTGCGACTGGTTGACGTTCCATTCCGGAGCAGTGTCCTTGAAATCCTCGCGACGCTGCGCGCCGCGGCTTTCGGTGCGGCGCAGTGCAGATTGAACGACGACGCGTGCGACAAGCAACATGTTGCGTATCAATGGCCTAGACCGGTTGACACGCGCGCCGACGCGCGCTTTAATTTCGGTATCAAATAAGTTTCGCATTCCGAAAAACAGCGAACGCCGGAACGAGGCGTAAGGTGGCGGCACGCAGACCCTCAAGCGCGCGCGGAAGTGCCGTCGGCCGAAACCCGGCCGGCGAGCGCGAGGAGAGCCGCAACGTCGTAAATTCACTGGCCAAGGGCCTGCGCATCCTTGAGGCATTCTCTGCCGAACGGCCGGAACTCACGCTGAGCGAAGTCGCGTCGCTCGCCGGACTCGATCCCGGCACCGCATTTCGCATGCTCAATACGCTGGTGATGCTCGGCTATCTCGCCCGCATCCCCGAGAGCAAGCGCTTCCGTCTCGCATTAAAGGTGGTCGATCTCGGCCTGCATGCGATCGGGCGCGCCGACTTGCGCGAGATCGCCCGGCCAATCCTGCGCTCTATCGTAGGCGAGGTGAATGAGGCGGCAAGCCTCGGCGTGCTCGACGGGGCCGACATCCTCTATATCGAGCGCGTGCGCGCCGGCCTCACCCGTATTGGCGTCGACATCCGCATCGGTACGACGATTCCCGCCTTCTGGAGCACGATCGGCGAGGCGTTGCTCGCCTATTTGCCGAAAGCCGAACTCGAACGCGTTCTGTCGGTGAAGCCGCGGCCCGGCGCGTTTCCGCACAAACCGATGAATCGCGCCGAAATCGAGGAGCGTCTCGGCCATGTGCGCCGGCACGGCTACGCGCTGCGGGATTCCTATTTCGGTAGCGGCCTGCGCGTCCTGGCGTTGCCGGTGCTCGATATCGACAACTATCCCTTGGCGGCGATCAGCGTCGCCGTGCCGCAGATGCAGATGTCGATGGACGACTTCCGCAAACGGGCGCTCGACTCCTTGCGCCGCGCCGCGGCCGACATCGCCAAAGCGGTGCAGGCGAGCGGCACGATTTCGGCCGCGGTGTGAGATGAGAGTGGCTCGATTTGAACTGAACTGAGCAACGGCAATCAAGGAGTGCTGCCGGTCTTGGAAATGCGACGAGGTGGACGGATCGATGGCTTACACAATAGGAGCGGCTGAGCCGGCCGCGGCCGGTGCAGCGGCGACATCGGCAAGATCTTCATCAGCGCGCAGCGCGCTCATCGCGGTCGAAGGCGTGGTGAAGATCTACTCCACGACCGCCGGTGAGCCGGTGCTCGCGCTCGACCATGTTGATCTGCGGATCCGCAACGGCGAATTCGTTTGCCTGGTGGGCCCGTCTGGGTGCGGCAAGACCACCCTCATGCGCCTGCTTGCCGGTCTCGATCGCGCCGATGCCGGCTCCGCCTCGCTCGGCGGCAGGGTTCTCAATGGGCCTTCGCCGGAGGTCGGCGTTGTTTTCCAGCATTCGAACCTGCTGCCTTGGTTCACGGTCTGGCAGAACGTGATGCTTCCGTTGCGGGTCGGTGGCGGCAAGAGCGTCGGCGGTCGCGAGAAGGCGCTGCGCGACCTGCTCGAGATCGCGGGGCTCGCGGGCTTCGAGAACAAATATCCCTACGAGCTCTCCGGAGGCATGCAGCAGCGCGTCGCCATCGTGCGCGCGCTTGCGCGCGATCCGAAGCTGCTTTTGATGGACGAGCCGTTCGGCGCGCTCGACGCGCTCACGCGCGAGCGCATGAATGCGGAGCTCCAGCGCATCTGGATGGCCAGCGGCAAGACCGTTGTGCTGATCACGCATTCGATCGACGAGGCGATCTTCCTTGGCGACCGGGTGGTGGTGATGTCGCCGCGCCCCGGCCGCATTGTGCGCGATTTCGCTGTCGACGTGCGCCGCCCGCGCGTCGCGGCCGAAACCTTCGGCAGTCCGCAGCATGTGGCACTGGCGCGCGAAATTCGCACGCTTCTGGACGGGTGAATGCCGCATGACCGACATCCGCTCGGAAGGCACCGCCTTCGCCCTCATCGCCGCCTCGGCAGCCGCCGCCGAGGCCCGCCGCCGACGCGCGCGCATCCGCAACGTCGGCATCGGTTTTGCCGGCTTCCTCGTGCTGCTGCTCGTATGGAAGCTGGGCGTACTCATATTCAAGGTGCCGCCCTACATCCTGCCGGCCCCGGAACAGGTGTTCATTGCTTTGTGGAGCGGCATCGCGGTCGCGCCGGCGAGCGCGCTCGGCTGGTATCTGCCACTATGGAGCACGATGTCGAACGCGCTCCTGGGATTTGCCATCGGCGCCGGGCTCGGCCTCGTCTTTGGTTCGGTGATGGCCGAATTCCGTCCGGTCGAGACGGCGCTCATGCCATATGCCTTCGCGCTGCAAAGCCTGCCGAAGGTTGCGATCGCGCCGCTGATCGTCATCTGGTGCGGCTTCGGCGACGGCTCGAAGGTGGCAATGGCCGCGCTGCTCGCCTTCTTCCCGATGATGGTCAACAGCTTTGCCGGTATCCGCGCGTCGGAGGTCGAGCGGCTGGACTTGATGCGGGCGCTTTCCGCCTCACGGCTTGAAACCTATTACCTGGTCAAACTGCCGTCGGCGGCGACGTATATCTTCGCCGGCCTCGACATGGGCATCGTCTATGCGCTGCTTGGCACCATCGTTGCCGAATTTCTTGGCGCCCAGGAGGGAATGGGCGTCGCCATCACCAAGGCCCAGGCGGTGACCGATGTCGCCGGCGTATTCGCTGCGCTGGTCGTTCTCGGTGTTACGGGCGTCCTGCTGCATCTCATCGTGCGGTGGGTCGAGCGGTCCATCGTGCACTGGGCAGACCGCGGTAAACACTAAACAAGGTGGAGGAAGCAATGACAAATCGACGTGAGGTTGTGAAGGGTCTCGGTGCCGCAGCGCTTGCGACCGTGGCGACGCCCTCAATTCTGCGGGCCCAGGGACTCACACAGATCTCGATGGGGTTCGGCATCAAGTCGATTAACCCGATCATCATCAATATTCTGATCGGCGAAGGCCTCGGCTACTACAAGGAAGAAGGCCTGCAATTCACGGCCAGGCCACTCGGTACCAACTCCAATGCCCAGATCGGCGTTGAAAAGGGTGCGGTGCAGTTCGCCGTCGGCACCATGAGCTTCCAGATGCCGCTCTATGCCAAGAAGCAACTACCGAAGATCGTCAATTTCTATGAATACACCTATCCCTACAAATGGGACGTGGCTGTGCTGCCGGATTCGCCGCTCAAGAGCTACCAGGACCTCAAAGGCAAGAAGATTGGAGTTTCCGATCTCGGCACCACAGATTATCCGGTCACGCGCGCGGCGCTGCAAAATATTGGCGTCGATCCCGACAAGGACGTGAAGTGGATCGCGGTCGGAGCGGGCGTCACCGCTGGCGTTGCCTTGCAGCGCGGTGTCATCGACGCGCTCGCATATTTCGATACCGGGTTCGGCCAGATCGAGGGCGCCAATATCGCATTCCGCTTGCTGCCGCGGCCGACCAACGTGCCACTGATCGGCGGGCTCTTCCTCAGTGCCATGGAGGATTACATTAAGGCGAACCGCAAGATCTGCGTCGGATTCGCGCGCGGTGTTGCCAAAGGCTCGGAATTCCTGCTGGCCAATCCAGAAGCGGGCGCGCGGGTGTTCCTCAAGCTCTATCCGGAAACCGCCCCGCGTGGCGCCAGCGAAGCCAACGCGGTGCGTTCGGTGCTACTGGCGGCGAAACGGCGCATCCCGCTCTATCGGCCGCCTTATCCGGACACGAAGATGGGCTTCATTCACGAGAAAGAGTTGCAACGCGAAGCCAAGTTTCTCGGTCTCGACTCCATCAAGGATGTGAAGCCGCTCTTCACCAACGACATGATCGCCGAGATCAACAATTTCGACCGCGCGAAGATCGTCGAGCAGGCAAAGAACTACAAGATCTGATTGCGGCGTAAGAACATGAAGAAGCATCGAGCAATGAGGGCGCCGTCTTGACCGTGATGGCGCCCATGATGCGTGCAACGTCCGGCAGGGGAGCGCGCTTCCCGTCCGAATCGCGTGTGCTGATGGATGTGCGGTCTGGCCGTCGGCTGCGTCAGGTGACGAGCCATCCGAGCATCCACCATCATCCGTTCTTCTTCGTGCCGGCCTACGACCGGGCGGCGGAAAAACTGGTGTTCATCTCGCATCGCATCGGCGCGCCGCAAATCTTCTTCGAGGAACGCGCGAGCGGTGAACTGGTGCAGGCGACGGATCGGCTCGGCCTCGCCGAATGGTCGATCTATCCGGCACCCGACGGCTCCTGCGTCTATTTCACCGCCGGCACCGGCGCTTTCCGCGTCAGCCTCGACGATTTTACTGAGACCCAGTTTGTCGACTTCGGCGCGGTCGAGATGCGCGAGAAAGGCATGGTCGGCGCAGCGATGGGCACCACGGCGCTCTCGGCCGACGGGCGCTGGTGGGCAATCCCCGTGAAAGCGGGCAGGGTGTCTCGCTTTGTCGTCGTCGATACGCGCACCGGCAAATCCGAGATTATCCTCGAGCGCGACACGATCGGCCATCCGCAGTTTTGTCCCGACGACGACGATCTTATTCTCTATGCCGGGCCGCTCACCGACCGCGTCTGGACGGTCAACCGCGTCGGCAACAACAACCGCCGCGTCTACGAGCGCGAAGACCGGATGCAATGGGTCACCCACGAGGTCTGGCTGCCGGGCCGGCGCGCCATCGCCTTCGTCGATTGGCCGCGCGGCATGCGAATTCTCGATCTCGAGACCGGCAAAGCGGAATGGCTGCACCGTTTTCCCGCCTGGCATGCGGCGCCAGACGGCGAGGCGAAACGCTTCGTTTGCGACACCAATTTTCCTGATCGCGGCTTGCACATCCTTCCGTTCGGTGGCGAACCGCAGTTCCTCTGCGCCAGCGAGGCGACGTCGGAAGGCGCGCATTGGGCAGGCCCGTTTCCGTACAACGATGGGCCGGTTGCGGTCGAAGCGCGCCAGCACACGCATCCGCATCCGCGCTTCTCGCCGGACGGCTCCCGCGTCGTATTCACCTCCGACCGCACCGGCCACGCGCAGCTCTATGAAATCGAGTTCGGCGGAGCGTCGCAATGAACGTCGACGGTCTCCTCGAGAGCCAGCGCATCCGCGGCGGCATCCGTGCCGGCCGCATCGCCGGCACCAGCCGCGGCATGGCGCCGGGCTTCGTGCAATGCAATCTGGCGGTTCTGCCCAAGGCCTACGCCTTCGACTTCATGCTCTATTGCCAGCGCAACCAGCGCGCTTGCCCGGTGCTCGAGGTGACCGATCCCGGCAGCGTCGAGCCGGCCAAGCTTGCGCCGGGCGCTGACCTGCGAACGGATTGCGCGCGCTACTCCGTGTTCATCGACGGCATCCGCCAGGACGACCGCGCCGATGTGCGCGACCTGTGGCGCGACGATCTCGTCTCGTTTCTCATTGGCTCCGGCATCACCTTCGACGACGCGTTCGAGCGCGCCGGCGTGCCGACCGATCGCAATCGCTGGGTGCTGCGCACCGACCGGCCGGCCGTTCCGGCCGGACCTTTCAAGGGCGATCTCATCGTCACCATGCGCTGGCTGACGCCGCAGCAGGCGATCACTGCCGTGCAGGTGTCGGCGCGCTTTCCGTTCAATCACGGCGCGCCGATCCACATCGGCGATCCGATCGGAATTGGCGCAGACCTCAAAACGCCGATGTTCGGCGGCCCGGTGCCGGCAATGCCGGACCACCTCACCGCTGCGTTCTGGGCCTGCGGAGTAACGCCGCAGGCGGCGGCCGAGAACGCGAAGCTGCCGCTCTTCATCACGCACGCGGCGGCGCACAGCTTCATCACCGATCTGCCGGCGGACCGGCTTATGACGTCCTGAGTACGAAGACGGAGTTGCGATCATTGGATATGACGAACACCAGCCGCGGACCGTTGCGCCTGTCGGCCGACGTCGGCGGCACCTTCACCGACGTCGCCGCCTTTGAAGAGGCGACGGGACGCCTCAAGCTCGGGAAGACGCTGACGACGCCGTCGCGCCTCGTCACCGGCATCGAGACGGGTGTCACCAAGGCGGGCGCGGGATTCTCGGCGGCGCAATTATTCCTGCACGGTACGACGGTGGCGATCAACACGATTCTCGAGCGCACCGGTGCGACGTGCGCGTTGATCACCACGCAAGGCTTCCGTGACATCTACGAGATCGGCCGCGTCAACCGGCCGGAGTCGTACAACCTGTTCTTCCAGAAGCACAAGCCGCTTATCGACCGCGATCTGCGCTTCGAGATCCGCGAGCGCATGGATGCGCAAGGGCGCGTGCTGATCCCGCTCGATGACGCCGAGGTGCGCGCCGTTGCGGCGGAGGCCGTCAAGCGCGGCGTCAAGGCCATCGCCATCCTGTTCCTCCACTCCTATCGCAACGCGGATCACGAAAAGCGCGCCAAGCGCATCGTCGAGGAGGCCTACCCGGACCTGTTCGTCACCGCTTCGCACGAGTTGTCGCAGGAATATCGCGAATACGAGCGCACCTCGACCACGGCGGCGAACGCCTATGTCGGCCCGCGCGTGCGCAACTACCTGGGGGAAATGGATCGACACCTGAAGGATACCGGCTTCGACGGTACCTTTCTGGTCGTTCAGTCTACCGGCGGCCTGTTCGACCTTGAAGAAGCGCGGTCGTCCTGCATCCGCATGCTGGAGTCAGGGCCCGCCGCCGGCGTCATCGGCGCGCGCACGCTCTGCGCCAATATCGGAGTCAAGAACGCCATCGCGTTCGATATGGGCGGCACCACGGCCAAGGCCGGCGTCATTCATGACGGCGAGGTGCTGATGACGGGCGGCCAGCTCGTCGGCGGTTATGCGACGGGACTGCCATTGCAGATTCCGATGATTGACATCCAGGAGGTTGGCACCGGCGGCGGCAGCATCGCCCGCATCGAAGTCGGCGGCGGCCTCCGCGTCGGGCCGGAGAGCGCCGGCGCGCAGCCGGGCCCGGTCTGCTACGGGCAGGGCGGCACGGAGCCGACCGTGACCGACTGCAACCTCGTCCTCGGCCGTATCGCCTCCGACCGCTTCCTTGGCGGCGAAATGAAGCTCGACCTCGACGGCGCCCGCGCGTCGCTCGCCGAGAAGATTGCCAAGCCCCTCGATCTCGATCCGGTCGCCGCCGCCGACGGCGTCCTGCGCATCGCCGCGACTAAGATGTCGCACATGGTGCGCTGGGTAACGACCGAGCGCGGCCTCGACGCGGCCGACTTCGCACTCGTCGCCTATGGCGGCGCGGGACCGCTGCACGCGGCGATGATCGCGCGCGAGCTGCGCATCGCCAAGGTGATCATCCCCGTCGCGCCGGGGCATTTCTCGGCCTACGGCATGCTGTTCGCCGACCTGCGCCGCGACCTCGTCAACACCTGGTTCAAGCCGCTCGACGCCGCTACGTTCGACGATCTCGAGGCGCTGTTCGCGGCGATGGAGAAGACCGGCGCGGCGGACCTCGCGCGCAGCCGCGATATGATCGTGGAGATGCGGACCGAGCGCGGCGCTGACATGCGCTATGTCGGGCAGGAGCACGCGGTCACCGTGCATCTGCCGCTCGAACTCTTCCACAACCAGGACCGTGCCGGCATCAAGGCGCGCTTCGATGCCGTGCACGAGACGCGCTACGGCTATTCGGCGCCGGCCGAGAAGGCGGAGATCGTCTCGCTGCGCTCCGCCACGATCGGCCTAATGCGCAAGCCGGCGCTCGAGCCGGTCGACGCCGCCGGCGAGGACGCAGCAGATGCGTTCACCGGCACGCGGCCGGTCTACTTCGCCGCGACCGGCATGGTCGATACGCCGACCTACGACCGCGCGCGGCTGAAAGCCGGAAACCGCATCGAAGGTCCGGCGCTAATCGAGGAGCACGCCTCGACCACGGTGGCGGAGCCGAAGGACATGCTCACGATCGACGCCTACGGCAATTTGCATATCGACGTCTGGAGAGCCTGAGCATGGAAGCGAACGTCAAGCACAGCGCCGCTCACGGTTCCCACGTCGATCCAGTCGTCACCGAAATCGTGCGTAATGGTCTCATCGCCGCCACCGAGGAGATGAAGACCAACCTGATGCGCACCGCCTACAACATGATCATCTACGAAGCGCTCGACTTCACCGTCGGTCTGTTCGACGCCGACGGCAACACGATCTCGATCGGCCTCGGCCTGCCCATGTTCATCCGCGGCATGAGCGAGACGGTGAAGGCGAAGATCGAGCATTTCGGCGCCGACATGGAGCCGGGCGACATCTTCCTCACCAACGACGCCTACATCACCGGCAGCCATTTGAACCACATGACGTTCACGGTGCCGGTGTTCCACGACGGTGAGCTCGTCGCCTTCTCCTGCTGCATGGCGCACTGGCCCGACGTCGGCGGCACACTGTCGGGCGCGACGACGGACATCTATTCCGAAGGCCTGCAGATGCCGATCGTCAAGATCTACCGCAAGGGCGTGATCAATGACGAGCTGGTCTCGATCATCAAGACCAATGTGCGCCTGGCGGACCGCGCGATGGGCGACTTCCGCGCCCAGGTTGCGGCGGTCAAGACCGGCGAGAAGCGCTTCCTCGACATGATCCGCAAATACGGCCGCGACGACGTGCTGGCCGCGATCGACGCCGTCATGGAGCACAGCGAGCGCATCGCACGTGAGCGCGTCGCTGCCATGCCGGACGGCGTCTACGAGGCGGAGTCGTTCATGGACGATGACGGCGTGTCCGTTGGTGTGCCGGTGCCGATCCGCGTCAAGGTCGTGGTCAAGGGCGACCGCATGACGGTCGACCTCACCGACATCTCCGACCAGGTCGGCGGCTTCTACAATTCCGGCATCACCGCCGGTCTCTCTTGCTGCCAGGTCGCGTTCAAGTGCTTGACTTCGGCGCTCGACATGCCGATCAACGAGGGTCAGTTCCGCGCGCTCGACGTCATTCTGCCGCCAGGCAAGGTGGTCAGCGCGCAAAAGCCCGCCGCGATGCGCATGTGGATGACCTATCCGATGACGGTGGTCGACACGATCTTCAAGGCGATGTCGACGGCTATGCCGGGCAAGGTGGCCGCCGCACATCACGCCGATCTCGTGGTCGGCCGCGTCAACGGCCGCCGCCCGAACGACAACTCCTTCTACATCTATCTCGGGGGTCTCATCGGCGGCGGCTGGGGCGCCAAGCACAATGGCGACGGCATGAATGCGACCATCGCCATCAATGACGGCGACACGCATAACGGTCCATCCGAGCAGGTCGAAGCCAAGTATCCGCTGCTGGTCGAGCGCTACACGCTGCGGCCGGACTCCGGCGGGGCCGGGCGCTTCCGCGGCGGGCTCGGCACCGAGCAGGTCGTGCAGGCGCTCAACGACATCCGCTTCTCGTCGCAGATGGACCGCGTCAAATGCAAGCCGTGGGGGCTCGAGGATGGGCACTCGGGTCTGGGCAATTCGGTTGCGCTACATCGCTACGGCCAAACCGACGAGACGCATTTTCCCAACGGCAAGGCGATCAATCAGGTGCTGAAGCCGGGTGACGCCTACATTCTTCGTTCCGGCGGCGGCGGCGGCTTCGGCTCGCCGCTCGAGCGCGACCTCGGCACGCTCGAACATGACGTGCGCTGTGGCTATGTCAGTCGCAACGAGGCGGAGACCGTCTACGGGGCCGTGTTTCGCGACGACGGCACGATCGATGCCGGCGGGACCGCAGGACGCCGCACCGAGATGAAGGCGCAAGGCTTGCCGGTGGATCAGCCGGTCGCTGAGACCATGGCGCTGCTGCCATTCGCGGCCGAGGCCGTTAGAGCGCCGACCGTCGGCGAGAAGCTGTCCGACGAAGAGCGCATCGCGTTGGCGATGAGCTGCCGCTGCTGTTCGTGACGCGCAGTGTCGGGGAAAATCGCTAGCCAATAACCACAGGAGCCCCGGAACTATGGGAAGCCGCTTCTCGCAAATTGGTACGTTACGTGCTCTTCCTGGCCCCGGAGCGAGCATAGGCATTCGAAAACGGCTGGGTGTTCGGGATCAGTGCGCCAGGATCTTCGACAGGAAGTCGGCAGCGCGTTGGTCTTGGGCGTGGAGAAGAATTCCTCGGTCGGCGCGTCCTCGACGATCTCGCCGGCGTCCATGAACACGATGCGGTCGGCGACACGACGGGCAAAGCCCATTTCGTGCGTGAAAACAATCATGGTCATGCCGTCCGCGGCGAGTTCGGTCATCACCTGTAGCACTTCGTGGATCATCTCCGGATCGAGCGCCGAGGTCGGCTCGTCGAACAGGATGGCCTGCCGATCGAGCGCCAGCGCGCGCGCAATTGCTACGCGCTGTTGCTGCCCGCCGGAAAGATCGGCCGGCATCGCGTCCGCTTTGTCCTGCAACCCGACGCGGGCAAGCAATTCGCGGGCGCGCTCTTGCGCCGCGGCGCGGGTCCTCTTCAACACATGGATCTGCGCCAGCGCGATGTTGGCGAGCACCGACATATGCGGATAGAGCTCGAAATGTTGGAACACCATGCCGACGCGGGCGCGCAGCTTCGGCAAATCGGTGCTTTTGGCGCCGACGTCGATACCTTCACATGGATGCTGCCGGATTGATGATGCTCCAGGCCATTGACGCACTTGATCAGCCGCCGCGCGCGGGAGCGGTGCCAATCCGCTGTCAGACTCGGATCTGGAGAATAAGCTCCGTTCAGTTGCCGCGGATTGGAATGAGGCGTTCGATCCCGATCCATTGATCGAGGCGATCTGGACGCCCCATCGAAGCGATAACGTTTCTAAAATTGTCGCGCTGGCGATGTGATGCTCGAGGCTGGGGACCGGAAGGTCGCGAGAGAGCTTTACTTCCGCTTTTGGCCCCTTACCGGGACGTTAGCCCGCGGCTTAGGTCTGCTACCGCCCTTGCGACGTAGAGAGGTGCGAAAACGAAATTGAGTCTGCCCATACCGAAAAATGTACGGACCGTTCCGCTTACCTTTACTGGAAGCCGATGAGGCTTCGAAAGCGCACCGGACCCGCATCACGTTGGCTGCACACCCTCCACAACCTATTCTAACTCGAACATATTCCTGCACCACCCGCTGCGAATTTGGTGTCACGTGCGCAGCAGCGGAGGATTGATCTTGTCCTTGAGTCATTGATACGCTTGCCTCAAAAGCCCGTACCATGACTGATAAGCGGGCCTAATGAATATCCATGGGAGGCGTAGATGAGCAAGGAAGATCGCAAAGGCTTAAACCGCCGCAGCTTGTTGAAGCACGCCGCGGCGGTTGGTGCGTTTCCGCTCGTGAATATTTCGCGCAGTTGGGCCGCCGAGGAGACGATTGGGAATTATCCGGCGGGCGTGCAAGGCGACAGCGTGTTCATCGGGCTGACCTGTCCGTTGACTGGGGCTTATTCGGCCGAGGGCGGCGACCTGCAAAAGGGCTATGAACTGGCGATTAGCCATCTCAACAGCGGGGGCGGCTTGGTCCCGAAGATTTCGACGCTGTCCGGCAAGGGAGTGCTCGGCAAGAAAATCGAATACAAATTCGCCGACACCCAAACCCAGCCTGGGCCGGCCGTTCAGGCCGCCAGCAATTTCATCACGAACAACAAGGCGATCATGATCTCGGGCTGCTCAAGTAGCGCGACCGCTATCGCACTTGAAAAGGTCGCGCAGCGTTACCGTGTCCTCAACATGGTCGGCGCCAGTGGTGCCAACGAGACGACGGGCAAGGACTGTCAGCGTTATGCCTTCCGTTCGCAGCCGAGCGCGTACATGGCGGCCAAGGCGCTTGCGCCGGTGCTGGCAAAGGAACTCGGTACCAAGCGCAAGGCCGTCTATCTCGTTCCCGATTACGCCTACGGCCACTCGGTGTTCGACTCGACGTCGAAGTTCACCGAGGCCCTGGGTTGGAAGACGGTCGGTCAGCAATTGTGCCCGGTCGGGACCGCCGATTACAGCTCGCATCTCCTTAACATCGCCAATAGCGGCGCGGACGTGTTCGTCAATGTCGCGTTCGGTAACGACTCGGTGGCTTCGACCAAGCAGGCTAAGCAATTCGGCGTGCTCGATAAGATGAAGATGATCGTCCCGAATCTGTCCTCCTTCCAGGGCAAGGAGGTGGGTCCCGAGATTATGCAAGGCGTCTACGGCACGCTCGACTTCTGGTGGACGCTCGCCGAAACGAACCCGATCGCGAAAATCTTCGTCGATACATTCGAGGCAAAATACAAGTACAAGCCGCGCTGGACCGCGCACATCGCCTATACCCAACTCATGGTCTGGGCTGATGCGGTGGAGCGCGCCAAGACGTTCAATCCGATCTCGGTCATCAAGGCGCTGGAAGCTGAGCACAAACTGCAAATGCCGCTCGGCGAAGTCTACTATCGCGCCTGCGATCACCAGCAGGTGCGCGCTGTACCGGTCGTGGTCGGCAAGAAGCCGAGCGAAGTGCGCAATCCCGACGACATCTACAAGGTCGTCGGCCTGACCCCGGGTCCTGAGGTCGTGCCGCCTTGCGATTCGGTCGGGTGTAAGCTGCCGTCATACTGAGTGTGCCGGCACGGCACTGGAGAGCGGCGCCATGAACTGGTCCCTGCTTTGGGCGCAGCTTTTCAACGGGCTGACGCTCGGCGCCCTCCTGGTACTCGTTGCGATGGGACTGACGATCATTTTCGGGGCGCTGGGGGTGATCAATTTCGCCCACGGCGCCTTTTACATGATCGGTGCTTACGCTGGTTATGTCGGGTATAATCAGACGCACTCATTCATCGTCGCCGTGACGGCGGGGTCGGTAGCGCTTCTGCTGGTCGGCGTGGTCATCGAGCGCGGATTGATCCGCTACTACTACCGCAGGCCTCACGAGGACCAGATCCTTGTGACTTTCGGCATGGGTATTGTTCTGGTCGAGGCGGTGCGCGCCTGGTTCGGAGGGATCTCACAGCGTCTGCCGGTGCCGACGTGGGGAACGGGTGCGGTCAATCTCGGCTTTCTCTATTATCCGACCTACCGCATCGAGGTTCTTGGCATCGTCGCCGCGACGCTGATCGTCCTTTACGTGGTGCTCTATCGCACGCGGCTCGGCTTGATCGTGCGCGCCGGCATCGAGGATCAGTTGATGGTCAACATCCTTGGTATCAACGTTACGCGCACGTTTCTCGTCGTGTTTGGGCTCGGAAGCATGGCGGCCGGCTTTGCCGGTGTGATCAATGCCCCGATTGTTACGGTCGTTCCTGACATGGGCACGCTCGTACTGGTGCAATCGTTCGTCGTGGTCGTCATCGGCGGCGTCGGCTCATTCTGGGGCGCGCTGGTCGGGGGCCTGATCGCCGGCGAAATCATAAGCCTCACCGCGATGGTGCAGCCCGCTTACTCTGAAGTGATGCTGTTTGCGGCGATGGCACTCGTACTAATCCTCAGGCCGCAAGGCTTGTTCGGCGTTCAGGGCCGATAATGATTGTCAAGAAACTGTCGGCGCGCGGGCCCTTTGGCCGATGGCTGCCGGAGACGGCAGCCGTCGCGGCTTTATTGTTATTTCCCTCTGCGTTCGCGCTGATCGGCGGTACCGCCGACATGGCCGACCGCATTCTGATCTGGGGTATTTTTGGGCTCGGCTTCGACATTCTGTTCGGATTCACCGGGCTCTTGTCGTTTGGCCAAGCAGCGTTCTTCGGCTCAGGCGGCTTCATGACCGCCTATGTGCTCATCGCCGGCTACACACAAAGCGCGTTGGTCGCGCTTGCCATCGGCACCATGTTTGCCGCCATCCTCGGCGGCATCATCGGCGCACTGTCGCTGCGTCGTTCCGGCATCTATTTCGCGATGCTCACGCTCGCCTTCGGCGAAATGTTTTACTTCCTCGACATCTCTCCGCTCAAGCAATTCACCGGTGGCGAGAACGGCTTAGCCGGCGTTCCACCCACCCATATCGGCATCGGCAGTTGGTTCGTCGAACTGCATACCCCTGAAAGCATGTATTGGGTCATCGCCGTCCTGTTCCTGATGGGTTTCTGGCTCGCCCGGCGCATCGTCAATTCATCGTTCGGCGCCGTGTTGCTGTCGATCCGCGAGAACGAAGAGCGCGCGCGAACGCTCGGGCACGACATCCAGAAATACAAGCTGACGGCCTTCGTCATCGCGGCGGCCTATGCCGGTGTCGCCGGTAGCTTGTTCGGGCTGTTCCAGGGCTACATGCCGCCGGATGGATTCTACCTCGAAACGTCGGGCCAGCTCGTAGTGCAAACGATCATGGGCGGCGCCGGCACGCTGGTCGGCCCGACAGTCGGCGCGTTGATTTGGATTTATTTGCGCACGGCGCTGCAACAGTTGCCGCTCGTTGGACCCGTGTGGAAGATGGTGCTCGGCATCATCTTCGTGCTCATTGTGACGCTGTTCCGCCGCGGCATCTGTGGCGGCATCGCACTACTGTGGAGACGGATGGCCGGCACGCGAATGGCGTCAACGCGGTCTGTGCAAGTTATGGCGGCGGCGACGCCGGCTGACAGCGCGCCACGCACGCGGAGTTCGTTGAGCGGCAAGGTCATCCTCGAAGCGAAAGATCTCACTAAGCGCTACGGTGGCTTGACCGCGGTGGACAAAGTGTCGTTCGAGGTCGTCGAAGGCGAAATCCGTGCACTGATCGGCCCGAACGGCGCTGGAAAGACAACCTTCTTCAACATGCTCGCCGGTACCATTCCGCCAACCAGCGGCGAGATGTTTTTCCGTGGTGAACGCATCACCAACGCAAGCAGCACCGCGATCTGTCAGCGCGGTCTGGTGAAAAGCTTCCAGATTAACCAGCTTTTTTCCGGACTCACGGTCTGGGACAATGTGCGCATCCCGGCGATTGCGCGCATCTATGGAAAGTTCCATCCCTCAATGCTGCGGGACGCCGGCGGCTCCGGGGAATTGAATGCATTGATCGCGCAATCACTCGCGGCCGTGCACCTGTCGGAGCGTGCACACACACCGGCGCGCGAACTTGCCTACGGCGAGAAGCGGCGGCTTGAGATCGGGCTTGCGCTGGCAACAAAGCCAAGCACGTTGCTGCTCGACGAGCCGACCGCCGGCATGAGCCCATCTGAGCGACAGGATACCATCCGCTTGCTTAAAAGCATCGCGGCCGGTGTCACCATCGTGATTGTCGAACACGATATGGATGTCGTATTTGGCCTAGCCGACCGCATAACGGTTTTGTTCAACGGCCGCAAGATTGCCGACGGCACGCCAGATGCCATCAAGGCGGACGCGGGTGTGCGCGCTGCCTATCTTGGAAATCCGGTGCAGCGATGAGCCTGCTTGAGATCGACAGAATTAACACGTTTTACGGTGAGGCGCATGCGCTGTTCGATGTCTCACTGCACGTCGACCGGCACGAAGTGGTGGCGCTGCTCGGCCGCAACGGCGCGGGGAAAAGCACGACCCTCAATACCGTGATGGGCGTGCTGGCTCCGAAATCCGGAGAGATCCGCTTCGCGGGCGAAGCTGTACAGGCGTTGCCTCCCTACGAGATCGCACAGCGCGGCCTTCAGCTTGTGCCGGAGGAGCGGCGCATCATCGGCGGGCTGACAGTCGATGAAAATCTGGTGCTGGCAACCCTGACGGCCGAAAAGCCCTGGCCGCTTGACCGCGCGTACGCGATGTTTCCGCGCCTTGCCGAGCGCAAACGCAATCGGGGCCGCGAACTCTCTGGCGGTGAGCAGCAGATGCTGGCGATTGCCCGCGCTCTCGTGCGCGAGCCGAAGATGATCTTGTTGGATGAGCCGTTCGAGGGCCTTGCGCCGCTAATTGTGCAGGACCTGATTGGCGTCTGCCGGCAGATTGCGCAGGCGGGACAAACTATCGTTATCGTAGAGCAAAACGTCGAGGCGGCGCTTGGCCTTGCGCATCGTTGCTACGTACTTAACAACGGTCATGTCGTGTTCGACGGCACCCCGGAAACGCTGCGCCAGGATTCAGACCTGATGCACCGCCATCTCGGCGTCGAAGCCTAGCTATGTCCGGCTTACTCGGCCGCCCCGGTTCGGCCGAGCAGGAAGGCGCGGTCACGTTCGAAGATGTGGGTTAGGAACTTGGTCACGGCCTTGATGCGCGGCAGATGACCTTGTTCGGCGCGTACGGACAGCCACACGTCGCGTTGCACCGAGGTATCCGGGAGCAGCCGTTGCAAGCCGGCAACACCGGCGGCGACGAAGGTCGGCAACATGACGATCCCGAGGCCCGCGATCGCGGCGTTGCACTGAGCAAGAATGCTGTTGCTGTGGAATACCATGCGCGGGTGCGAAACGAGATCGTCCAGCCAGCGCACGGCTTCGATCGCCAACAGTTCCTCAATGTAGCCGACGAAGTCATGGTCGGTGAGATCGGCCAGTGTGCGCGGCATACCGCGCCGGCGCGAATAAGACGGAGAGCAATAAAGGTGCATCGCGACGGAGGCAGTACGCTTGCTGGTGAGGCCGGGCGTGCGCGGATTGAAGAAGCTAAGGAACAGGTCGGCTTCCTTGCGCGACAGGTCCACCGTTTGCGGGATGCTGACCAACTCGAGTCTTACGCTCGCGTCGAATTGTGCCAGCACCGGCAGGCGGCGCGCGACGTATTGGCTGGCAAGCCCCTCCATGGTGGCGACACGGACGAGTTGGCTTGCACCGGCGCTGCCGCGCGCGATCGCGTCTTCCAGCGCGCCGGCGTGCACGTCCATGTTTTCGATGTGCTTGAGCAGATCGCTTACGTCTGTGCGCACGGTCACGCCCTTGCGCGTACGGTTGAGCAGCTTGATTGAGAGTATGGATTCGAGCTTCCCGACGCGACGGCAAACAGTCGAATGATCGAGCCGCAACCTTTTGGCGGCGGCATGGACGCTGCCTTGACGCGCGACCTCCAGGAATACCCGCAGGTCGTCCCATTTCATCGGCGCTCGGCTCACAAGTCTCTCCACGCGACCCCGCACATGGGTCGCCTCCGGCAGGAACAGTACAATATTTCTGCAGCAAAGGGGCACAGCGTGGTGCAAAAAACTCGATGGTCAGCCCGCAAACACCGTGTTTATGTGGTTTTCAGAGCTATCAAGGCGATTGGGAGAGCTGCATAAAATCGCGCTTTTGAGCGATTCGGCAGCGTTCGGGTATGAGGGTCCTCAGGACACAGGTCGTAGTCGTGGGTGGCGGCGCGGCCGGTTGTTACGCCGCCCTCAACCTGCATCGCAAAGGCATCAAAACCATCATCGTCTGCAAGGGCCTCGTCGGCAAAAGCGGTGCGTCGCTGTTTGCCGGCAATCTCGTTTTGTCAGGCCGCACGCTGGGAAATACCGAAGAGCAAGCGCGCAACACGGCTGAATTTCTCATCAAGTATCACAATCAGTTTTTGATCGATCAGGAATGGGCCAAGCGCTGCGGTGCGTGGATCGCCAGCGTCTATTACCCGGAGCTTGAAGAGGCGGGGCTTTATTTCCGTCGTGATGATGACGGCAACATGGTGGTTAGCCCTGGAAAAATCCGCAGCATCGCCGCCAACGTACAGGGAAATTCCGGCGTGCCATTCATGGACCTGCGGCGCAAGCAGGTCATTAAGGCTGGCATCGAGACGATTGAGGAAACGGTGGTGACCGCGCTGTTGCGCAATGTCGACGGATCGGTCGCCGGCGTATTCGGGCTGCAAGTACTGACGGGTGAATACGTCGTCGTGCTGGCGCAGGCAACAATTCTGGCAACCGGTTACTCGGATCGTCTGCATACGCGTTCGACCGGCACACGCGAGATGTCGGCTGACGGCATCGCGATGGCATGGCGCGCGGGCGCGAGCATGGTCAATCTCGAGATGCAGTGGTGGCATACCAACGATGTCGCTTATCCGCCGACCTGGCAGCGCATGCAGATTTATCCCAATCCGATGCTGGGCTCGAAGAAGTCGGCGCGCATGGTCAATATCGACGGTGAGGAATTCTTCGACCAGCAGAAGGACGACCCACTCGCCTTCGGGCCATACACGGTGCAGCTCAAGGCGCTGGCGAAACAGGTGCACATCGGTAAGGCCCACTACACCGGCGGCTATTACGCAGGCTTTGATCGTTGCGCTCCGGGGGAGGTCGAGTCCTATACCAGTTATGCCAAGGTTTATCAGCAGCTCGGTTTGGACTTTCCGAAGTCTCTAATCGAAACGGCGGTCACGGCGCATTACCGGCAGGGCGGCATCGACGTCGATACGACGACAATGGCATCGTCTGTGCGGGGGCTTTATATCGCCGGTGGCGTCGGAGGGCATTCCAACGGACTGATTGCGCTCGTCACCTATGATGGCAAGGTGGTGGCGGATAGCGTCGCCGATAATCTCGCCAATTTACGGGAGCCCGGTATGCCGGAGGAACAGGCCGAGCAAGAACGCAGGCGACTGGAGAACCTACTGGCAGGCGGAGGTGGGGCGGCGGCGTGTGCGCCGGGCGAATTGAAGGAATGCGTGCGGGCGCTGATGTGGGAAAAAGTCGGCGTCGAGAAGGACGCACACAGCCTCAACGAAGGGCTGGAGGAATTCGCGCGCATAAGGCGCGAGGCTGTGCCGCGCTTGCGTGCTAAAACGCCGGTGCGCGCGGCCAATTACGATTGGCTGGATGCCATTGATTGTCTGAATATGATCGATACCGCAGAACTGGTGGTACTGTCATCATTGCAGCGCGAGGAAAGCCGCGGGCCGTTCATGCGCCGCGACTTCCCGGAGACCGATAACGAAAACTGGCTAACCGCGAACCTGCTGCACAAGGCCGGCAGCGGCTATCGCTTCGAAAAGCGCGGTTACAACCTGTCAATGTTCCGGCCCGATTTTGCGCGCGCCGAAAATCTCGCGGTGCCGTGGTGAGCGAACATTTGCGGGCATCTGGCGCAATCGATGCGCGACGGCTAGGACAGGCAGAAAACGCCGACGGCCTGCGGGCGCGTAACGCGCGCATCGCTATCGGTGACCCGGTCGTGATCAAGGTCCGGCGGAGCGACGACGGTCGTTTGCAGGAATTCCAGGCGCCCTACCAGAAGGCAATGCGTGTGCTCGACGCGCTCAATGCCATCGCTTTGAAAGACGCGCCCGACCTTGCGTTCCGTTGGTTCTGCGGCTCGAAGATGTGCGGCACCTGCGCCGTGCGCATGAACGGGCGCGAGGTTCTCGCCTGCTGGGAAGCGGTCGAGCCGGAAATGACCATCGAGCCGTTGCGCAACCTGCCGGTGATCCGCGATCTGGTGGTGGATCGCACGCCGTATGAGCGCAAGGTGGCGTCATTCGAACCGTGGCTCACGCGCTCTGTGCCTTACTCCGGCTTCCCCGAGCCGTTGTCGCACCGGGATATCAAGAATGCATCAAGGGCCATCGATTGCATTAGTTGCATGTCCTGCTACTCCGCTTGCCCGGTCATCGGACTTGGATCGCTTACCGATTTCGCGGGGCCGGCGCCGCTGGTGCAACTCGGGCAAACGGCGCTCGATCCCCGGCAGGATCAACGGCAGGTAGCGCGTGCGCTGTCGCACTCCGGCATTTTCAACTGCATCTCTTGCTACAAGTGCGAAGAAGTGTGTCCGGCACACATCCCGATCGTCAGCGGCGTTATCGAGCCGCTGAAGGCAAAGGTGGCGAAACTCGTACCGCAAATGGCGCACCATCCGCTTATATTTCGCGCCGTGGTGGCGCGGCGTGGACGTATCGATCCAGGTGAACTCATTTTGCGGGTCCAGGGTTTGCGGGTGCTCGCCGTCGTTCCGCGGCTCGTACGCTTGTTGCTGCGCGGCAAGATTAACCCGCTGCGCACCCTGTTGAGGGTTAAGACGTCGGCCGCGGCGGCAGCCAACCGCATCCTCAACGGCGCCGAAAGCTCGTCATGAAATTTGCATATTACCCCGGCTGCTCGGCGCGCAGCACCTGCGCAGAATTGAACGAGGCGACGCACCGCGTCGCTGCAAAGCTAGGGCTCGAGCTGGTGCCGCTCGAATCGGCGACCTGTACCGGCGCGCGCGAGCTGCGGGCGATCGATCCGGTGAAGTTCTACGCGCTTAATGTGCGCATTCTCGCGCTGGCGGAGCGCGAGGGACTACCTTTGATGACGGTCTGCAATACCTGCACGCTCAATTTGCTTGATGCACATGCGGCGGTCTGTGACGATGCGGATCTGTTGCACGAGGTCAATGAGCAACTGCGTGACGAGGGCCTGGAATATCGTCGAACAACGAAAATAAGTCACTTCTTGTGGGTGCTTTACGAAGATATCGGCGTCGATAAATTGCGTGATCTCGTCGTGAAGCCGCTAACCGGGTTGACGGTCGCGGCGTTTTACGGTTGCCACATCACGCGGCCACCGGGGCGATATGGCTTTGTGGATTCGCGAAATAACGTGGCCTTGGAACGGCTTGCGACGTTGCTCGGTTGTGAGCCCATTGATTACAGTGGACGAACTGAATGTTGCGGCTTTCACACTGCCGCGCATGACGAACGCATCGCGATCAAATTGACCGGGCAACATATTCTGTCGGCGAAGGAAAACGGGGCCAAAGCGATGGTGACGCCGTGCCCGCTGTGTCACACGGTGCTCGATAGCTTTCAGAAGGAGATCGAAACCGATCTCGGCCAGAAGCTCGATGTACCTGTACTGCATTTGCCGCAACTCGTGGGGCTTGCCCTAGG
>DATCFB010000117.1:0-39070 GCA_036509755.1 Pseudolabrys sp. | reverse complement strand
ATGCTCGATGGCATCGAGCACCAGATCGGCGATAGCATCCTGCTCCTGGTCCGACAATTGACCGGCCTTGGCGATTGCCTCGCTGAGCTTGCTATTCATGACGCTGCTCCGCAAAGCGCAAATATACCCCTGATGCCGGGGACGACAAAGGCCCCGATCGGAGCGCAAGCCGGTCGTGGCGCAGAAGCATTGCGATAACCGGTAAACTCATGCTCCACCCCTCTCCCGGCGCAGCTTCGCCCAGTAATCGAGCCGGTTTCTGATTTCGCGTTCGAATCCCCGCTCCGGCGGATCGTAGAACGTCTGGCGCGGCAGAGCGTCGGGGAAATAGTTCTGGCCTGAGAACGCGTCCTCCTGATCGTGATCGTAGGCATAGCCGCGGCCGTAGCCTTCGTCCTTCATCAGGTTGGTCGGCGCATTCAGGATGTGCTTTGGCGGCAGCAGCGAGCCCGCCTGCTTGGCGGTCCGCATGGCCGCGCCATAGGCCGCGTAAGCCGCGTTCGACTTCGGCGCCGTCGCGCAATAGAGCACGGCCTGCGCGATCGCGAGCTCGCCCTCCGGCGAGCCAAGAAAGTCGAAGGCGTCCTTCGCCGCATTGGCGATCACCAGCGCCTGCGGATCGGCAAGGCCGATGTCCTCGATCGCCATGCGCACGACGCGCCGCGCGACATAGAGCGGCGGCTCGCCGGCGTCGAGCATGCGCGCCAGATAATAGAGCGCTGCGTCGGGATCGGAGCCGCGCACCGACTTATGCAGCGCTGAGATGAGATTGTAATGGCCGTCCTGGGCCTTGTCGTAGATCGGCGCGCGGCGCTGCACGATGTCCTGGAGCTTGCCCTGATCGAACACCTCGTCCGGCCGCGCGGCGCGCCAGACCTCTTCGGCCAGCGTCAGCGAAGCGCGGCCGTCGCCGTCGGCCATGCGGATGAGCGAAGCGCGCGCATCGGCATCGAGTGGCAGCGGCTTGCCCTCGATCTCTTCGGCGCGCGCGAGCAGCTTCTCGATCGCCGCCGGGTCGAGCGAGCGGAACACCAGCACGCGCGCGCGCGACAAGAGCGGCGCGTTCAATTCGAAGGACGGGTTCTCGGTGGTGGCGCCGACCAACACGATGGTGCCGTCCTCCATCACCGGCAGGAAGCTGTCCTGCTGCGCGCGGTTGAAACGATGGATCTCGTCGACGAAGAGCAGCGTGCCCTGGCCTATTTCGCGGCGGCGGCGCGCTTCTTCGAAGCCTTTCTTCAGGTCGGCGACGCCGGTGAAGATCGCCGAGATCTGCTCGAAATTGAGGTCGGTCGCCTGCGCGAGCAGGCGCGCGACCGTGGTCTTGCCGGTGCCCGGCGGTCCCCAGAACACCAGCGATCCGAGCGAGCGCGTCGCCAGCATGCGCGTCAGCGCACCGTCGGGCCCGAGCAGATGGTCCTGGCCGACCACCTCGTCGAGCTTTTGCGGGCGCAGCCGGTCGGCCAAGGGACGCGGCGCGTCCTTGTCGAGACCGGCGGCCGCGAACAGTGTCGGGCCGCTCGCTTTGCCGCGGGGTGCCATCACAGGAACTCTACCAGAGGCGGGACTGAGCGTCCCGCCGTCCCTAGCCGCTGAACACCGCGGAAATTCGCCGTCCGCCGCGCTGGATGGTGACGCGCCAGCTTCGCGCCTGGGTTTCGCTCACCTTTTCGAGGTCGCTGGTGCGTTCGATCTTCGCACCATTGACGTCGACGATGACGTCGCCGGGCCGGAAGCCGAAGGAGCCGGCAAGGGAATTGTCGGGCACGTTCAAGATGACGACGCCGCTATCGCCGCTCTGGATCTGCAACTGATCGGCGAGCGCCGGCGAAAGATTCGCAACGCGCGCGCCGGTGAACGGTGAGCGGCCGCGGATGTCGATCTCGTCGCGCGGCCGGTCGGGCGCGGTCTCGAGCGGCACCGTCGCCGCGTACTCCTTGCCGCCGCGCACATAGTCGAGCTTGGCCGAACCGCCGAGCGGCTGCGTCGCGAAGCGGTAGTCGAAGGCATTAGGATCGTCGATGCCCTGCCCATCGACCGACACGATCAGGTCGCCGGCTTTAAGACCGGCATGCGCCGCCGGCCCGCCGGGCAGCACATTGGCAACCAGCGCGCCGGCCGGGCGCTTGATGCCGAGGCTTTCGGCGATCTCCGGCGTCACCGCCTGCAGCTTGGCGCCAAGCCAGGGCCGCTTCACCGCCGTGCCGCCGCTCTTCGCCGAGGCGACGACGACGCGCACCATGTTGGCGGGAATGGCGAAGCCGATGCCCTGCCAGCCGCCGGAGCGCGAATAGATCGCGCTGTTGATGCCGACCAGCTTGCCCGCCATGTCGATCAGCGCGCCGCCGGAATTGCCGGGATTGATGGCGGCGTCTGTCTGGATGAAGAACTGATAATCGCTGGTGCCGACCTCGGTGCGGGCGAGCGCCGAGACGATGCCGTGCGTCACGGTCTGGCCGACGCCGAAGGGGTCGCCGATGGCCAGCACGACGTCGCCGACCTGCAACGCGTCCGAATTGCCGAGATCGAGCGACGGCAAACGCGCATTGCCATCCTTGATGCGCAACACCGCGAGATCGCTGCGTTTGTCCTTGAGCACGATCTGTGCTTCGAATTCGCGCTTGTCGGTCAACGCGACCTTGACCTCGTCGGCGCCCTCGATGACGTGCACGTTGGTGACGATCAGGCCGGACGGATCGACGATGACGCCGGAGCCGAGCGAGCGCTGCACTTGCGGACGGCCGCCGGGGACGCGGCCGCCGAAGAACTGGCGGAAGATCGGGTCGTCGAACAGCGGATTGCGGTTCTGCACGACCTTGGCGGCGTAGACGTTGACCACTGCCGGCGCGACCTTCTTGACCAGCGGCGCATAGGACATCTGCAGCTGGGCCTCGGACGCGGGAACGCGGCGCTCCTGCGCCAGCGCCGGGCCGGCGAGCAGGGTCACGAGGGCGAGGGCTGAGAAAAACGGCCTGATCATGGGATGGGTCATGGGTGGTCCTGGCGGGTCGCTCCGCGACACATATAGGCCCGGCATTGGCCGAAAGATGGCCGCCGGGGGCCTGACGCCTCGACTCCTCGACGCGGGGCAGGCGAGTAGATACGACACGGCACGGCCCTTGCAAAACGCGCCCACTTTCCCGCCCCGGAGCCCCGCCCCATGAAAGCCGTCGGATACGCGAAGTCCCTCCCCGTCACCGATCCCGACGTCCTCGTCGATTTCACCACGGACACACCGGCGCCCGGCGCGCGTGACCTTCGCGTCGCGGTCAAAGCCGTGTCGGTCAATCCGGTCGACACCAAGGTGCGCATGCGCGCGCAGCCCCGGCCCGGCGAGCCGCCCAAGATCCTCGGTTACGACGCGGCCGGCGTGGTCGAGGCCATTGGCCCGGACGTAACCCTGTTCAAGCCCGGCGACGAGGTGTTCTACGCCGGATCGATCACGCGGCCCGGCACCAACAGCGAACTCCATCTGGTCGATGAGCGCATCGTCGGCCGGAAGCCGAAGTCACTGTCCTTCGCGCAAGCCGCGGCCCTGCCGCTCACCAGCATCACCGCCTGGGAAATGCTGTTCGACCGCTTCGGCGTCGTGCCGGGCAAGACTCCGGATGGCCGCGCGCTGCTTATCATCGGCGGCGCCGGCGGCGTCGGCTCAATCATGATCCAGCTCGCCCGCAGGCTGACCGCGCTGACCGTGATCGCCACGGCCTCGCGCAAGGAGACGCGCGACTGGTGCCTCAAGCTCGGCGCGGATCACGTGATCGACCACTCCAAACCGCTGGCCGACCAGCTCAAGGCCATCGGCCATCCGCAGGTCGCGCTGATCGCCGGCATATCCGGCACCGAAACCTCGTTTCCGCAGGTCGAAGCGATCATCGCGCCGCAGGGCAAGTTCGCGCTGATCGACGATCCGAAATCGCTCGACATCATGCCGCTCAAACGCAAGGCGGCATCGGTGCATTGGGAATCGATGTTCACCCGCGCAATCTTCCAGACGCCGGACATGATCGCGCAGCACAAGCTCCTCAACGAAGTGTCGGCGATGATCGACGGCGGCCTGATCGTCACCACCGCGGCGCAGGAGTTCGCGCCGATCAACGCGGCCAATTTGATCAAGGCGCACGCCCAGATCGAAAGCGGCACCACCATCGGCAAGGTCGTGCTGTCGGGCTGGTGAGAGGCCTTTCCTCTCCCCGCACGCGGGGAGAGGTAGATCAATCCTTCGCCGGCACTGTGCGCAGGTAGGCGATGACGTCGTTCAGGTCGCCATCGGCCATATGCGCGTAATATGGAAAGCCCATCGGCGGCTTGAGGTGCTGGCCGTCCTTGTCGACACCGGTGGTGATCGCCGTCTTGATCTGCGCGTCGCTCCACGCGCCGACGCCCTTGGTCTTGCTCGGGGTGATGTTGCGCGACACCGACTTGCCCCATGGACCGGGGAATTCCATGCCGCCCATGCCGTAGGCTTTCCAGTCGTGGCCCTTCGGTCCCATCGGCGTATGGCATTCGAAGCAGTGGCCGATCGTGGCGAGGTAGAAGCCGTGCTTCACAGGCTCCTTCATCATTGCCTCGGTGTACTTATTGTCGGCGCCGGGAGGGGTTTGCGACTTGGCCGGGAAGCGGTAGATCGGGTCCGGCACCTTGTTCTTGATCGGCTTGATCGTGCGCAGATACGCGACGATGGCGTTGAGGTCGCGGTCGGTGATGATTTTATAAAAGCCGACCGGCATTACCGCGGCAATCGGCACGCCGTTCGGGCGCTCGCCGGTGCGCAGCAGGTGCTTGATCTGGTCGTCGGTCCAGGCGCCGATGCCGGTTTCCTTGTCCTCGGTGATGTTCGGCGCGGTCACCTTGAAGGGCGGCTCGTCCCAGGACAGTCCGCCGGAGAAGTGTTTGCCCGGAATGTCACCCTGCGGGCCTTTGGGCGAGTGGCAGTTGCCGCAGGTCATGATGGTGTTGACGAGATAGTCACCGCGTTTGACCAAGTCGGACTGTGCCTGCGCGGCCCCGGCCAGCGCCATGACGAACGCCGAACCCAGCACGATCGTGCGGATCATTGGTATCTCCCCCTCGCCCCGTTTGGCTTTGTCTTCTCGTGCGGGGAAGATGTTACCGCGCCTGGACGAAGGCTGCCAATGCGGCGTCTCGTCATGCACAGGGGCGAGCGCTGTGTCGCGGAACACGACGAAGGGCGGCCCTGAGGCCGCCCTTTTGACATTCCGAAAATATCGGGATGATTACGCGGCGGTCGCGCCCTCTTCGGTGGCAGTAGCCTGCACCGGCCCGGAATCCTTGCCCTTGGCGTCGACGTCGCGCTCGACGAACTCGATCACGGCGCGGGGTGCGTTGTCGCCGTAGCGGAAGCCCGCCTTCATGATGCGGGTATAGCCGCCATGGCGCTCCTTGTAGCGAGGCGCCAGAACCTCGAAGAGCTTCTTTACCTGCGTGAGGTCGCGGATTTCGGAGATCGCCTGACGGCGGGCGGCGAGACCACCCTTCTTGCCGAGCGTGATCAGCTTCTCGACCACCGGGCGAAGCTCCTTCGCCTTCGGCAGCGTCGTCATGATCTGCTCATGCTTGATCAGGCTCGCGGCCATATTGGCGAACATCGCCTTGCGGTGAGCGGGCTTCTTGCCGAGCTTGCGGTGAACCTTGCCGTGACGCATTGAACTGATCTTTCTCTTCGATGTGTCGCGACGGTTCGTCGGACTTTGTGCAGGTGGGCGTCCTGCGTTCGCCCTAAAAAGCCGCGGCCAAGATCCTGGCCACGGCGATCGTAAGTCCTAGTAGTGGTCCTCGAAGCGCTTGGCGAGTTCTTCGATGTTCTCCGGCGGCCAGCCCGGCACTTCCATGCCGAGATGCAGGCCCATCTGCGCCAGCACTTCCTTGATCTCGTTGAGCGACTTGCGGCCGAAGTTCGGCGTCCGCAGCATCTCGGCCTCGGTCTTCTGAACGAGGTCGCCGATGTAGACGATGTTGTCGTTCTTCAAACAATTCGCCGAACGCACCGAGAGCTCGAGCTCGTCCACCTTCTTGAGGAAGGCCGGGTTGAAAGCGAGATCCGGGATCGTCTCCGCGGCCTCCGCCTTGCGCGGCTCCTCGAAGTTGACGAATACGTTGAGCTGGTCCTGGAGGATGCGCGCGGCGTAAGCGAGCGAGTCTTCCGGCGTGACTGCGCCGTTCGTCTCGACGGTCATCGTCAGCTTGTCGTAGTCGAGGATCTGGCCCTCGCGGGTATTCTCGACCTTGTAAGAGACCTTCTTCACCGGCGAGTAGAGCGAGTCGACGGGGATCAACCCGATCGGCGCATCTTCGGGACGGTTGCGCTCGGCCGGCACGTAGCCCTTGCCGGTGGCGACGGTGAACTCCATGCGGATCTCGGCGCCCTCATCGAGCGTGCACAGGACGAGATCCGGATTGAGCACGACCACGTCGCCGACCGTCTGGATGTCGCCGGCGGTCACCGTGCCCGGCCCCTGCTTCTTCACCACCATGCGCTTGGGGCCTTCGCCCTGCATCTTGATGGCGATGTCCTTGATGTTGAGCACCATGTCGGTGACGTCCTCGCGCACACCGGCAATCGAGGAGAACTCGTGCAACACCCCATCGATGTGCACCGCCTGCACCGCCGCGCCCTGGAGCGACGACAGCAGAATGCGCCGCAGGGCGTTGCCGAGCGTAACGCCGAAACCGCGCTCGAGCGGCTCGGCCACGACCGTCGCGACACGCGCGGCGTCCATGCCAGGCGTCACCTGGAGCTTGTTCGGCCTGATCAGTTCCTGCCAATTTTTTTGAATCACGTCTTCACCTTTCGGCGCGAGGCTGCCCCTCGCTCAACCCACCCGCCATGTGGGGGACATCTGAGGCGGTCGGCGGACGGCGCGACTGCGCGCGTCCACCACGGGAATTCCAAATCGTCAGACGCGGCGGCGCTTGCGCGGCCGGCACCCATTGTGCGGGATCGTCGTCACGTCGCGGATCGACGTGATCGTGAAGCCGGACGACTGAAGCGCGCGCAGCGCCGACTCGCGGCCCGAGCCCGGACCCGACACCTCGACTTCGAGGGTGCGCATGCCGTGCTCCTGCGCCTTCTTGCCGGCGTCCTCGGCCGCGACCTGCGCGGCGTACGGCGTCGACTTGCGCGAGCCCTTGAAGCCCATGGTCCCCGACGACGACCAGGCAATGGTGTTGCCCTGCGCGTCGGTGATGGTGATCATGGTGTTATTGAACGACGCGTTCACGTGCGCGACGCCCGAGGCGATGTTCTTGCGCTCGCGCCGGCGGACGCGGGTGGCTTCCTTACCCATTCTCGATCCCTTTCGCGGCGCTGCGTCGTCAATCGACGCGCGCCTAGTTCAATTTGCGTCCGATCAGGCGGTCTTCTTCTTGCCCGCGATCGTCTTGGCCGGACCCTTGCGGGTGCGCGCATTGGTGTGCGTGCGCTGTCCGCGCACCGGCAGGCCCTTGCGATGGCGCAGGCCGCGATAGCAGCCGAGATCCATCAGGCGCTTGATGTTCATCGAGACTTCGCGGCGAAGGTCGCCCTCGACCATATAGTCGCGGTCGATCAATTCGCGAATCTGGAGAACCTCGGAGTCGGTCAATTGCGACACTCGCCGCTCCATCGGCAGGCTGAGGCTGGCCATGATGTCATTGGCGATCTTGGAGCCGATGCCATGAATATATTGCAGCGCGATGACGACGCGCTTGTTGGTCGGCAGATTGACACCCGCGATACGAGCCAAGATGCTCTCTCCTCTTAAGCCTGTTGCCGGCCGGCCGCGACGAGCGCGCCGAATATGTGTGATCCCACAATGGGATGGCACAAAACAGTGCACGACACCCAGCCCCGCCGCTCTGGGACCCGGCATCGCGCCAAACTCCTGGATACCCCGGTTATTAGGGGATTCATCGCACCCTCGTCAAGCGTTTGGCGCGACTTTTGCGTGTTCCCTTGCGACCCGCCGCCCGCCCCCGCTTGGCGGCCGGGCGACCCGCCTTTTTACGCGAAGCGGCGGGCGCTTTCGCGGCCCGCTTGCGCCTCTTGGCAGCCATGGAACGGGTAGCAGTCTTGCCCCGGGATGTCTTGACCCGCCGTTTGGCGGCCCGGCCTCGGGCCGTCTTGGTCTTGGCCGAACGGCCGCCGCTCGCCCGCCGGCCTGCCTGGCCCTTGGCCCGCGCCCGGGACGACCGAGCCGGCTTGGTGAGGGCGTCGATCGCCACTGTGACGGCGTCGATCGGCGCCATGCCGTCGATGGTCTTGAGCTGCCCGGTGCGGGCGTAATGGTCGGTCAGGGGCGCGGTCTGGGCCCGATAGGCCACCAGGCGCTTCTTGAGCGCCTCCGCATTGTCGTCGGCCCGGATCTTCTCGCCGCGTGCCGTCGTCTCAGCGACGCGGGTTTCGATGCGCTTGATCAGGATGCTTTCATCGACCTTGAGCTCGATCACGCCATCGAGCTCGAGCCCGCGCTCCTTGAGTAGCTGGTCGAGCGCCTCGGCCTGCGCCACGGTGCGCGGGAAGCCGTCGAGCACGAAGCCGCGTCCGGCATCCGCCTGGCGGATCCGATCGGCGATGATCGCGACAACGACCTCGTCGGGGACGAGATCGCCGCGATCCATGATCGCCTTGGCACGCAGCCCGACCGGCGTGCCCGCCGCCACCGCAGCCCTGAGCATGTCGCCAGTCGAGAGTTGCACGATGCCGTGCTTCGTCACCAACCGCTGCGCCTGCGTGCCCTTCCCCGCCCCCGGCGGGCCGAGCAGGATCAGTCTCATCGATTGCGCCCCCGCAACTTCGACCGCTTGATCAGACCTTCATATTGATGCGCCAGCAGATAACCCTGGATCTGCGCCACCGTGTCCATGGTGACGCTGACCACGATCAGCAGCGACGTGCCGCCGAAATAGAACGGCACCGCGGCGTAGGAAATCAGGATCTCGGGTATCAGGCAGACCACCGCCAGATAGAGCGCGCCGACGACTGTGATGCGCGAGAGCACGTAGTCGATGTACTCCGCCGTGCGCTCGCCGGGACGGATGCCTGGAACGAAGCCGCCGTGCTTCTTCAAATTGTCGGCCGTCTCGGTCGGATTGAAAACGACGGCGGTGTAGAAGAACGTGAAGAAGATGATCAGGCCGATGTAGAGGATGAGGAACAGCGGCCGGCCATGGCCGAGCAAGGTCGTCACCGTGGTCAGCCAGCCCGGTCCCTGGCCGGCGTTGAAGTTGGCGACCGTGGTCGGCAACAGCAGCAGCGACGAGGCGAAGATCGGCGGGATGACGCCCGACGTGTTGAGCTTGAGCGGCAGATGCGAGGACTGGCCCTCGAACATGCGATTGCCGACCTGACGCTTGGGATATTGAATCAGCAGGCGGCGCTGCGCGCGCTCCATGAACACGATGAAGGCGATGACCGCAACGACCATGACCATCACGATCAGGATGAGACCGGTCGACAGCGCGCCCTGGCGGCCGAGCTCGAGAGTGCCGGCGATCGCCGAGGGAAGCTGCGCGACGATGCCCGCGAGGATGATCAGCGAGATGCCGTTGCCGATGCCGCGCGAGGTGATCTGCTCCCCGAGCCACATCAGGAACATCGTGCCGCCGGTCAGCGTGATCGTGGTCGACAGCAGGAAGTATATGCCGGGGTGCGACACGACGCTGCCGGTGCCCTCCAGACCGATGGCAATGCCGTAGGACTGCACGGTCGCCAGACCCACGGTGAGATACCGCGTGTACTGGTTCATGACCTTGCGGCCCTGCTCGCCTTCCTTCTTCAGGTTCTCGAGCGTGGGCGACACCGTCGTCATCAGTTGAATGATGATCGAGGCCGAGATGTAGGGCATGATGTTCAGGGCGAAGATCGCCATCCGGTGGATGCCGCCACCGGAGAACATGTTGAACATGCCGAGAATGCCACCCGACTGGGTGTTGAAGATCTGCTCCCAGGCCGCCGGATCGATGCCGGGCAGCGGGATGTAGGTGCCGAGCCGGTAGACGAGTAGCGCGCCGACAGTGAACCAGATGCGCTTCTTGAGCTCTTCGGCCTTGGCGAGTGCCGAGAAGTTGAGATTGGCCGCCAGTTGTTCTGCCGCCGAAACCATCGATCGCTCCTGCCGCCGCGCCCCGCCCTCGCCGCCGGCTGCCCGGGCGGGCCGGTCCGGTCGACACAGGCCCCTAGATAGGCACTGCGCCTCTTATTCAGTAGTCGGAAGGTGCGGCCGGCCCGTGGCGGTCGGTCGCGCCTTCTTATTCGCCCTTACCGGCGTTCTTCTTGGTCTTCTTACCCTTTGCCTTCGGCGCTGCCTCGGCTGCCGGCGCCGGCGCCAGGATTTTCAGCGAGCCGCCCGCCTTCTCGATCGCCTCGCGCGCCGACTTCGACGCGCCCCAGACGGCGAATTCGACCTTGGCCTTGAACTCGCCTTCGCCCAGCAGCTTCACGCCGGCCTTCGCGCGGCGCATCAGCCCCGCCTTGATCATGGCGGCGGAGTCGACCGGCGTCTTGATGTCGAGGAAACCGGCGTCGATCGCCGTCTGCACCTTGCCGAGATTGACCTCATTGAGCTTGATCGCGAAGGCAGTATTGCGGAAGCCGCGCTTCGGCAGGCGGCGATGCAGCGGCATCTGGCCGCCTTCGAAGCCCTTGATGCGCACGCCGGAGCGCGCGGTCTGGCCCTTGCCGCCGCGCCCGCCGGTCTTGCCCATGCCGGAGCCGATGCCGCGGCCGACGCGCATGCGGTTCTTGCGCGAGCCGGCATTGTCGGCGATCTGGTTGAGTTTCATCTCACGTCCTCGTTCTCATGTCCGTCAGCGCGCATGCCGCGCGCGAGAACGGTTACTTCTTCCTCGCGTCGACCACCCGCACCAGGTGCTGAACCTTGCGGATCATGCCGTGCGTCGCCGGATTGTCCGGCAGATCGCGCGTGCGGCCGATCTTGTTCAGACCGAGCCCGACCAGCGTCTGGCGCTGATCGAAATGTTTGCGCAGCGGACTCGCGTACTGCTCGACCTTGATCGTCTTTGCCTGAGCCATGATCCGATTACTCCGCGGTCGCTTCCGCCTCGCCGCCCTCGCGTCGACGCGATTGCAGCATGGACACCTTGATGTTGCGTCGCGCCGCGACCGAACGCGGCGAGTCCTGGTGCTTGAGCGCGTCGAAGGTCGCGCGCACAACATTGTATGGGTTCGACGAGCCGAGTGACTTCGCCACGACGTCCTGCATGCCGAGCGTCTCGAACACGGCGCGCATCGGGCCGCCGGCGATGATGCCGGTTCCGGGAGGCGCCGCGCGCAGGAACACCTTGCCGGCGCCGTGACGGCCGAGCACGTCGTGATGCAGCGTGCGGCCCTCGCGCAACGGCACGCGGGTGAGCCCGCGCTTGGCGGCCTCGGTCGCCTTGCGGATCGCCTCAGGCACCTCGCGCGCCTTGCCGTGGCCGAAGCCGACGCGGCCCTTCTGGTCGCCGACCACCACCAGCGCGGCAAAGCCGAACCGGCGGCCGCCCTTGACCACCTTGGCCACGCGGTTGATGTGGACCAGCTTGTCGATGAACTCGCTCGGCTCACGCTCCTGGCGCTGGCCGCGTTCTCGATCCCGTCGCGCTTCACGTGCCATGTGCTTTTTCCTTTCGCATCACCTTATCCGAAAACCGGTTCCGGCTCTTCGGGATGATGCGCCGTTCCGTTAGAAGTTGAGCCCGCCCTCGCGGGCGGCTTCGGCCAACGCCTTGATGCGGCCGTGATAAATGTAGCCGCCGCGGTCGAACACGACGTCCTTGATGCCCTTGGCGGCGGCGCGCTCGGCAATCATCTTGCCGACCTGCTTGGCCGCTTCGATATTCGCTCCGGTCTTGTTCTGCTCGCGCATCGGCTTCTCCAGCGACGAGGCCGCGGCGAGCGTCTCGCCCTTGAGGTCGTCGATGAGCTGCGCGTGAATGTGCTTCGACGAGCGGAACACCGACAGGCGCGCGCGCCCGCTCTTGATGCTGGCAAGCTTGATCTTGCGTCGCACCGACGCCGTCCGCCGCACGGTCCGGTCACTGATTTTCGTCATGGCGCAAGCCCTTTACTTCTTCTTGCCTTCCTTGCGGAAGATGTACTCGCCGGCGTATTTCACGCCCTTGCCCTTGTACGGCTCCGGCGCGCGGAAGCCGCGGATCTCGGCCGCGACCTGGCCGACCTGCTGCTTGTCGATACCGGTGATCACCACCTCGGTCGGCTTCGGCGTCACGATCGCGATGCCTTGCGGAATCGGATAGTTGACGTCGTGCGAGAAGCCTAGCTGCAGGTTGAGCTGCTTGCCCTGCACGGCCGCGCGATAGCCGACGCCGGTGATCTCGAGCTTCTGCTCGAAACCCTTGGTGACGCCGGAGATCAGGTTGTTCACCAAAGTTCGCGAGGTGCCCCATTGCGAGCGGGCGCGTTTGCTCTGGCTGCGCGGCTCGACCTTGATCGCGCTCTTGTCCATGCTGAGGATGACGTCGTCGTGCAGCACGAGCTGAAGCGCGCCCTTCGGGCCCTTCACCTTGATGGTCTGCCCTTCCACGTTGGCGGTGACGCCGGACGGGACGGAAACCGGTTTGTTGCCGATACGGGACATCAAAACACCGTGCAGATGATTTCGCCGCCGACATTGGCGTCGCGGGCGTCATGGTCGGCCATAACGCCCTTCGGGGTCGACAGGATGGCAATGCCGAGGCCGTTATTGACGCGCGGCAGCGCCTTCACCGAAGCGTAGACACGGCGGCCTGGCTTGGAGACCCGCTCGATCTCGCGAATCACCGGCGTGCCGTCGAAATACTTGAGTTCGATCTCGAGCTCGTTGCGGCCCGAGGCATGCGCCACGTTGGCAAAGCCGCGAATGAAGCCTTCGCTCTTGAGCACCTCGGCCACGCGCTCGCGCTGCCTGGAGCCGGGCATCGAGACCTTGGACTTGTTGCGCATCTGCGCGTTGCGGATGCGGGCGATCATGTCGCCGATCGGATCGTTCACGGACATTTCGCGCCCTCCCTCACCAGCTCGACTTCACGAGGCCTGGGATCAGGCCTTTGTTGCCGAGTTCCCGCAGCGCGATACGGCTGAGCTTGTGCTTGCGGTAGTAAGCGCGCGGACGGCCGGACAGCTCGCAGCGATTGCGGATGCGCGTGCGCGAGGAATTGCGCGGCAGTTCAGCGAGCTTGAGCGTCGCGGCGAAACGATCCTCCACCGGCAGGTTCTTATCCTCCACGATGGCCTTGAGCTTGCTCCGCCGGCCGGCGAATTGCTTCACCATCCTGCGCCTTCGATTGTTCTTCTCGATCGAACTCTTCTTCGCCATTCGAATAGCTCCTAACGGTTCCGCGTTTGAGGTCGCGTCTTGCGCCTCACTGCCGGAACGGAAAATTGAATGCCGTAAGCAGCGCGCGCGCCTCGTCGTCGTTTCTGGCGGTCGTGCACACGGTGATGTCGAGGCCCCACGAGTCGCTGACCTTGTCGAAATCGATCTCGGGGAACACGATGTGCTCCTTGATGCCGAGCGAATAGTTGCCGCGACCGTCGAAGCTCTTCGGATTAAGCCCGCGGAAGTCGCGAATGCGCGGTAGCGCGATGTTCACCAGGCGGTCGATGAAGTCGTACATGCGCGCCTTGCGCAGCGTGACCTTGCAGCCGATGGCCTGTCCGTCGCGCAGCTTGTAGTTCGCGATCGACTTGCGCGACTTCGTGACCACCGTCTTCTGACCCGCAATCATCGACAGGTCGGCGGCGGCATTGTCCACCTTCTTGCGGTCGGCGACGCCTTCCCCAATGCCCATATTGAGCACGACCTTGGTGATGGTCGGCACCTGCATCGGATTCTTGTAGCCGAACTTCTCGGTCATCTCACCGCGCACCACCTTGTCGTAGTGCGTGCGCAGACGCGCGACATAGTCCGAGCGCTCGCGCGGCGCCTTGGCCTTCGCCTCGCCGCCTTCCTTCTTGGCGGCACCCTTTGGAGCCTTGGGAGCCTTGGGAGCCTTCGCTGGCTTCGGGGCGTCGTCTTTCGGCGCGCCGCCCTTGGCCTTCTTGTTTTCGCCCTTCGTATCAGCCATCGATCTCTACCCCGGTGCGCTTCGACACGCGCACCTTCTTGCGGTTATCGCCCTCGCCGACGAACTTGAATCCGACGCGGATCGGCTTGCCGTCCTTGGGATCGGCGAGCGCCAGGTTCGACAGGTGGACCGAGGCCTCTTTCGAGATGATCCCGCCTTCCTGCTGCGGCGTCTGGCGCTGGTGGCGCTTGACCATATTGATGCCGCGCACGAAGGCGCGGGCCTCGGCCGGGCGCACTTCGACGACTTCGCCGGTGCGGCCCTTGTCGCGGCCAGTGAGGACGACGACCTTGTCGCCTTTACGAATCTTGGCGGCCATCAGAGGACCTCCGGCGCGAGCGAGATGATCTTCATGTGGTTCTTGGCGCGCAGCTCGCGCGGCACCGGCCCGAAGATACGGGTGCCGACAGGCTCCGCCTGCGCGGTGATCAGCACCGCGGCGTTGCGGTCGAAACGAATGATCGAACCGTCGGCGCGCTTGATCTCCTTGGCGATGCGGACCACGACGGCCTTCATCACGTCGCCCTTCTTGACGCGGCCGCGCGGGATCGCCTCCTTCACCGAGACGACGATGACGTCGCCGATGGTGGCATATTTCCGCTTCGAGCCGCCGAGTACCTTGATGCACATGACACGGCGCGCGCCGGAATTGTCCGCCACGTCGAGGTTGGTTTGCATCTGAATCATGATGCCGCTCTTTTCTTCGTTGCGCGCCTGACGCTTTCACGCATGGCGCTACTGCACGTTCTGCTTCTTCTCGCCCCGGACCACTTCCCAGCACTTCAGCTTGGAGATCGGCCGGCGCTCCTCGATCCACACCATGTCGCCGACGGAGTAGGCGTTGCTCTCGTCATGCGCGTGATACTTCTTCGAGCGGCGAATGGTCTTCTTCATGGTCGGGTGCGTGAAACGCCGGTCCACGCGGACGACCACGGTCTTGCTCTGCTTGTCGCTGACGACAACGCCCTGCAGCGTACGCTTCGGCATGGCTCGAACCCTTATTTCTTGACCACGGCGCCGCCCTCGGCGGCGCGCTTCTGGGCGGCGACAGTCTTCATGCGCGCGATGTCGCGACGGATCGTGCGTACGCGCGAAGTATTCTCGAGCTGGCCGGTGGCCCGCTGGAAGCGCAGGTTGAACTGCTCTTTCTTCAGCTTGAGGACTTCCTCATCGAGCTGATCGAGCGTCATCGCTCTGGTGTCTGCGGATTTCATGGCTCTTACTCGGCGATACGTTCGATGAAACGGGTCTTGACCGGCAGCTTGGCGGCGGCAAGCGCCAGCGCTTCCTTGGCAATGGCCATCGGAATCCCATCGACCTCGAACAGAATGCGGCCGGGCTTGACGCGGGTGACCCACAATTCGGGTGTGCCCTTGCCTTTGCCCATGCGGATTTCGATCGGCTTCTTCGACACCGGCACATCGGGGAACACGCGGATCCAGACGCGACCGGCGCGCTTCATGAAGCGGGTCAGCGCGCGGCGCGCCGCCTCGATCTGGCGCGCGGTGACACGCTCCGGCTCCAACGCCTTCAGGCCGTACTGGCCGAAGGCCAGCGTCGTGCCTGACGTGGCGGCGCCGTGGATGCGGCCCTTGAAGGCCTTGCGGTATTTGGTACGCTTCGGTTGCAGCATGGCTTATTGACCTATTCGAATTCTCAGGCCGCGGGCTCGCGGCGCGGACGACCCTGGTCGCCCTCGGCCAGCTTCTTGTCCTGCGCCATCGGGTCGTGCTCGAGGATCTCGCCCTTGAAGATCCAGACCTTGACGCCGCAGGTGCCGTAAGTGGTGAAGGCGGTGGCGACGCCATAGTCGATGTCGGCGCGCAGCGTATGCAGCGGCACGCGCCCCTCGCGGTACCACTCCAGGCGCGCGATCTCGGCGCCGCCGAGACGGCCGGAGCAATTGATGCGGATGCCTTCTGCGCCGAGGCGCATCGCCGACTGAACGGCGCGCTTCATGGCGCGGCGGAAGGCGACGCGGCGCTCGAGCTGCTGCGCGATCGATTCCGCGACGAGCTGCGCCTCGAGCTCGGGCTTGCGGATCTCGACGATGTTGATGACGACGTCGCTATCGGTCAGCTTGGCGACCGCCTTGCGCAGCTTTTCGATGTCGGCGCCCTTCTTGCCGATCACCACGCCCGGACGCGCCGAGTGGATGGTGACGCGGCACTTCTTGTGCGGGCGCTCGATCACGATACGCGACACCGCCGCCTGCTTGAGCTGCTTCATCAGCTCTTCGCGGATCTTGATGTCCTCGTGCAGCAGCGAGCCGTATTCCTGCTTGCCCGCGAACCAGCGCGAATCCCAGGTGCGGTTGATGCCGAGGCGCAAACCGATCGGATTGATTTTCTGACCCATCTTGAACTCCTCAGGCCTGCGCCTGCTGCGCCTCGACCTCACGCACGACGATCGTGAGATGCGAGAACGGCTTCAAAATCTTGCCCACGCGGCCACGGCCGCGCGCGGCGAAGCGCTTGATCACCAGCGCCTTGCCGACATGAGCCTCGGCGACGACGAGATCGTCGACGTCGAGGTCGTGATTATTCTCGGCGTTGGCGATCGCCGATTCCAGGCACTTACGAACGTCCTTGGCGATGCGCTTGCGCGAGAATTCAAGGTCGGCGAGCGCGCTCGCGACCTTCTTGCCGCGGATCAACTGCGCAACCAAATTGAGCTTCTGCGGCGAAACCCGCAGCATCTTGCTCACGGCCTTGGCCTCGTTGTCGGGGAGGTCTCTTTCGCGTGCGCGCTTGCCCATGACTATCGTCTCTCGATCCCTGACTAATTCTTACGCCGCGCCCGACGTACGCTTGGCTTTGCGGTCCGACGTGTGGCCGTAGAAGATGCGGGTCGGCGAGAACTCGCCGAACTTGTGACCGACCATCTCCTCGGTCACCATCACCGGCACGTGCTTCTGGCCGTTGTAGACGCCGAAATTGAGCCCGACGAACTGCGGAAGGATCGTCGAACGGCGGCTCCAGATCTTGATCACGTCGTGACGACCCGATGTGCGCGCGGCCTCGGCCTTGCGCAGCAAGTAACCGTCAACGAAGGGGCCCTTCCAGACTGAGCGGGTCATACGATTAGTCCTACTGCTGCTTCTTCTTGCGGTCGTGACGGCTGACCATGATGAACTTGTTGGTGCGCTTGTTCTTGCGCGTCTTCATGCCCTTGGTCGGCTGGCCCCACGGGGTGACCCAGTGCTTGCCGCCCTTGGTGCGGCCGCCGTGCGGATGGTCGACCGGGTTCATGACGATGCCGCGGTTGTGCGGCATGCGGCCGCGCCAGCGCTGACGGCCGGCCTTGCCGATCGTCGTGTTCATGTTGTCGGGGTTCGACACCGCGCCGACCGTGGCCATGCAGCGGCCATGCACCAGGCGCTGCTCCGAGGTCGAAAGGCGCAGGATCACGTAGTCCTGGTCGCGGCCGACGATCTGCACATAGGTGCCGGCCGAGCGCGCGAGCTGGCCGCCTTTGCCGATCTTGAGCTCGACATTGTGCACGATCGTGCCGACCGGGATGCTGCCCAGCGGCAGCGCGTTGCCCGGTTTGATGTCGGCCTTTTCGGACGAGATGACCGTGTCGCCCGCGGCGAGGCGCTGCGGCGCGAGGATATAGGCGAGCTCGCCGTCTTCGTATTTGAGCAGCGCGATGAATGCGGTGCGGTTCGGATCGTATTCGAGCCGCTCGACCCTCGCCGGCGCGTCCATCTTGCGCCGCTTGAAGTCGATGACGCGGTAGGCCTGCTTGTGCCCGCCGCCGCGGAAGCGCGAGGTGATGCGTCCGTTATTGTTGCGGCCGCCGGTCGAGTTCTGACCTTCGGTCAGCGACTTCACCGGATCGCCTTTGTACAGGCCCGAACGATCGACGATGACCAGGTGGCGCTGGCTCGGCGTGGTCGGATTATATGTTTTTAATGCCATCGTGCCGTTCCCTTAGAGGCCCGTGGTCACGTCGATGCGGTGACCCTCTTCCAGGGTCACGATCGCGCGCTTGACGTTTGACTGCTGGCCGATGCGGCCCTTGAAGGCCTTGACCTTGCCTTCGCGGATCAACGTGTTGACGCTCTTGACCTTGACGTCGAACAGCTTCTCCACCGCTTCCTTGATCTGCGGCTTGGTCGCGGTGCGCGAGACCTTGAACATGACCTTGTTGTGCTCGGACGCCATGGTCGCCTTCTCGGTGATCACCGGGGCGATGATGACGTCGTAATGGCGGGGATCGCTGGTGCTCATTTGAATCGCGCCTCCAGCGCCTCGACGGCGGCCTTGGTCAGCACCAAAGTCTTGCGCCGCAGGATGTCGTAGACGTTGATGCCCTGCACCGGCAGCACGTCGATATTCGGAATGTTGCGCGCCGCCGTCGTAAAGTTTGCGTCGAGCGTGGCGCCGTCGATGATCAGCGCGTTCAACAGGCCGAGCTTGCCGAATTGCGCGGCGAGCGCCTTGGTCTTCGGCTCGGAGACCGAGGCCGTGTCGAGGACGATGATGCCGCCGTCCTTGGCCTTCGACGACAGCGCGTGGCGCAGCGCAAGCGCGCGCACTTTCTTCGGCAGGTCGATCGCGTGGCTGCGCACGACCGGACCGAAGGCACGGCCGCCGCCGCGGAATTGCGGCACACGCGCGGAGCCGTGACGGGCGCCGCCGGTGCCCTTCTGCGCATACATCTTCTTGCCGGTGCGCCAGATCTCGGACCGGTCCTTGGCCTTGTGCGTGCCGCGCTGGCGCTTGGCGAGCTGCCAGTTGACGCAGCGCTGAATGAGGTCGGTGCGCGGCTCGAGGCCGAAGATATCCTTCGACAGGCTGACCGAGCCGGCTTCCTTACCCTCGAGGGTGGTGATCTTCATATCCATCTCACGCGCCCTCCTGCTGGGCCGGCGCTTCCGGCGTCGCACCGGAGTCCTTGGCAGCCGCCTCGCGGAACTTGCCCGGCTTCGGCGCGTCCTTCGGCAGTGCCTTCTTCACCGCGTCACGCACGGTGATCCAGCCGCCTTTGGCGCCAGGCACGGCGCCCTCGATCAGGAGAAGGCCGCGTTCGACATCGGTCTGCACGACCTTGAGGTTGAGCGTGGTCACGCGATCGACGCCCATATGGCCCGGCATCTTCTTGTTCTTGAAGGTCTTGCCCGGGTCCTGACGGCCGCCGGTCGAACCGATCGAACGATGCGAGACCGACACGCCGTGAGAGGCGCGCAGGCCGCTGAAATTCCAGCGCTTCATGCCACCGGCGAAACCCTTGCCGATCGAGATGCCGCACACGTCGACGAACTGCCCCGGCACGAAATGGTCGGCCGTGATCTCGGCGCCGACCGGGATCACCGCGTCGTCGCTGACGCGGAACTCGGCCAATTTGCGCTTCGGCTCGACGTTCGCCTTGCCGAAATAGCCGCGGTCGGCCTTGCTCATATTGTTGGTACGGCGCGCGCCCGAACCGAGCTGCAGCGCGACGTAGCCGTTCTTGTCCTTGGTGCGATGGGCGACCACCTGGCACTGCGCGAGGCGCAGCACCGTCACCGGCACGTGCTCACCGGCATCGGTGAACACCCGGGTCATCCCCATCTTCTGCGCGATCACTCCGGAACGCATGTCAAAATTCCTCAGGCCTTAGAGCTTGATCTCGACGTCGACGCCGGCCGCGAGGTCGAGCTTCATCAGCGCGTCCACGGTCTGCGGCGTCGGATCGACGATGTCGAGAAGGCGCTTATGCGTACGCATCTCGAACTGTTCGCGGCTCTTCTTGTCGACGTGCGGCGAGCGGTTCACCGTGAACTTCTCGATGCGCGTCGGCAGCGGAATCGGACCGCGGACCTGGGCGCCCGTGCGCTTGGCCGTGTTCACGATCTCGCGCGTCGACGCATCGAGGATGCGGTGGTCGAACGCCTTGAGCCGGATCCGGATATTCTGGCCGTTCATTTTGGTTCTCTCATCCCCTGCTTCAACCGCCGAGCGGCGACCCAGGGGCACAGACACGAATGCTTGCGAAGCTTGTCGGCCCCCGCTTGCGCGGGGGCCGCACGGAGCCTTACTCGATGATGCTCGCCACCACGCCGGCGCCGACGGTGCGGCCGCCCTCGCGAATGGCGAAACGGAGCTTCTCTTCCATGGCGATCGGCACGATCAGCGTCACTTCCATCGCGATGTTGTCGCCGGGCATCACCATCTCGGTGCCCGCCGGCAGCGTCACGACGCCGGTCACGTCGGTGGTGCGGAAGTAGAACTGCGGCCGATAGTTGGTAAAGAACGGAGTATGACGGCCGCCCTCTTCCTTGGTCAGGATGTAAGCTTCGGCCTTGAATTTGGTGTGCGGCTTGACCGAGCCGGGCTTGCACAGCACCTGGCCGCGCTCGACTTCCTCGCGCTTGGTGCCGCGCAGCAGGCAGCCGACGTTGTCGCCCGCCTCGCCTTGATCGAGCAGCTTGCGGAACATCTCGACGCCGGTGACGACCGTCTTGGTGGTCGGCTTGATGCCGACGATCTCGACTTCCTCGCCGACCTTGATGATGCCGCGCTCGATGCGGCCGGTGCACACGGTACCGCGGCCGGAGATCGAGAACACGTCTTCCACCGGCATCAGGAACGGCTGATCCTTCGGGCGCTCCGGCTGCGGAATGTATTCGTCAACCGCCTTCATCAGCGCGTTGATGGCTTCCTTGCCGAGCTTCTCGTCCTTGCCTTCGAGCGCCATCAGGGCCGAGCCCTTGACGATCGGGATTTTGTCGCCCGGGAAATTGTACTTCGACAGAAGCTCGCGAACCTCGAGCTCGACAAGTTCAAGCAATTCCGGATCGTCCACCATGTCCACTTTGTTCATGAACACAACGAGAGCGGGAACGCCAACTTGCCGGGCGAGCAGGATGTGCTCGCGGGTCTGCGGCATCGGGCCGTCGGCGGCCGACACCACCAGGATAGCGCCGTCCATTTGGGCGGCACCCGTGATCATGTTCTTCACATAGTCGGCGTGGCCGGGACAGTCGACGTGCGCGTAATGGCGCGCCGCGGTCTGGTATTCGACGTGCGCTGTCGAGATGGTGATGCCGCGGGCCTTTTCCTCGGGCGCCTTGTCGATCTGGTCGTAGGCGGTGAAGGTGGCGCCGCCGGTTTCCGACAGCACCTTGGTGATCGCCGCGGTCAATGTAGTCTTGCCGTGGTCGACGTGACCGATCGTACCGATATTGCAATGCGGCTTATTGCGAAGAAATTTCTCTTTTGCCATGTAACTCTCCGTTCAGATCCGTAAGGTTGCGATCGCTATCACGCGAACTTTTTCTGGACTTCCGCCGATACGGCGGCCGGCAGCTCGGCGTAGTGATCGAATTGCATTGTGAAGGTGGCGCGGCCCTGTGACATCGACCGCAACGTATTGACGTAACCGAACATGTTCATCAGCGGCACCATTGCATTGATGACGTTGGCGTTGCCGCGCATGTCCTGTCCCTGGATTTGCCCGCGCCGCGAATTGAGATCGCCGATGACGGAACCGGTGTAATCCTCCGGCGTCACGCATTCGACCTTCATGATCGGCTCGAGCAGGACGGGACGCGCCCTTTGCATCGCTTCCTTCAGGCATTGGCGCGCGCAGATTTCGAACGCCAGCGCCGAAGAGTCGACGTCATGGTACTTGCCGTCGATCAGCGTCACTTTGAGGTCCACCACCGGGAAACCGGCGAGCACGCCCGAGCCGAGCACCGACTCCAAGCCCTTCTCGACGCCCGGGATGTATTCCTTCGGCACGGTGCCGCCAACCACTTCGTTCTCGAATTCGAACGGCGTGCCGGGAGGCGTCGGCTCGACAATGATCTTGATCGCCGCGAACTGACCCGAACCGCCCGTCTGCTTCTTGTGGGTGTAATCGTGCTCGACCTTCTGGGTGATCTTCTCGCGGAAGGCCACCTGCGGCGCGCCGATATTGGCATCGACCTTGTAGGTGCGCTTGAGAATGTCGACCTTGATGTCGAGATGCAGTTCGCCCATGCCCTTGAGGATGGTCTGGCCGCTCTCGTGGTCGGTGGAGACGCGGAACGACGGGTCCTCGGCGGCCAGCTTGGCCAGCGCGACGCCGAGCTTTTCCTGATCGGCCTTCGACTTCGGCTCGATCGCGATCTCGATCACCGGATCTGGGAATTCCATCTTTTCCAGGATCACCGGCTGCTTGGCATCGCACAGCGTGTCGCCGGTGCGCACTTCCTTGAGGCCGGCCAGCGCGACGATATCGCCAGCAAAGGCTTCCTTGATGTCTTCGCGGTTGTTCGCATGCATCAACAGCATGCGGCCGATGCGCTCTTTGCGCTCTTTGGTCGAGTTAATGACGCCGGTGCCACTGGTCAGCGTGCCGGAATAGATGCGGCAGAAGGTGATGGTGCCGACAAAGGGATCGTCCATGATCTTGAAGGCGAGCAGCGCCAGCGGGGCGGTGTCCTTTGGCTCACGAATGACGTCTTCGCCATTGTCGGGATTGATGCCGTGGATCGGCGGCACGTCGAGCGGGCTCGGCAGGTAATCGACGACGGCGTCGAGCAGCGGCTGCACGCCCTTGTTCTTGAACGCCGAGCCGCACAGCACCGGGAAGAAAGCGCCGGTGATCACGGCTTTACGGATGAGTTTCTTGAGAGTCGCCTCGTCCGGCATCTTGCCTTCGAGGTAAGCGGTGGCCGCGTCATCGTCGAGTTCGCAGGCAGCCTCAATCATCTTGTCGCGGTATTCGTTGGCCTGATCGAGCATGTCGGCCGGAATATCGATGTCGTGATAGTCGGCGCCGAGGTTTTCGTCGGCCCAGACCACGCCCTTCATGCGCACCAGGTCGATGAGACCTTTGAAATTCTGCTCGCTACCGATCGGAAGCTGGATCGCCACGGGCTTGGCGCCGAGGCGAGTCTTGATGTCGTCCATGCACTTGAAGTAGTCGGCGCCGATCTTGTCCATCTTGTTGGCAAACACGATGCGCGGCACTTTGTATTTGTCGCCTTGGCGCCAAACCGTTTCGGTCTGCGGCTCGACGCCCTGATTGCTGTCGAGCACCACGACGGCGCCGTCGAGCACGCGTAAGCTACGCTCCACTTCGATGGTGAAATCGACGTGGCCTGGCGTGTCGATGATGTTGAGGCGCTTTTCTTTCCAGAACGCGGTGGTCGCGGCCGAGGTGATGGTGATGCCGCGTTCCTGCTCCTGCTCCATCCAATCCATCGTCGCGGCGCCTTCATGCACCTCGCCGATCTTATGGCTCTTGCCGGTATAATAGAGGATCCGCTCCGTAGTCGTGGTTTTCCCGGCATCGATGTGAGCCATGATGCCGAAATTGCGGTAGTCCTCGATAGGGTGGACGCGGGGCATGTCAGTTCAATTCCTTGAGGTTGTTCGCCATCACCAGCGGTAATGCGAGAAGGCCCGGTTGGCTTCCGCCATCTTGTGGGTGTCCTCGCGCTTTTTGACGGCGTTTCCCCTGTTATTTGATGCGTCGAGCAGCTCAGCCGAGAGCCGCTCGGTCATGGTCTTTTCGTTGCGCTCGCGCGCGGCAATGATGATCCAGCGAATGCCGAGCGCCTGACGGCGCGAGGTGCGCACTTCCACCGGCACCTGGTAGGTGGCGCCGCCGACGCGGCGCGAACGCACTTCGATTGACGGCATCACGTTGTCCAGCGCCTGCTGGAACACGGTGAGCGGGCTCGCTTTGGTCTTGCTCTCGATCATTTCGAGCGCGCCGTAGACGATGCCTTCAGCGACCGATTTCTTGCCGGCATACATCACGGCATTCATGAACTTGCTGACGACGACGTTGCCGAACTTCGGGTCCGGGATGACTTCGCGCTTTTCTGCTGCGTGGCGGCGGGACATGTTCGTTTCCGATTATTTGGGGCGCTTGGCGCCGTATTTCGAACGGCGCTGCTTGCGGTTCTTGACGCCCTGGGTATCGAGCACGCCGCGCAGGATGTGATAACGAACGCCCGGCAGATCCTTCACGCGACCGCCGCGGATCATCACCACCGAATGTTCCTGCAGATTGTGGCCTTCGCCCGGGATATAGCCGATCACCTCGAAGCCGTTGGTCAGACGTACCTTGGCCACCTTGCGCAGCGCCGAATTCGGCTTCTTCGGCGTCGTGGTGTAGACGCGCGTGCAGACGCCGCGCTTTTGCGGCGATGACTCGAGCGCCGGCGCCGTCACACGCACCCGCAGGGGCTTGCGCGGCTTGGCAATCAACTGGTTGATCGTCGGCATCGTTGCTTCGCTACTCTCGTTTGGGCAAAACCTGCCCGGAATCGTTAAAGGCTTTCGCCTTCGCACTTCACGCGGACAGCGGTCCGCCCGTCGAATGGGCTTATCGCTCCGGCATTTCCGCGCGTCTTTCCACGCGCAAAACGAAATCGCGCCATCCGCCGAGATAGCGGGGGCGCTCTTTCGTTCCGGACGACCACGATGCGCAAGGCAGCGCGGACGTTCACCCTCAAGTCTGACAGTGGCTGTCAGTGGCAGCGTTTGAGCTTCATCCGTCGAGGCGATGCGCCGGCCAAGCTTCGAGAATAACGAAACAATCTCAAAGGGTTAGCCGGGCGGCCGTTCCGAGCAAGCGAAGCTCACCGCCTGCCGTAAAGTGTCGCGTGTGTATCGGCCCGACTCGGTCAAGTCAAGGCGAAAAGGGCCGGAAAATCGAAGGTTTCAGGCCCTTCGCCGGCGTTCCCCCTCATGTAGTTACCAAGGTGGGAAATGCCAAGAAAACACCAAAGCAAAAGGGCCGCCAACCGGGCGGCCCTTTCGATTGTCGGTTGAAGCTGCGGCCTACTCCGCCGCCGGCAGCGCAGGGGCCGCCTCGGCTTCCGCCTTGGCCGCGGCTTTGGCTGCGTCCTTCTCGCGTTCCTCGAGGATGAGGGCGTCGCGTTTGACCGCGACTTCGCGCAACTCGTCCATCATTGCACCGGTACCGGCCGGGATCAGGCGGCCAACGATGACGTTTTCCTTGAGCCCATCGAGCGTATCCGCCTTGCCGTTGACCGCGGCCTCGGTGAGCACGCGCGTGGTCTCCTGGAACGACGCCGCCGAGATGAACGAACGCGTCTGCAGGCTCGCCTTGGTGATGCCGAGCAGAACGGGATGTCCGCTCGCCGGCTTCTTCTTGTCGAGCGCTGCACGCGCGTTGATTTCGTCGAGCTCGGTCTTGTCGAGCTGCTCGCCTTGCAGCAACTCGGTTTCGCCCGTGTCGTCGATCTCGACCTTCTGCAGCATCTGGCGAACGATCACCTCGATGTGCTTATCGTTGATGTTCACGCCCTGCAGGCGGTAGACCTCCTGGATCTCGTTCGTCAGATAAGACGCAAGTTCCTCGACGCCCTTGATGGCGAGAATATCGTGCGGGGCGGGATTGCCTTCGACGATATAATCGCCCTTCTCGATAACGTCGCCATCCTGCAGATGGATGTGCTTGCCCTTGGGGATCAGATATTCCTTGGGCTCGTCGCCCTTGGTCGTCGGCTCCAGCGTCAAGCGACGCTTGTTCTTGTAGTCCTTGCCGAAGCGCACGGTGCCGCTGATCTCGGCGATAATCGCCGCATCCTTCGGCTTGCGTGCTTCGAACAGTTCCGCCACACGCGGCAGACCACCGGTGATGTCGCGTGTCTTGGCGCTTTCGGTCGGAATGCGCGCGATCACGTCGCCCGCCTTCACGTGGCCGCCAGGATCGACCGAGATGATCGCGTCGACCGCGAGGATGTATCGGGCATCACCACCACGGGCGAGCTTGAGCAACTTGTTGCCCGACTTGATCACAATCGCCGGTCGCAGGTCGGCCTGGTTACGGGACGAGCCCGTGCGCCAGTCGATAACCACGCGCTTGGCGATGCCGGTCGATTCGTCGAGCGCTTCCGACATCGACAGACCGTCCACCATGTCCTCGAAGGCAATCGAGCCTTCGACTTCGGTAAGGATGGGCCGCGTGTAGGGATCCCACTCGGCGATGCGCTGGCCGCGCTTGATCTTGTCGCCGTCGGCGATCTTCATGCGCGCGCCGTAAGGGATACGGTTATGCGCGCGTTCCGTGCCGTCCTGATCGAGCACCGCGACGACCATGTTGCGGACCATGGCCACGTTATCGCCATCCGAATTGGTGGCGATGTTCTTGCCCTTGATCTTGATCTTGCCGTCGAAGTTTGACTCGATGAACGACTGCTCCGAAATCTGCGCCGCGCCACCGATGTGGAACGTGCGCATGGTGAGTTGCGTGCCCGGCTCGCCGATCGACTGCGCGGCGATGACACCCACCGCCTCGCCCATATTGACCGGTGTGCCGCGGGCAAGATCGCGTCCGTAGCAAGCGCCGCAGACGCCATTCTTGGATTCGCAGGTGAGCACCGAGCGGATCTTCATTTCCTGAACAGCCGCATTGGTGATCATCTCGACCTCCGGCTCGGTGAGCAGAGTGCCGCGCTTGACCACCATCTTGTTGCTGGCCGGGTCCTTGACATCCTCCGCCGTGGTGCGGCCGAGGATTCGAATGGCCAACGGCGCCACAACGGTGCCGGCGTCGATGATGGCGCGCACCTTGATGCCGTTCTTGGTGCCGCAATCGTACGAGGTGATGATGCAATCCTGCGCCACGTCGACCAGACGCCGCGTCAGGTAGCCAGAGTTCGCCGTCTTCAAGGCGGTATCGGCGAGACCCTTACGGGCGCCGTGCGTCGAGTTGAAGTACTCGAGCACCGAGAGGCCTTCCTTGAAGTTCGAGATGATCGGGGTCTCGATGATCTCGCCCGACGGTTTGGCCATCAGGCCGCGCATGCCGGCGAGTTGGCGCATCTGCGCGGGCGAACCGCGCGCGCCGGAGTGCGCCATCATGTAGATCGAGTTGACCTGCTCGTCGCGTCCTTCCTTGTCTTTCTTGACCGACGAGATTTCCTTCATCATGGCATCGGCGATCGCCTCGGTGCACTTCGACCAGGCGTCGACCACCTTGTTGTACTTCTCGCCCTGCGTGATGAGGCCGTCGTTGTATTGCTGCTCGAACTCCTTTGCGAGTTCGCGCGTGTTCTCGACCGATTTCCACTTCGAGTGCGGCACCACCATATCGTCCTTGCCGAACGAGATGCCGGCCTTGAACGCGTGGTAAAATCCGAGCGACATGATGCGATCGCAGAAAATAACCGTCTCTTTCTGACCGCAGTGGCGGTAGACCTGATCGATCATCCCGGAGATTTCGCGCTTCGTCATCAGCTTGTTGACGACATCGAAAGGCGCTTTCACGCTGCGCGGCAGCACATTGCCGAGGATGACGCGGCCGGGCGTAGTCTCGTACCATTTCAGATACGGCTTGCCCTTCTCGTCGACGCCTTCCCAGCGGTAGCGGATCTTGGTGTGCAGGCCGATAGCGTTGGCATGCAGCGCATGTTCGATCGCCGCCATGTCGCCGAAGGCCTTGTTCTCGCCGGGGCCGCCCTCGCGTTGAAGCGTGAGATAATAGAGCCCAAGCACGATGTCCTGCGACGGCACGATGATCGGCTGTCCGTTCGCGGGATGCAGAATGTTGTTGGTCGACATCATCAGCACGCGCGCTTCCAACTGCGCTTCGAGCGACAGCGGAACGTGCACGGCCATCTGGTCGCCGTCGAAATCGGCGTTGAACGCGGCGCAGACCAGCGGATGCAACTGGATCGCCTTGCCTTCAATCAGCACCGGTTCGAAAGCCTGGATGCCGAGACGATGCAAAGTCGGCGCGCGGTTGAGCAGCACCGGATGTTCGCGGATCACCTCGTCGAGGATGTCCCAAACTTCCGGCTTTTCCTTCTCAACCAGCTTCTTGGCCTGCTTGACCGTGGTGGACAGACCCTTGGCATCGAGCCGCGAATAGATGAATGGCTTGAACAGTTCGAGCGCCATTTTCTTCGGCAGACCGCACTGATGCAGCTTGAGTTCGGGACCGACCACGATCACCGAACGGCCGGAGTAGTCGACGCGCTTGCCGAGCAAGTTCTGGCGGAAACGGCCCTGCTTGCCCTTGAGCATGTCGGCGAGCGACTTCAACGGGCGCTTGTTGGCGCCAGTGATGACGCGGCCGCGGCGGCCGTTGTCGAACAGCGCATCGACCGCTTCCTGCAGCATGCGCTTTTCGTTGCGGATGATGATATCGGGCGCACGCAGCTCGATCAGCCGCTTCAAGCGGTTGTTGCGGTTGATGACGCGGCGGTAGAGATCATTGAGATCCGACGTGGCGAAGCGGCCGCCATCGAGCGGCACCAGCGGGCGCAGATCGGGCGGGATCACCGGAACAACCGTGAGGATCATCCATTCCGGCTTGTTGCCGGAGGCGATGAAGGCCTCGATTAGCTTGAGCCGCTTGGCGATCTTCTTTTTCTTGATGTCGCTTTCGGTCTCGCCGATGCCGGCGCGCAATTCGGCCTGCATCTTGTCGAGATCGAGCGCCTTGAGCATTTCGCGAATAGCTTCCGCGCCGATCGTGGCGGTGAAGCTGTCGCCGCCGAATTCTTCCTGCGCCTTGAGGTATTCCTCTTCGGACAGGAGCTGGCGGTCCTTGAGGGGGGTGAGACCCGGCTCAAGCACGACGTAATATTCGAAGTACAGAATCCGCTCGAGATCCTTCAGCGTCATGTCGAGCAGCAAACCGATGCGGCTCGGCAGCGACTTGAGGAACCAGATGTGCGCGACCGGCGCTGCCAATTCGATATGGCCCATGCGCTCGCGCCGCACGCGGCTGAGCGTCACTTCGACCGAGCACTTCTCGCAGATGATGCCCTTGTACTTCATGCGCTTGTACTTGCCGCACAAGCACTCGTAATCCTTGATCGGCCCGAAGATGCGCGCGCAGAACAGGCCGTCGCGCTCGGGCTTGAAGGTACGGTAGTTGATGGTTTCCGGCTTCTTGATCTCGCCGTAGGACCACGACAGAATCTTTTCCGGGCTCGCGATCGAAATCCGGATCTGGTCGAAGACCTGAGCCGGCGCTTGCGGGCTGAAAAGATTCATAATTTCTTGGTTCATCGCATTCTCCGCTAAACCGGCCGTCGCCGGCTAAATTCCATCTATCTCATCACGCTGCGATAAGCGGCGGGGCTAGACGCCCCGCCGTTCCGCTAATTATTCGGCAGCTTCCGCATTCTCGCCACCACGTCCCTGGGCTTTGGAATTGTGCAGATCGACGTTGAGGCCGAGCGAGCGCATTTCCTTGACCAGCACGTTGAAGCTTTCCGGAATGCCCGCTTCGAACGTGTCGTCACCGCGCACGATCGCTTCGTACACTTTGGTACGGCCGGCGACGTCGTCCGACTTCACGGTGAGCATTTCCTGCAAGGTGTACGCGGCGCCGTAAGCTTCGAGCGCCCACACTTCCATTTCGCCGAAACGTTGCCCGCCGAATTGGGCCTTGCCGCCGAGCGGTTGCTGGGTAACCAGCGAGTAAGGACCGATCGAACGGGCGTGGATCTTGTCGTCCACCAGATGATGCAGCTTGAGCATGTAGATGTAGCCCACCGTCACCTGACGATCGAACTTCTCGCCGGTGCGTCCGTCATAAACCGACGACTGACCCGAATGGTTCATACCGGCCAGGTCGAGCATCGCTTCGATGTCTTTTTCCTTGGCGCCATCGAACACCGGCGTCGCAATCGGAACGCCGTGACGGAGGTTGCCGCCGAGCTCGATCAATCCCTCTTCGTCCAAGGACTTGATGGTCTCGTCGTCGCCATAGACTTTCTTGAGAATTTCCTTCAACGGCTTGGAGTCGTGCTTGCCGGTGCTGGAATTGTAGAGGTCGACCGCCTGCCCGATCTTGAGACCGAGGCCTGCGCAAGCCCAGCCGAGATGGGTTTCCAGAATCTGGCCGACGTTCATACGGCTCGGCACGCCGAGCGGATTGAGCACGATGTCGACCGGCTGGCCATCGGCCAGGAACGGCATGTCCTCTTGCGGCACGATCTTGGACACCACGCCCTTGTTGCCGTGGCGGCCCGCCATCTTGTCGCCCGGCTGAATCTTGCGCTTCACCGCGACGAAGACCTTGACCATCTTCATCACGCCGGGCGGAAGTTCGTCGCCGCGCTGGAGTTTTTCGACCTTGTCGAGGAAGCGCTGCTCCAGGAGCTTCTTCGACTCGTCGTACTGCTTCCGGATCGCCTCGATCTCGGCCATCAGCTTGTCGTTGGGCGAAGCAAACTGCCACCACTGCGAGCGCGGATACTCATCGAGCACCGACTTGGTGATTTTGCTGTCCTTCTTGAAGCCTTTCGGACCGGCGATGCCCTGCCGGCCTTCGAGCAATTCCGCCAGACGGCCATACACGTTGCGGTCAAGGATCGCCTGTTCGTCGTCACGGTCCTTGGCGAGACGTTCTATCTCTTCACGCTCGATGGCGAGCGCGCGCTCGTCCTTCTCGACGCCGTGCCGATTGAACACGCGCACTTCGACGACCGTTCCCTGAACGCCAGGAGGAACGCGCAACGAGGTGTCGCGCACGTCGGAGGCTTTTTCGCCGAAGATGGCGCGCAGAAGTTTTTCTTCCGGCGTCATCGGGCTTTCGCCTTTGGGCGTGATCTTGCCGCACAGGATGTCACCGGCGTGAACTTCGGCGCCGATATAGACGATGCCCGCCTCGTCGAGATTCTTGAGCGCCTCTTCCGAGACGTTCGGGATGTCGCGGGTGATTTCCTCCGGGCCCAACTTCGTGTCGCGCGCCATCACTTCGAACTCTTCGATGTGGATGGACGTGAATACGTCGTCTTTCACGATCCGCTCGGAGAGCAGGATCGAGTCCTCGAAATTGTAGCCGTTCCACGGCATGAACGCGACCAGCACGTTGCGGCCGAGCGCCAATTCGCCGAGATCGGTCGAAGGACCGTCGGCGATGATGTCGGCCTTCTCGACCTCGTCACCGACCTTCACCAGCGGACGCTGGTTGATGCAGGTGTTCTGGTTCGAGCGCTGATATTTCATCAGGCGGTAGATATCGACGCCGGGCTTGGTCGGATCGGTTTCACCGGTGGCGCGAACGACGATACGCGTGGCGTCCACTTGATCGACGATGCCGGTGCGGCGGGCCGAGATCGAAGCGCCTGAATCGCGCGCGACCACGCCTTCCATACCGGTGCCGACGAATGGCGCTTCCGAGCGAACCAGCGGCACGGCTTGCCGTTGCATGTTGGAGCCCATCAGCGCGCGATTGGCGTCGTCATTCTCCAGGAACGGAATGAGGGCTGCTGCGACCGACACAAGTTGCTTGGGCGACACGTCCATGAAGTCGACTTTGTCGCGCGGATAAACCTGCACGTCGCCGGCGTGGCGGCAGATGATCATCTCCTCGGTGAAGCGGCCGCGGTTATCCATCGTCGCGTTGGCTTGGGCTACGGTGTAGCGACCCTCTTCCATCGCGGAGAGATAAATCACCTCATCGGTGACCCGGCCATCCTTGACCTTGCGATAAGGCGTCTCGACGAAGCCGTATTTATTCACCCGCGCATAAGTCGCGAGCGAATTGATCAGGCCGATATTCGGCCCTTCCGGCGTCTCGATTGGACAGATGCGTCCGTAATGCGTCGGATGCACGTCGCGCACTTCGAAGCCGGCGCGCTCGCGCGTCAGACCGCCAGGACCAAGCGCCGAAAGACGACGCTTGTGCGTGATCTCGGACAGCGGATTGGTCTGGTCCATGAACTGCGAAAGCTGCGAGGAGCCGAAGAACTCGCGCACCGCGGCGGCCGCTGGTTTCGCGTTGATCAAATCCTGCGGCATGACGGTGTCGATATCGACCGACGACATGCGCTCCTTGATCGCGCGTTCCATGCGCAACAAACCGATGCGGTACTGGTTTTCCATCAACTCGCCGACCGAGCGCACCCGGCGATTGCCGAGATGGTCGATGTCGTCGATCTCACCCTTGCCGTCGCGAAGATCGACCAGCGTCTTGATGACGGAAATGATGTCTTCCTTGCGCAGCACGCGCATGGTGTCGGGCGCGTCGAGTTCGAGACGCATGTTCATCTTCACGCGGCCGACGGCCGAGAGGTCGTAGCGTTCTGAATCGAAGAACAGCGAACGGAACATCGCCTCGGCGGTGTCCACGGTCGGCGGCTCGCCCGGGCGCATGACGCGATAGATGTCGAACAACGCGTCTTCGCGCGTCATGTTCTTATCGACCGTGAGCGTGTTGCGGATATAGGCGCCGACGTTGACGTGATCGATGTCGAGCAGCGGCAATTCCTTGTAACCGTTCTCGATCAGAACCTTGAGGTTCTTTTCGTCGATCTCGGCGCCGGCTTCCATGTAGATTTCGCCGGTTTTGGTGTTGACGAGATCCTCGGCGATGTAGTGACCGATCAACTCGTCATCCGTCATGCGAAGGTGCTTGAGGCCCTTCTCGGAGAGCTGGCGGGCCTGGCGCACGGTGATCTTCTTGCCGGCCTCGACCACGACGCGGCCGGTGTCGGCATCGACCAGATCGTTGACCGCCTTGTAACCTTTGAGCCGGTTGGCATCGAAGGGCACGCGCCAGCCTTCTTTGGCGCGCTTGTAGGTCACGTGCTTGAAGAACGTGGCGAGAATTTCCTCGCCATCAAGTCCGAGCGCGAACAGCAGCGACGTCACCGGAATCTTGCGGCGGCGATCGATGCGCGCATAGACGATGTCCTTGGCGTCGAATTCGATGTCGAGCCAGGAACCGCGATAGGGAATGATACGGGCGGCGAACAGCAGCTTGCCCGAGGAATGCGACTTACCCTTGTCGTGATCGAAGAACACACCGGGCGAGCGATGCATCTGCGAAACGATAACGCGCTCGGTTCCGTTGACGATGAAGGTGCCGTTGTTGGTCATGAGCGGAATGTCGCCCATGTAGACATCCTGCTCCTTGATGTCCTTGACCGACTTCGCACCCGTCTCTTCGTCGATATCGAACACGATCAGCCGCAGCGTCACCTTGAGCGGCGCGGCATAGGTCATGCCGCGCTGGCGGCACTCGTCGACGTCATATTTCGGCGGCTCGAATTCGTATTTCACGAACTCCAGCATCGATGAGGCGGAAAAATCCGAGATCGGAAAAACCGAGCGGAAAACCGCCTGCAGGCCCTCATCGGGACGGCCGCCCTCGGGTTCCTTGACCAGGAGGAACTGGTCGTAAGATGCCTTCTGAACCTCGATGAGGTTCGGCATCTCCGCTACTTCTTTGATTGATCCGAAAAATTTCCTTACGCGCTTGCGACCGGTAAATGTCTGCGCCATCGTCACTTTCTTTCGATTAGATTTTGGCGGCCAGCGCGGGCGCCTCTCCTGGCGGTCGCAATCCATCGCGACCATCAGGACAGGCGTCGGGGCTACCCGTTTCTATGTGATTCGGGCCTCGCCCGAACCGCCGCACACTTCACTTTTCCGTCGAAACCCCCGGAGCTTTAGGCCCCGGGGACATCGGTCAGATAGGCACTCGCCTACTTGAGCTCAACCTTTGCGCCGGCCTTTTCGAGCGTGACCTTCATCTTGTCGGCTTCTTCTTTGTTCACGCCTTCCTTGACGGCCTTGGGCGCGCCCTCGACCAAATCCTTGGCCTCTTTCAGGCCGAGACCGGTGAGCGCACGCACTTCCTTGATCACCTCGATCTTCTTCTCGCCGGCGGCGACAAGCATCACGGTGAACTCGGTCTTCTCTTCGGCAGCGGCAGCGCCGCCGCCCGCGGGACCGGCCGCCACCGCAACAGCGGCAGCAGCAGAGACACCCCACTTTTCTTCGAGCATCTTCGCCAGATCCGCCGCTTCCAGGACGGTCAGGGTCGACAATTCGTCGACGATTTTTTGCAGGTCAGCCATTGTTTACGTTCCTATAGGTTCGAAAACCAGAGATTTGCTTGTGAGCCGTCACGCAGCTGCGCTCTTGGAAGCGTAAGCTTGGATCACGCGCGCGACCTTGGCCGCGGGAGCGTTGGTGAGTTGCGCGATCTTGGTCGCCGGCGACACGAGGAGGCCGAGGATTTTGGCACGCAATTCATCCAGAGACGGCAGCGAGGCGAGCGCCTTGACGCCGTTCAGGTCCAGAGCTGTTTTGCCCATCGACCCGCCGAGAATGACGAACGCTTCGTTCGCCTTGGCGAAATCGACGGCTACCTTCGGTGCCGCCACCGGGTCGCCCGAATAGGCGAGCACGGTCGGTCCCTTGAGCAGGGACGAAATGGAGGCAACGTCGGTGTCCTTGAGTGCAATCTTGGCGAGACGGTTTTTTGCGACCTTCACCTGTGCGCCCGCCTGCTTCATCTGCTTACGCAGAATCTGCATCTGGGCGACCGTGAGGCCCGCATAATGAGCCACCACCACGACGTTCGAGGTCTTGAAGACCCCGCTCAGTTCGCTGATGGACTCTGCTTTTGCCGCTCGATCCACTGCAAGCTCTTTCCGGTTATGACGGCCCGCCGCAAGTCGCAGGAGCCGCCGGGTTGAGACCAGCCGTCCTGCTATTTCCGTTCACGCGCAGCGAACCGGGCAGGACGACGTTCGAGAAAGCCTGCCCCCCGATAGCGGCCGAGGCCGTTACGGGTCTCCGAGGTTCGAACCAAACTTGGCGCATCGTGAGATACGCAAACTCGGGTCGTTTCCCCGTCTGTGCTGGCCCCGTTCTGTTTGCCCGGCCTACTTGCGTAGGACGGACCGGGATTAAGCGTTGGTCTTGCGACCTCGGCGCCGGCAGTCTTGGACAGGTCGGTCAGTTCATTGGCGAACTGGCCTTGCGCGCCCTTCAAAGCAATGAAATCGGTCCTTCCCTTTCAGATGTCCCGGCGGGATGCCCAAAAGGAATAATGTCCAATCACCATTGATTTTAGAGACGCGCAAAGGCGTGCCGACAAACTGGGCCGGCACGCCCGATGCGCATCATTTAGAGCGTCCAATGGGCTTTGCCAAGCCCCTTTTCGCGCAAATCCACCACGAAATGGGGGCAAAACCCGGTTTTAGTGGGCGTCGCCGGTGCCAAACAGGGAAGACGGCTCGACTTTGACCCCCGGACCCATGGTGGAGGAAATCGCCACCCGGTTGATGTAGTGGCCCTTGGCCCCCGGCGGCTTGGCCTTCTGCACCGCGTCGGCGAAGGCCTTGATGTTCTCGACCAGCTTGCCCTCGGTGAACGAGGCCTTGCCGACACCGGCCTGGATGATGCCGGCCTTTTCCACGCGAAACTCGACCGAGCCGCCTTTGGATGCCTTCACCGCAGTGGCGACATCCATTGTGACCGTTCCGACCTTGGGGTTCGGCATGATGCCGCGCGGCCCCAGCACCTTACCCAGGCGGCCGACCAGCGGCATCATATCGGGCGTGGCGATGCAGCGGTCGAAATTGATCTCGCCCTTGTTGACCTTCTCGACGAGGTCTTCAGCGCCAACCACATCGGCGCCCGCTGCCTTGGCCTCTTCCGCCTTGGCGCCGCGTGCAAAGACGCCGACGCGCAAGGTTCGGCCCGAGCCGTTGGGCAGCATGACGACGCCGCGCACCATCTGATCCGCGTGCGTAGGATCGACGCCGAGATTCATAGCGATCTCGATGGTCTCGTCGAATTTCGCCTTGGCGCGCTCTTTCACCATCTTGACCGCTTCGTCGATCGAATAGGACTTGTCGCGATTGACGCCTTCGCGGATGGATGTCGTACGTTTTCCGAGTGCCATGTCCGTTACTCCGCCACCGTGAGGCCCATCGAGCGGGCGGAACCTGCGATCATCTTCACCGCGGCTTCGATCGTGTCGCAGTTAAGATCCTTCATCTTTTGCTCGGCGATCTCACGCAGCTGTTTCTGGGTGACTTCACCGACTATTTCACGGCCAGGCGTCTTCGAGCCACTGCCGAGTTTGGCGGCTTTCTTCAAGAAATAAGACACCGGCGGTGTCTTGAGCTCGAAGGTGAACGAGCGATCCTGATAGGTGGTGATGATCACCGGGATCGGTGTGTTCTTCTCGATCTTCTGGGTCTGCGCGTTGAACGCCTTGCAGAACTCCATGATGTTGAGCCCGCGCTGACCCAGCGCCGGCCCGATCGGGGGCGACGGGTTGGCAGCGCCTGCCGGCACCTGCAATTTGAGGAATCCAGTGACTTTTTTAGCCATTTCTCACTCCTGTAGTGGTGCGGATATTGACGGTTGGCTTAACCGCCTCACCTCCCACGCCTCTATGAACTGACGCCTTATAGCTTCTCGACCTGCCCGAACTCAAGCTCTACCGGGGTAGCGCGGCCAAAGATCGACACCGCCACTTTCACGCGCGAACGCGCTTCGTCGACTTCCTCGACCGTGCCGTTGAATGAGGCAAATGGGCCATCCGACACGCGCACCTGCTCGCCGACTTCAAACGAAACCGAGGGCTTCGGACGTTCAATGCCTTCCTGCACCTGGTGCAGGATGCGATTGGCTTCCGCGTCCGAAATCGGCATCGGCTTCTTGCCGGAACCGAGGAAGCCCGTGACCTTCGGGGTATTCTTGATCAGATGGTAGACTTCGTCGGTCAGATCCATCTTGACCAGCACGTAGCCCGGGAAAAATTTGCGTTCGACGTTTACCTTGCGGCTGCGATGCACTTCGGTGACCGTTTCGGTGGGCACCATGACTTCTTCAAAGTGGTCGGCCAGATTGCGCTGCTTGGCTTGCTCGCGGATCGATTCGGCGACCTTCTTCTCGAAGTTCGAATAAGCGTGGACGATGTACCAGCGCTTGGGACGGGTCGTTGTGGTTTCTGCGGTGTCGCTCATCTGTGTCTCTAACCTTCAGCTACCGATGCCGAGCACGAAGGTAACGGCAATCCGGATGATTTGATCCGCGAGCAGGAAAAAAATCGAGGCAATCGCCACCATCACGAACACCATGGCGGTGGTGATCATGGTTTCCTTGCGCGATGGCCAGGTAACCTTGCGGGTTTCCTCGCGCACCTCTTGAAGAAACTTGAACGGGGACGTTGCCATTCTGATTCCAAATCCTGCTTACTCAATTTCCGGGCGAACTGACTATTACTTAGTGCGGCCGGTGAATTTTGCCCGTAACTCCGCCTGGCAGGAGTGGTAGGGCTCGAACCTACGACCCCCGGTTTTGGAGACCGGTGCTCTACCAACTGAGCTACACTCCTCCGGAAGCGGATACGGCGGACCATATAAGGGCCCGCCGTGGGGATGTCATGCATTATACACCGGCCTAAAGCAAGGGTGGAAAAGGCAAGGTTAAGGCGGCTTCCACCCCGAAAAGAGAGCGGCGATGGCGGAGAAGCGCCTCAATATCGTGATCGTTGGCGGCGGGATCGGCGGCCTGTTCGCCGCTAAGGCGCTGATCGCCCAAGGCCTCCAGGTCTCGGTCTATGAGCAGGCCCCGGCGCTGGGCGAAATCGGCGCCGGGGTCTTCCTGACGCCCAACAGTGTGCGCCAGCTTGATCGCGTGGGGCTCGGCCCCGCGGTCGAGAAATGGGGCTCGCGCGTCGGCGCAGGCTCCCACTATTTCCGGCACGACGGCGCCCCGATCGCGCCGGTCCAGGTAACCGACTCGTCGGGCTGGAACGCGACGTTCGGCATGCACCGCGCCGACTTTGTCGAGTTTCTGGCCAAGGCCCTGCCCCCCGATGTCGTTCGTACCGGCCACCGCGCCGTCTCATTCGCGCAAGACAAAGACGGAGCCCGGGTGACGTTCGCCAACGGGGCTGTTGTCGAAAGCGACATCGTAATTGCGGCCGACGGCATCCATTCCGAACTTCGGCCATTCGTGTTTCCACCCTCCGCGCCGGTCTTTCACGGCTCGGTCGCCTATCGCGGCGTGTTACCGCACGAGTGTGTTCCGGATTGGCCGACCGACCGCTGGCTTATGTGGCTGGGCAAATCCAAACACTTCCTCGCTTTCCCGGTGCGCGCCGGCGCACTCATCAATTATGTCGGCTTCGTCCCGGCTGACGAGGAGATGAAGGAATCCTGGTCGGCCCCCGGCGACCCCGAGGTGCTGCGCGCGGAGTTTGCCGGCTGGGATCCGCGCATCGAGCAACTGTTGAGCCAGGTGCAAAAGACCTTTCGCTGGGCGCTCTATGACCGCGAGCCGCTGCCGGTCTGGACCAAGGGCCGGCTGACTTTGCTCGGCGATGCCGCGCACCCGATGCTTCCCCATCTCGGACAGGGCGCCAATCAATCGATCGAGGATGGCATGGCGCTGGCCACCATCCTCGCGCGCGCCAATAACGAAACTGCGCCGGCGGCTTTACTCGCTTATGAGCGTTTGCGCCGCGAACGCGTGGCGCAGGTGCAGCGCGGCGCGCGCGAAAACGGCATGCGTTACGACTCGGCCTATTCCGATCTGGGCGTGCGCGACGCCGAGATTTCCGCCCACGCCACTTTTCGCAGGCGGCTTTACGACCACGACGTGGTGCCGGAAGCGCAGGCCTTGGCGGCTTTGATATAATTGCCTCGCCCGCCTGCGTTGCTTCGCAACTACGGCGCGGCAGCCTTCGCGCTAAACGGGCTTGCCGAGCCGTAGCACCGCAGTTGCGAAGGCTGGAGCGGGTGAACGGAATCGAACCGTCGTCATCAGCTTGGAAGATTGCCAACAACCTAAATGATTTCAACGCACGTTGCGTCATTTTGGCAACCGAAAACCGGCTCTAAACCCTGATTTTTGCAACGGCTTGGAGCCGAGCGCTTTCCGGTCCTAGCGGCCAAAGGCCGTGTTCAGTGTTGAAGTGGTCGGTCGCAACCGACCCATCAGCAACATTGGGCTGATCGCACCGAAGGCTTGTGGCCAAGGGACCTAATAGCCCAATACCCTTTTTCGAATGCGGACTAGATCAGAGCCAGACGGCGGCGGGCGCGCGCCAGTTAGATGACGCATAGCGATTGCCCTTCGATCACCGACTTGACCGGTGCGGGTTAGCACTCGGTTATCATCGTTAGTAACATCGTCTTTGGTCGGCCCGAACAGTTTGAGAGCGCCCAATCCAATGAACACAATTTTCTTAGGATCAATCAAGTCAATGATCTGACGCACGCAGGGTATGCAAAAGCCCTCGACTCTCTCGCGCGTTTTCTTATCAATTTTTT
>DATCFB010000116.1:0-17493 GCA_036509755.1 Pseudolabrys sp. | reverse complement strand
CTTGCCGGATTGAAGGAATTGTACGAGCTGCACAAAATCCATCTCAGCATGCACGGCTGGGCCGTGCTCGCGGTCGGCCTTGTGGTGGCGTCGATCTCGGCCTTCTTCGCGATCTGGGGGCTGATGCGCATCCTCGAGCGGTTCTCGAGCTGGCCCTTCGTCGCCTACCGCTTGCTGCTCGGCGTCGTCATCCTCGCCGGGTCGGCGACGGGCTGGCTTGGGTAGCGCGTGGACTCATAAAGCGGGTAGCCAAACACCTGGCTGTGCGGAAGTGCCGTGACGCACGCTACATCGCAGTTTGGCGCTCAATGACGAAACGAGCAAAGACCGTCAGCGTCAATGACACAATGCAACTCGGTTACCGATACGTACTGACCGCGCCGATGGGCCGCAACTTCGATCCGGAATTTCGCCCTGAGCTCTCCTCCAAAGAGATGCTTGCCGTCGGTGTCTTCGGGGGAAGATGCATGACCGATTGCCGCGGCGAGTTTCCTGCGAACTGGTTTCGGCGCGCGAAGCTTTCGCCGTCCAGGACCGATCCGGCACTTAATTATTTCGGCGTCAATGCCAGCCAAGCTTTGTCCGTCTGGCGAAACAAAGGTTGGAACCACCCCGATGATCCACGCGGCTGGTTTCAATGGTATTGCCGCTATTATCTCGGTCGGCGGATGGCGGTCGAAGACGCGCGTCAGATCAAGCGCTGGAAGACGATGCGGCGGCACGTGGCGCAGATCAGGCGCCATTGCGAAGTCGGCGACCGCATGTGCCACCCGCGTCAGCGACAGGCTTTGCTACACTGGGCATACGACAGCCGCAAGATTTGAAGTTAAGCGACAGCGGGACATGGATCGAGGCGCGTTCACAAATCTCGATTTACGAGCACACCGCCAGCTCAAACTGCCTCACGCCTTATGGATCGGATCGATCCACGGCACGTCCTCGGGCTTTTCGACGGGCTCGATGTCGAGATTGACGACGACCGCCTCGTTGTCGGAGCGCACCAGCACGCATTCAAGTACCTCGTCGCGGCTGGCGTTGATCTCCTGATGCGGCACGTAAGGCGGAATGAAAATGAAATCGCCCGGGCCGGCCTCCGCGGTGAATTCAAGATGCTCGCCCCAGCGCATGCGCGCCTTGCCGCGGACGACGAAGATCACGCTTTCGAGCGCGCCGTGGTGATGCGCGCCGGTCTTGGCATTCGGGTGGATGGCGACGGTGCCGGCCCATAGTTTCTGTGCGCCGGCGCGGGCGGCATTGATAGCGGTCTTGCGGTCCATGCCGGGCGTCTGCGCCGTGTTGGGATCGAGCGTATTGCCCGGAATCACGCGCACGCCGTCGTGCTTCCACTTCGGCTCGTGCGAATGATCGTGGCTGTGGTCGTGATCATGGCCCATGCTCGATCTCCTTTCACTGTCCGCGCTTGGCGGCGCTGGCGAAGCGGCGCGCCTCTTCCGCCGCGCGGAACAAGGCCTTCGCCTTGTTGACGCATTCCTGCTGCTCGGAGGCGGGGTTGCTGTCGGCGACGATGCCGGCGCCGGCCTGCACGTACATCTTGCCGTCTTTCACCAAAGCGGTGCGCAGCACGATACAGGTGTCCATCTCGCCGGCGGCGGAGAAATAGCCGACGCAGCCGGCATAGAGGCCGCGCTTATCCTTTTCGAGCTCGTCGATGATCTGCATTGCCCGCACCTTCGGCGCGCCGGACACGGTGCCGGCCGGAAAGCCGGCGGCGAGCGCATCGAGGGCGTCGTATTTCGTGTCGAGCTTGCCTTCGACATTGGAGACGATGTGCATGACGTGGCTGAAGCGTTCGACGAAGAACTGATCCGTGACCGTGACCGTTCCGATCTTCGCCACCCGCCCGACGTCGTTACGGCCGAGATCGAGCAGCATCAGGTGCTCGGCGCGCTCCTTCGGATCGGCGAGCAATTCCTCTTCAAGCGCCTTGTCTTCGTGCGGCGTGGCGCCGCGCGGTCGGGTCCCGGCGAGCGGACGGATGGTGACCACGTCGTGCGCCACTTTCACCAGGATCTCCGGGCTCGATCCGGCGATGGCGTAACCGCCGAAATCGAGGAAGTAGAGATAGGGCGACGGGTTGGTGCGCCGGAGCGCGCGGTAGAGCGAGAAGGGCGGCAGCGAAAACGGCGCCTCGAAGCGCTGCGCCAGCACGATCTGGAAGGCGTCGCCGGCGGCAATGTACTCCTTCGCCCGCGCGACCATGCCGGCGAATTCGGCCGGCGTGATGTTCGACTGCGGCGGAACGTCGACCGGGCCCTCGACATATTCGGCGAGCGACTTGTCGAGCGGCCGGTCGAGCGCATCGACGACACCGGCGAGGCGTTCCATTGCGCGCGCCAGCGCCGCCGTGGCGTCGACGCCGCGCTCGGGCCTGACCGGCGTCACCACGGTCATTGCATCCTTGACCGCATCGAACACGACGATCAGCGTCGGCCGCACCATGACCGCGTCGGGAATGCCGATCGGGTCCGGCTTGTTCGCCGGCAGATGCTCCATCTCGCGGACCATGTCGTAACCGAGATAACCGAACACGCCCGCCGCCATCGGCGGCAGAGCATCGGGCAGCGCGATGCGGCTCTCGGCGATCAGCGCGCGCAACGCCTGGAGTGGCGGCGGCGCGCAGGCCTCGAAGGCGTCCGGCTTCGTCCGCGCGGCGCGGTTGATCGACGCCTTGCCGTCCTGGGCGCGCCAGACGAGGTCAGGCTCGAGCCCGATGATCGAATAGCGGCCGCGCACGGCGCCGCCCTCGACCGACTCGAGCAGGAAGCTCATGGCCTTGCCGCCGCCAAGCTTGAGGAAGGCGGACACCGGCGTTTCCAGATCGGCGACAAGTGTCGTCCAAACCACCTGTGCTTCGCCGCGCGCGTAACGCGCGGCAAAGGCGTCCTCGGACGGCTCGATCTGCATGGCTATTGTTCGGTCGGGCTGCCGACGACCTGGTTCACCGCCGACTGATTGATGCTGACGTTGAACTCGTTTTCGAGCCGCGCCAGGTATTCGCCGACCAGATCGTCCGAATACGAATTCTGTAGCAGGGTCTTCACCTGCTGCGCCGTGACCGCGCTGGCGTCCAGCGCAGGATCGGTGATCTGCGCTACACGAAACACGTAACGCTGGGTGTCGTTCTGCCCCACGGCGCTGCCGGTGCCATCCTTGGCGGTCTTGAAAACGTCGTCGACGACGGAGGCGGGGACATTCGGTGCGGCCTTGCCGCGCTGGAGGTCGATCGCCTTCTGCACGGTCGCACCATTCTCGGTCGCGGCCTGCTCGAGGCTCGTGCCGCTCTTGAGTTTGTCGAGCATGGCGTCGGCCTTTTTCTGTAGTGCCTGCGAGACCTGTTCATCGCGCCAACTCGCTTCGACCTGCGGCTTGATCTCCTCGAGCTTGCGATCGTGCGATGGTGTCACGCCGGAAACGTCGAAATAGACGGAGCCGCCATTCGGCAGTTGCAGCGCCTCATTGTCGACGCCGACGTCGGTCGAGAACACCGACGTCAGCAGGTTCTTCGGAAAGCTAGCCATGATTGCCACCGGCTTGCCGTCCGGACCGCGGCCGGAGCGATCTATCGCGTCGATGGTGATCGCTTTGAGGCCGAATTTCTTTGCCGTTTCAGTCAGCGTCGCGCCGCTTGCGCGCTCGTCCTCGACCTTGTCGCGGAGATCGTTGATCGAGCCGCGCGCGCGAGTCTCCGCGATCGTCTGCTTGATCTGCGGCTTGACGTCGTCGAAGGACTGCTGCGAGCCCGCCTCGATCTTGGTGACGAGAAGGAGCAAGGTGCCGAAGCGGCCCTTGACCGGTTGGCTGACCTCATTGAGCGGCAGCGAAAACGCGGCCGCAGCCGCCACCGGGTCGATGACCTGCTTTTTCGTCACCGTGCCGACATCGATGTCGGATGCCTTCAAGCCACGGTCTTTCGCGACGTCGGCGAATGACTTGCCCTTTGCGATTTCGTCGTGGGCAGCCTGCGCCTGGGCTTCGTCCGGGAACACCATCTGGTGCAGTTCGCGCTTTTCCGGCGTCCCGTACTGATCCTGGTGCTGATCGAAATAGGCCTTCGCGTCGGTGTCCTTGACCTGGTCCGGCTTGGCCAGTTCGGCGGGCGACAACGGCAGTAGCGTCAGCTTGCGGTACTCCGGCGCGCGGAACGAAGCCTTGCGCTCATCGAAATACTTGGAGAGCTGCTCGTCGGTCGGCGCCGGGATATCGCCGGCCTGCGCCGGGCTGAGCACGACGAAATCGATGTCGCGGCGCTCGTTCTGAAAGCGATTGACGGCCTGCATGGCGACCGTCGGCACCTGGATGTCGCCGCCGACCGTCTGCGCGATCTGGCGCCGGAGCAGCACGCTGCGCTGTTCGGCGACGAAACGTGGCTCGGTATAGCCCGCCTCGCGGATGACCTGCACGAACCTGTTGCGGTCGAACTGGCCGTTCGTGCCCTTGAAGTTCGGATCGTTGGTGATGCGCTTGGCGATCTCGGGATCGGACAGGCCGAGATGGAGATTGCGCGCCTGCTCGTCGAGGGTCACCTGCGCGATCAACTGCCCGAGCAATTGGCGGTCGAGGCCGAGGGCGCGGGCCTGGTCCGGCGTGACCACCCGTCCGGTCTGGCGGCCGAGCTGCTGAAGCTTGTCGTTATAAAATTGGCGGAACTGCTCGATCGAAATGCTGCTGCTGCCGATGCTGGCGACGTCGTTCTGGCCGAAGCCTCCGCGGAAAATGTCGGCGATGCCCCACACCGCGAAGCTCACGACGAGAAAGCCCATGACCACGGCCATGATGGTTTTGCCGAGCCAGGTCGAGGAAGCTTTGTGGATGTTGCGGAGCATGGGCGCGCGACTTCGTCCTGTCTTAAGTTTTCGGTGAATGACGGGAGACCCGGTCCTTTTAAGCCGCCCTCCAACGCCCTGCAACACAAGAGGGATCGGCTCTGGCGCCGCACCTGCCGGTCTGCTAACCGCAGGCAAAAGGGAACCATACGCATGGCGGCGACAAGATTACGCCCCCTGGTCGCGGGCAATTGGAAAATGAACGGCCTCTCGGCGTCGACGGCCGAACTCAAGAAAATCATTGCCGGGGCCGGTGCGTTGGCCGGCACGGCCGATCTGATGGTGTGCCCGCCGGCGACCCTGATCGCGCGTTTTGCCGAGGCCGCGCGCGGGTCGGCTGTCGCGATTGGCGGGCAGGATTGCCATGCCAAGGCCTCCGGCGCCCATACCGGCGATATTGCTGCTGAGATGCTCGCCGACGTCGGCGCCACCGCCGTGATTGTCGGTCATTCCGAGCGGCGGGCCGATCATCACGAGACCGACGACGAGGTCCGTGCCAAGGCGGAAGCCGCCTGGCGGGCAGGGCTCACGGCGATCGTCTGCGTCGGCGAAACCCGGGCGGAACGCGAGGCGGACGATACCCTCGACGTCGTGGGCCGCCAACTCGACCATTCGCTCCCCGACGGCGGCGCGGGGGACAATCTTGTCGTCGCCTATGAGCCGGTCTGGGCGATCGGGACCGGATTGATCCCGTCGGCGGACGACGTCGCCTTGGTGCACGCCTTCATCCGCGAGCGCCTGATCGGGCGCTTCGGTCCGGCCGGCGGCGATATCCGGATCTTGTACGGCGGCTCGGTCAAGCCGGCGAACGCCGCCGAATTCATGACCGTACGTCATGTTAACGGCGCCCTGGTCGGCGGCGCCAGCCTAAAAGCCGAGGATTTTCTAGCGATTGCGGCGGCTTATCGATGACCGCTCCGAGGGTGGAAAAAACGATCCTGATCGTGTAGAGACCGCCGCGTCTCCCTATATGGAGCAGGAATGACCGGTCGGGCCCGCCCCCGCGCCGATGGGTTCGAGTGGAAATATTGGCCTCATGCAGCAAGTCGTCATTGTCATTCACCTGATGCTGGTCCTCGCCCTCATCGGCGTCGTGCTGTTGCAGCGCTCGGAAGGCGGCGGTCTTGGAATTGGCGGTGGCGGCGGCTTCATGTCCAGCCGCGGCACCGCCAATGTGCTTACCCGAGCGACCGCGATCCTGGCCGGACTATTCTTCGTGACGAGCCTTATTTTGTCGATCCTCGCCGGTGTCGACCGGCGGCCGACCTCAATCATCGGCGGCTCTTCCGAACCGGCGACCGCGCCGGCGGCGCCGGGAAGCGCCCCGCCGCTCGGCGGCGCAGGAGGCCTGCTCAAACAGCTCGGGGGCGGCCAGCCGGGCCAGCAACCGGCGGCCCCCGCCGCACCCAGCGGCCCGACGGTGCCGCAGTCGAAATAAGTACCTCCGAAGGGCCGGGCGACCGGCCCTTCTTCGTTACGATATGACGTGAGGTTCGCGTTGCAAGTTATGGGAGCATTGGCTGTTTTGTCCGCTACACACACCCGCAAGGCCGCCCGCTATTTTTCGCACTCGTCGAATCGATTCGCGGCCGCTAAAGGTTAGGCCCCATGGCGCGGTACATTTTCATCACCGGCGGCGTGGTCTCCTCACTCGGTAAAGGTCTGGCGTCGGCGGCGCTCGGCGCGTTGCTCCAGGCACGCGGCTACAAGGTCCGGCTCCGCAAGCTCGACCCCTATCTCAACGTCGATCCAGGCACGATGTCGCCGTACCAGCACGGCGAGGTCTTCGTCACCGACGACGGGGCGGAGACCGACCTCGACCTCGGCCATTACGAACGCTTCACCGGGCGCCCCGCGACGCGGCACGACAACATCACGACCGGCCGCATCTACCAGGACATCCTCACCAAGGAGCGGCGCGGCGACTATCTCGGCGCCACCATCCAGGTGATCCCGCACGTTACCAACGCCATCAAGGACTTCATCCGCGACGGCAATGAGGGCTTCGACTTCGTGCTGTGCGAGGTCGGCGGCACTGTCGGCGACATCGAGGGCCTGCCGTTCTTCGAGGCCATCCGGCAGATGGGCAACGACCTGCCACGCCACCACGCCGTGTACATTCATCTGACGCTGTTGCCTTACATTCCGAGCGCCGGCGAATTAAAGACCAAGCCGACGCAGCACTCGGTCAAGGAACTGCGCTCGATCGGCATACAGCCAGACATCCTGCTGTGCCGCACCGACCGGCCGATCCCGGAGAGCGAGCGCCGTAAGCTGGCGCTGTTTTGCAATGTACGAGAAAGCGCAGTGATCGAGGCGCGCGACGTCGACAACATCTATGCCGTGCCAGAGGCCTATTCGGCGCAAGGATTGGCCTCGGAAGTGCTGTCTGCCTTCGGCGTCGAGGGAAAGCAGCTGGCCGATCTCGAGCGTTGGCAGCTCATCAACGAGCGTGTCCGCAATCCGGAGGGCGACGTCACTATTGCCGTCGTCGGCAAGTACACCGGCATGAAGGATGCCTACAAATCCCTGATCGAGGCGCTGTCGCACGGGGGCATCGCCAACAAGGTCAAGGTCAATCTCGACTGGATCGAATCGGAGGTGTTCGAGAACGAGGATCCGGCGCCGTTTCTCGAACACGTCAACGGCATCCTCGTGCCCGGCGGCTTCGGCCAGCGCGGCGCCGAAGGCAAAATCAAGGCGGCGCAGTTCGCGCGCGAGCGTCAGGTGCCGTATTTCGGCATCTGCTTTGGCATGCAGATGGCGTGCATCGAGGCGGCGCGCAATCTCTGCGGCATCACCGAGGCTAACTCGACCGAATTCGGGGCGACACAGGACCCGATCGTCGGTCTCATGACCGAATGGCTCAAAGGCAACGATTTGGAGAAGCGCGCCGCCGGCGGCGACCTCGGCGGCACGATGCGGCTCGGGGCTTATGACGCGGTGCTCAGCCGCGGCAGCCGCGTGGCGCAGATTTACGGGTCGACAGAAATTTCCGAGCGCCACCGTCATCGCTACGAGGTCAACACCAGCTACAAGGATCGCCTCGAACAGCGTGGCATGCGCTTCTCCGGCATGTCGCCCGACGGCATCCTGCCCGAGATCGTCGAATACGAGGACCATCCCTGGTTCATCGGCGTTCAATTCCATCCGGAGCTGAAGTCGCGGCCGTTCGAGCCGCATCCGCTGTTCGCCTCGTTCATTGGCGCGGCAGTGGAGCGCAGCCGACTCGTGTAATTCGACCTGCGCTTGTGCCGCGCTGTCCATCAGAAATAAAAGTCAGGGGGAGAGATGATCTACGAATTGCGTGTCTATCGCGCCATCCCGGGACGATTGCCCGCGCTGTTGAAGCGCTTCGAGACGATCACGTTGGACCTGTGGAAGAAGCACGGCATCCGCCAGGCCGGCTTCTGGACCACTGCGGTCGGCGAGTCGAACCAGGAAATCACCTATATGCTCGCCTGGGGATCGATGGGTGAGCGCGAGCAGAAGTGGAATGCGTTCCAGGCCGATCCCGACTGGATTGCCAAGCGCGCCGAGACCGAGAAGGATGGCGCCCTCGTCGCCAATATCGCCAATTCGTTCCTTCAGCCGACCTCGTTCTCGGCGGTGAAGTAACCACCTTCGGTCACGGCATTCTTGAATCGGGGCGGCGCGTTGTTGCTGCGCTGATCTACGATTGCCATGATGCGCCGACACGGGGGGTGATCATGGCAAGAGGGCTCGACCACATCGTCCACGCGGTTCGCGATCTCGACAGCGCCGCCGAGCTCTACCGCCGACTTGGCTTTACCGTCGGTGCGCGCAACCGCCATCCGTGGGGCACGCATAACCACGTCGTGCAGTTTCCCGGCTGCTTCATCGAGCTGTTGGCCTTCGTCGAGCCTGAGAAGCTCGGAGAGGATGCGATTTCGAGGCTGTTCGCGGCGTTCAACCGCGACTTCGCCGCGGCGCACGAAGGTCTGTCGATGGTCGTCCTGGAATCGAAGGATTCCGGCCACGACGTCGCCGACTTTCGTGTCGCTAACATCGCGGCCTCCGACAGCTTGCGTTTCGAGCGCGAGGCGAAGCGTCCCGACGGCTCCACGGTCAAGGTCGGCTTCTCGCTTGCCTTCGCGGAAGACCGCAAAGCGCCGCAAATTCAATTCGCCACTTGCCAGCAGCACTTTCCGGAGAACTTCTGGAATCTGGCCTTCCAGACTCACGCCAACAGCGTCACCGGGATTGCCGCTGTGGTCATCGTCGCTGACGATCCCATCGCGCATCGCGACATGCTGCTCGCCTTCAGCGGCGCCGCGCGCATGCGCGAGGATGGATCGGGCTGCGCGATCACGCTGCCCCGCGGCGCCATCGAGGTCATGACCGGGCCCGATTTCGTGCGCCGCTACGGAGTGTCCGCGCCTGAAACTTCGGGCGGCGCGCGGCTTGCGGCACTGCGCTTTGCCACCGGCAATCCGGCGGCGGCGCGGGCTCTGTTCGGCGCCGCCGGCATTCCGGAGCGCCATGCCGGCGGAGCGCTCGTTGTGCAGCCCGCGGCCGGGCTCGGTGCAACACTGCTGTTCGCGGCGGTCGGTTGACCGGGCCGGCGCGCCGCCTCATGGTCGCGGCCCGCGAGGTCCTTTTGAGCCAAAAACCCAATCCCATTGTCACGGTCGGCGGCGTCCGCTTCGGCAATGCCTTGCCGCTCACGCTCATCGCCGGTCCCTGCCAGATGGAAAGCCGCGCCCATGCACTCGAGATGGCATCGGCGCTGAAGGAAATCGCCGCGCGGGTTGGCGTCGGGCTCGTCTACAAAACCTCGTTCGACAAGGCGAACCGCACTTCAGCGGGCTCGGCGCGCGGCGTCGGGCTCAAGGCCGCGCTGCCGGTGTTTGCCGAAATTCGCGACACGTTGAAGCTGCCGGTGCTGACAGACGTGCACGAGGCGGACCAATGCGCCGCGTTGGCCGAGGCCGTCGATATCCTGCAGATTCCGGCGTTCCTGTGCCGGCAGACCGATCTGCTCGTCGCGGCCGCAGCGACCCGCAAGGTCGTCAACGTCAAGAAAGGGCAGTTCCTCGCGCCCTGGGACATGGCGAACGTCGTCGCCAAGATTACCGGCTCCGGCAACGCCAACGTGCTCGTCACGGAGCGGGGCGCTTCGTTCGGCTACAACACCCTTGTGTCGGACATGCGCGCACTGCCGATCCTCGCACGGACCGGTGCGCCGGTGATCTTCGATGCCACCCATTCGGTGCAGCAGCCGGGCGGGCAGGGCACGTCTTCGGGCGGCGAGCGGGAATTCGTGCCGGTGCTGGCGCGCGCGGCTGTCGCTGTTGGCGTGGCCGGTGTGTTCATCGAGACGCATCAGAACCCCGACCATGCCCCTTCGGATGGGCCGAACATGATGCCGCTCAAGGACATGGAGCCGCTTCTGCGCAAGCTGGTTGAATTCGACCGGCTGGCCAAGGCCTGACTCGTTTCAGATCGCGCGGAATGACCCGGACGCTCAACCTTATTGCCGTCGTCGTTTTCGCCAGTTCGCTGTTCATGCGTTCGACCGACCCGATCATCCCGCAGATCGCCTTCGGCCTTGGCGTCGAGCCGGCGACGGCCGCGCTTCTGACCTCGGCATTCACGCTGCCTTACGCCCTGATCCAGCCCTTCCTCGGCGCACTCGCCGACATGGGGAGCAAGGCGCGGCTGATGCTGCTGTGCCTGTTCTTCGTCGCGATGGCGACCATCGTTTGCGGTCTGGCGCAGAGCTTCGAGGTCTTGCTCGGTGCGCGCATGGTGGCCGGCATCGCCGCCGGCGGCGTCGTGCCGATCGCCTTTGCGCTGGTCGGCGACATGGTGCCGGTCGCCGAACGGCAAGTGGCGATGGGGCGGCTTTTGTTCGCCATCATGACGGGCAACCTCCTCGGCGCCACCTGCTCCGGCATCGTCACCGATCTCGTCGGCTGGCGCGGCGTCTTCTTCACACTCGGCGGATTCGGCTTGGCGGTGCTGCTGGCGGCGATGCCCGGCTTCCGCGGCATCAAGGAGCGCGCCGGCAAATTCGATTTGCAGACGACGGTTGCGACTTACGGCACGATTTTCCGCAATCCGCTGGCCAAGATCTGCTTCGGCGCCGTCTTCCTCGAGGCGCTGTTCATGTACGGCGTGTTCCCGCACATCGCGACCATGATGCACAATGCGGGCGAGACGCGCGCTTCGATCGCCGGGATCGTCATTGCCGGCTTCGGCGTCGGCGGCGCACTCTACGGCCTGTCGGTGGTGCGGCTCCTGCCGGTGCTCGGCGAGCGATGGATGATGCGGCTCGGCGGCTCGGCCATGGGCTTCTGCCTCGTGGTGATCGCGGCGACGCTTCCCTGGCCGTTCGAATTCGCCAACTTCATGCTGCTGGGGTTCGGCTTCTACATGCTGCACGCCGTCATTCAGATCTATGCCAGCGAACTGGCGCCGTCCGGACGCGCCTCGGCGATGGCGCTGCACTCCTTCTTTTTCTTCCTGGGGCAGGCGGTCGGCCCTGCCGTTTATGGGGTCGCTCTAACGAGCAGTCTCGGCATCCGCCCGCTGCTTCTCGTCGGAGCTGCGGTGCTGGTCGGGGTTGGCCTAACCTGCGCGCAGTGGCTGCGGCGCGAGCCGGCCTAGCCGCGGCCGCGATAGGGCGCGACGCCTTGGTCCGGCACCCAGACGTCCTTGGGCAGCCTTCCGCCCTGCCAGAACACGTCGATCGGAATGCCGCCGCGCGGATACCAATAGCCGCCGATCCTCAGCCACTTCGGCTTGAGCAGCGCGAACAGCCGCCGGCCGATGGCGACGGTGCAGTCCTCGTGGAAGGTGCCGTGATTGCGGAAGCTGGTGAGGTAGAGCTTGAGCGACTTCGACTCGAGCAGGAATTTTGCCGGCACGTAGTCGATGACCAGATGCGCGAAATCGGGCTGGGCGGTGATCGGGCAGAGCGTGGTGAATTCCGGCGCCGTGAAGCGGGCGACGTAATTCGTGCCGGGCTGTGGGTTGGGCACGCGGTCGAGCACCGCCTTGTCGGGCGAAGCGGGGATCGGGGCCGGGCGGCCGAGCTGTAATCTGCGTTTTGCCATCGAGGGTTATCGCCGGGTTCTGACGGACTGCATGCCTTGTCGTGGCAGGGCATGACAAGGGGGTCGTCGATCCTGTAGAAGCCCGGCAAACGCATTCGGGATCAGCACATGACAGCCATTGTCGACATCATCGGCCGCGAAATCCTCGATTCCCGCGGCAACCCGACCGTCGAGGTTGACGTGGCGCTGGAGGACGGCTCGCACGGTCGCGCCGCTGTTCCCTCGGGCGCTTCGACCGGAGCGCACGAGGCTGTCGAACTCCGCGACGGCGACAAGCAGCGATATCTCGGCAAGGGGGTGTTGAAAGCGCTCGACGCCGTCAATGGCGAAATCTTCGACACGATTGGCGGCATGGATGCCGAGGACCAAGTGCAGATCGACGAGGCCATGATCGACCTCGACGGCACGCCGAACAAAGCGCGTCTCGGCGCCAACGCCATCCTCGGCGTGTCGCTCGCCACCGCAAAAGCCGCGGCACAGGCGAGCGGGATGCCGCTCTATCGCTACGTCGGCGGCACCTCGGCCCGTCTCCTGCCGGTGCCGATGATGAACATCGTCAATGGCGGCGTGCACGCCGACAATCCGATCGACTTCCAGGAATTCATGATCATGCCGACCGGCGCGGCGACCTTCGCCGAAGGTCTGCGCATGGGCGTCGAGGTGTTCCAGACGCTGAAGTCCGCGCTCAAGGCGGCGGGCCACAATACCAATGTCGGCGACGAGGGTGGCTTCGCACCGAACCTGAAGTCGGCCGAAGCGGCCCTCGACTTCGTCATGCAGGCAATTGAGAAGGCCGGCTACAAGGCCGGCGCGGACGTGATGCTCGCGCTCGACTGCGCCGCGACCGAGTTCTTCAAGGACGGCAAGTACGTCTATGAAGGCGAGGGCAAGACGCGCTCGGGAAACGAGCAGGCCCAGTATCTTGCCGATCTCGTCGGACGCTATCCGATCGTCTCCATCGAGGACGGGATGGCCGAAGACGACTTCGCCGGCTGGAAGGCGCTGACCGAGAAGGTCGGCGGCAAGTGCCAGTTGGTCGGCGACGACCTGTTCGTGACGAACGTCAAGCGCCTGGTGCAGGGCATCGACGGCGGCATGGCCAACTCGATCCTGATCAAGGTCAACCAGATCGGCACGCTGACCGAGACGCTCGCCGCCGTCGAAATGGCGCACAAGGCCGCCTACACCGCGGTGATGTCGCATCGCTCCGGCGAAACCGAGGATTCCACGATTGCCGATCTCGCCGTCGCCACAAATTGCGGGCAGATCAAGACCGGGTCGCTTGCACGATCGGACCGCACGGCGAAGTACAATCAACTGCTTCGGATCGAAGAGGAACTCGGTAGCCAGGCCCAATATGGCGGCCGAAGCGTGCTGAAAGCGCGGCGGTAGTCACGTCCGCCGGTTCGTCTTGCGCCGGGGCGCAAATCCCCGCAAATTGCAGTTCGGCCTCCGGCCAGACAGCGGGGTGATTCAATGGACCAATCGACGGGTTTTCCCCAACACGACCGCCAGCGCCTGGTCGCGCGTCTCGCGGAATCGATCGCCGCTTCGGTCGATGCCGCGCGCGCGGTCGAGAAGCCGTTCTTCCATCTCGAATTCGACCGCGTCTTCCCGGACGATGTCTACGCGCAGATGCTCGCGCTCATGCCGCAGAACCGCGACTACCGGCCGATGCATGGCCGTAGCAAAGGCCACGACCTCGAGGATGGCACGCATACACGGGTGAAGATCGACCTCTTCCCCGAATACATCCGCAATCTGCCGCCGGAGAAAAAGGCGTTGTGGGCCGTGGTCGGCCGCGCTTTGTGCTCGCAGCCGGTGAAGCAGGCTTTCATGCGCCGCCTCGCGCCGGGCCTGAAGAAGCGCTTTGGCGAAAGCCACGCCGACATCGGCATGTATCCGATCCCGATTCTGACGCGCGATATTCCCGGCTACCTGATCCCGCCGCATACCGACACAAGTTGGAAGGGCATCACCGTCCAGCTCTATCTGCCGGCGGATGAAGTCAATACCGACATCGGCACCATCTTCCATGAAAAATTGGCCGACGGTTCGATGCCGAAGAAAGCCCAGATGCGGTTTGCACCGAATAGCGGTTATGCCTTCGCGGTCGGCGATGACACCTGGCACTCGGCCGATCCGGTACACAACCGCGTCAAGACGCGCGATTCGATCCTGCTGACCTATTTCGTCGACCACGGCGCCTTGCGCGTGCTGCGCAATCGCGCCAAGCGCGTCGGCAACTTCCTGCTCAACGAAATCCGCGCGCGGATCTGATTCCGGGGCAATCCGGCGAAGTGCCGCGCGAGGGCTTTGCTCTTAAACCCGCTTTAACGGGCCTGCGGCATTGTCACGTCGCATGGTTTCCCATCGTCGCCGCCACGCCATCCTGACCGCGATCGGTCTCTACCTTTTTGCCGCGCTTTTCATCGGCTATTTCGCCGTGAACGCCTTCACCGGCCGGCACGGCCTGCGCGCGCAACAGGACCTCGACCAGCAGATGGGATCGATGCAGATGGAGCTTGCCGGGCTCAAGACCGAGCGGGCGGGCCTGGAACGCCGGGTGGCGCTGCTGCGCTCCGACCGGATCGATCCGGACATGCTCGAGGAACGTGCGCGGGCCCTGATCGGCTATGTCGACCCGCGGGACCTCGTCCTTCTTCTTCACCCCCGCTAGCAACCCGTTCCGTCGGCACACGTTATCCACCGAGGCGTACGGCTTCGTGCGGATGCAGGCCTGCCCGGCCGCCGTGCGCTTCCGCCTCCGTTTGATTTAAGCTATGGGAACGGATCGATCTTTCCCGACGCCGCTCAAGGAGACTCTATGGCGGTCGCCCAGAAAACCCCGAGCGCGGACCAGCCCGACAAGGCGCAGCCCAAGGGCCCGATCGCCGACTTCAGCAAAGAGCAGGAACTGTCCGCCTACCGGACGATGCTCACCATCCGCCGCTTCGAGGAGAAGGCCGGCCAACTCTACGGCATGGGTTTGATCGGCGGGTTCTGCCACCTCTATATCGGCCAGGAAGCCGTCGTGGTCGGCATGCAGATGGCGCTGAAGGACGGCGATCAGGTAATCACCGGCTACCGTGACCACGGCCATATGATCGCCGCCGGCATGGAGCCCAGGGGCGTGATGGCGGAGTTGACCGGCCGTTCGCACGGTTATTCGAAGGGCAAGGGCGGCTCGATGCACATGTTCAGTGTCGAGAAGGGCTTCTTCGGCGGCCATGGCATTGTCGGCGCGCAGGTGCCCCTCGGCACCGGGCTTGCCTTCGCCAACCGCTATCGCGGCAACGACAACATTTCCGTCACGTATTTCGGCGACGGCGCGGCCAACCAGGGCCAGGTCTACGAAAGCTTCAACATGGCCGAGCTCTGGAAGCTGCCGGTCGTCTACGTCATCGAGAACAACCGCTACGCCATGGGGACGTCGATCACCCGCTCGTCCGCGCAGGTCGATCTGTCGAAGCGGGGCCTGTCGTTCAACATTCCGGGCGAGCAGGTCGACGGCATGGACGTTCGCGCAGTCAACGCGGCAGGCAAAAAGGCCGCCGAATGGTGCCGCGCCGGCAAGGGGCCATATATCCTCGAAATGCTGACCTACCGGTATCGCGGCCACTCGATGTCGGACCCGGCCAAGTATCGGACGCGTGAGGAGGTCGACAAGGTGCGCACGACGCACGATCCGATCGACATGGCGCGCCAACGCATTCTCGAGAAGAAGATCGCCAAGGAAGACGAGTTGAAAAAGGTCGACGCGGAGGTGCGCGACCGCATCAACGAGGCCGCCGAATTCGCCACCCACGACCCCGAGCCGGACGTATCCGAGCTCTGGACCAACGTATACCGCGCCTGAGACGCCCGCCCGCGTAGGACACAGTAGCGACCATGCCAACCGAAGTACTGATGCCCGCGCTCTCCCCGACGATGGAGAAGGGCAACCTCGCCAAGTGGCTCAAGAAGGAGGGCGACACGATCAAATCCGGCGACGTGATCGCCGAAATCGAGACCGACAAGGCGACGATGGAGGTCGAGGCGGCCGACGAAGGGACGCTCGGCAAGATCCTCGTGCCGGAAGGCACCGCCGACGTTGCGGTCAACACCCCGATCGCGCTGATCCTCGGCGAAGGCGAGAACAAGGGCGCAATCAAGGACGTGAAGCCGTCGCAGCAGGCGAAGGCCGCGGAATCCGCGCCGCCTGCGGCAACGCCGACCGCCAAGGCGTCAGAAACGCCGACGCCGAAGAAGGAGCAGAGAGCTCCCGTCGCGCCGCCCGAAGTGAAAGCCGCGCCAGATCCGGACATTCCCGAAGGCACCGAGATGGTCCCAATGACCATGCGTGAAGCCCTTCGCGACGCGATGGCCGAGGAGATGCGGCGCGACAAGGATGTCTTCGTCATGGGCGAGGAGGTCGCCGAGTATCAGGGCGCCTACAAGGTGACGCAGGGATTGCTCCAGGAATTCGGCGACAAGCGTGTCATCGACACGCCGATCACCGAGCACGGCTTCACCGGTCTGGGCATCGGCGCCGCGCTCGCCGGGCTCAAACCCGTCGTGGAGTTCATGACCTGGAATTTCGCCATGCAGGCGATGGATCAGCTCATCAATTCGGCGGCGAAGACGCTCTATATGTCCGGCGGCCAGATGGGCTGTTCGATCGTCTTCCGCGGCCCGAACGGCGCCGCAGCGCGCGTCGCCGCGCAGCACAGTCAGGATTACTCGGCCTGGTATTCGCATATTCCGGGTCTGACGGTGATTTCGCCGTCGACCGCGGCCGACGCCAAGGGCCTCTTGAAAGCGGCGATCCGCGATCCCAATCCGGTGATCTTCCTCGAAAACGAAATTCTCTACGGCCATTCCTCGCCGGTGCCGAAGCTCGACGACTTCGTGCTGCCGATCGGCAAGGCGAAGATCGCGCGCGAAGGCAAGGACGTGACCATCATCTCATGGTCGATGGGCATGTCCTATGCGCTGAAGGCGGCCGAAGAGCTCGCGGGCGAGGGCATCGATGCGGAGGTCATCGATCTGCGCACGCTCAAGCCAATGGATACCGAGACGCTGGTCGAGTCTGTGAAGAAGACCGGCCGCGCCGTCACCGTGGAAGAGGGATGGGCGCAGTCCGGCGTCGGCGCCGAGATCGCCGCGCGGCTGATGGAGCACGCCTTCGATTATCTCGACGCGCCGGTCGCGCGCGTCTCGGGCAAGGATGTGCCGATGCCCTATGCGGCCAATCTGGAAAAGCTCGCATTGCCGTCGGTCGCCGAAGTTGTCGAGGCGGCGAAGTCCGTCTGCTATCGGTAAGGCTGAAAGCGCACATGCCCACCAACATCCTGATGCCCGCGCTGTCGCCGACGATGGAGAAGGGCAACCTCGCCAAGTGGCTCAAGAAGGAAGGCGACACCGTCAAATCCGGCGACGTCCTCGCCGAGATCGAGACCGACAAGGCGACGATGGAATACGAGGCGGTGGACGAGGGAACTCTCGCCAAGATCGTCGTGCCCGCAGGTACTCAGGATGTTGCCGTTAATGCCGTTATTGCCGTTCTTGCCGGCGAGGGCGAGGAC
>DATCFB010000115.1:0-3977 GCA_036509755.1 Pseudolabrys sp. | reverse complement strand
CCGAGTTGAAGGACGTCACGCGCTCGGCAATCGCTTCGCGGCTCGCGGCCGAAATTTATGGGCTCAACATCCTGAAGGAGAACGTCGAGGACGAGGCCAATTCGACGACGCGCTTCATCGTACTGTCACGCGAAAAGAACTGGGCCAAGCCCGGCAACGGCAAGACGATCACGACGTTCGTGTTCCGGGTGCGCAACGTGCCGGCCGCGCTCTACAAGGGGCTCGGCGGCTTCGCCACCAATGGCGTCAACATGACGAAACTCGAAAGTTACATGGTCGGCGGCAACTTCTTCGCCACCCAGTTCTACGCCGACGTCGAGGGCCATCCGGACGACCGCTCGCTGGTGTTCGCGCTGGAGGAATTGAACTTCTTCTCCAAGGAGTTCGACATCCTCGGCGTCTATCCGGCGCACGCCTATCGCGATACGTTCAGGGAAGAGAAGGACTGAGCGGCCGCGCCGGGCTACTTCGTCATGCCCCGGCTTGTCCCGGGCATCCACGTCAGAATGATCAAAATCGTGGATGGCCGGGACATAAGGGCGTTCACACCCGTCGTCGCCCGGCCATGATGGTTTTGACTGGGGGAGCATCTTGACCGAACCAAATACCAAAGTCGCCCTCGTCACCGGCGCGGCGCGCGGCATCGGGCTTGCCACCGTCAAACGGTTCCTCGCCGACGACTGGCGCGTAGCGCTCCTCGACATCGACGGCGACAATCTCGCCCGCAGCTTCGCGGCGCTCGGCAGAGCCGACACGACGATGGCGATCACCTGCGACGTCGCCGATCCGGCCGCCGTCGCGCGCACGGTGGCGTCGGTCGGCGAGCGGTTCGGCCGGCTCGACGCGCTGGTCAACAATGCCGGTATCGCGATCTTCAAACCGATCCTCGAGGTCACCTATGAGGATTGGCAGCGTGTCCTCGCGGTGAACCTCACCGGCCCGTTCTTGTGCACGCAGGCCGCCGCGCCGATGATGCGCGACACCGGCGGCGGCGCCATCGTCAACATCACGTCGATTTCGGGGCTGCGCGCCTCGACGCTGCGGACCGCCTACGGCACCAGCAAGGCCGGCCTCGCGCACCTGACCAAGCAGCAGGCGGCGGAGCTCGCGGCGATCGGCATCCGCGTCAATGCCGTGGCGCCGGGGCCGGTCGATACGGCGATGGCGAAGGCCGTGCACACGCCCGAGATCCGCAAGGACTATCACGACCACATGCCGCTCAACCGCTATGGCTTTGAGGAAGAGCTGGCCGAGGCGATCTATTTTTTGTGCAGCGATCGGGCGAGCTACATCACCGGGCAGGTGCTGTGCGTCGATGGCGGCTTCGATTCCACCGGCATCGGCCTGCCGACCTTGCGCGCCGAGATGCGCAACGGCTGAGCGGCGACGTCAGACCGCGACGCGATCCAGAAAGCCCTCGATGCGCTGCTGAAGGTCGGACGCCGCTGCGGCGACCTGTGCCGACGCCTCCAGAACTTTGGCCGCGGCATTGCGGGTCTCGCCGACCGCGCCGGTGACGTCGCCGAGCACCGCGGCCGCGCCTTTGGCGCCTTCCGTCGCGCTCGATACGTTGCGCGAGATTTCGTCGGTCGCGCTGTTCTGCTGGCCGAGCGAGCGCGCCACCGCCGAGGTGTAGCCGTCGATCTCGCGCATGCGTTCGGTGTTGCGCCGGATCGCATCGACGGCCATGCCCGTCGATTTCTGCACCGCGTCGATCTGGCTCGCGATCTGCTCGGTCGCCTTGGCGGTCTGCACCGAAAGCGATTTGACCTCCGCGGCGACGACGGCGAAGCCACGTCCCGCCTCACCGGCGCGCGCCGCCTCGATGGTCGCATTCAGTGCGAGCAGATTGGTCTGGCCGGCGATGTTGCGGATGAGGCCGACGACCTCGCCGATTTCCTGGACCGCTGCGCTCAGACCGTTCATCCGATCGTTGGTCGCGTTCGCTTCGTTGACGGCATGCGCGACGAGCTCCGCCGCCTGCCCGATCTGCCGGCCGATCTCGACGACGGAGGCGATCAGCTCTTCCGCCGCGCCGGCCGCGGCCGTCATGTTGGAGGAGGCGTCGTCCGAGCTGCGCATCGCGCCGGTGGCGCGCTCGAGCGTGTCGCCGGATGTATGCGACAGCGCGACGGCGATCTTCTCCAGCGTCGCGGCGCTTTCGCCGACGGTGCGCAGCATTGCGGCCACGCTCTCGCGGAACGCGCTGATTTCCGACTCGATCGCCACGCGCCGGCGCTCCTGTTCGGCCAGAGCCGAACTCTTGCGCTCGGCCTGGATACGGACGGTGATGTCGTCGTGCGTGCCGACCCAGTACTTGCCGCCGAGCACGGAACGATTGATCACGGACACGGCGCGGCCGTCGGGGGTTTCGACGATTCGGCTCATCGCCTCGTCCTGCTGCACCGAGGCCAGGATCTCGGCGCGATAGTTTTCGGGATCGAGATTGAGACTGCTGGTCGAGATGCGGTTGCGGATCAGGTCGCGCAGCGTGCAGCCCGGCTTCACGATCTCGGGCGACAAATTGTACATCTCGATGTAGCGTCGATTGCAGACATGCACGATTTCGTCGGCGTCGACCAACACGACGCCCTGCGTCATGTTGTCGATGACGATGCCGACCAGCGCATCATCCCGCGCATGGCCGCGTCCCGCGCCGCGGCGCATCGCCCACGCGGCAACGAGCGCACATATCAGCGCCGCGAGGACAATCAGGTAGGTGTTCGGTGCAAGCAGCAAGAACACGGTGGCCGACCTAGTGCGTCCCTGTCGTACACCGCAAAATTTGACCAGTTCTTAACCCGTCGGCCACCCAATGGCCCACTTAGGTCGGGAACTCGACCTAGGCCTATTCCGCCGCCTGGGGCTGCGATGGCCGCATGGCCTCGACCCCATCGGTGGCCGTCGCCGAAATGGTCGTGCGCACCATCAGACGGGCCTCGTGCCCCGGCCACGGCCGGCCGCGATGCATGGTCGCACGGTTGTCCCACATCACAACGTCGCCGCTTTGCCACCTGTGCACGTAGCTGGTGCCCGGCGCGGTCGCGGCCGCCGTCAGTTCGTCGATCAAGGCTGCACCTTGGGCCGCATCCATGCCCTGGACTGCGTAAGCATGCGAGGCGAGATAGAGCGCGCCGCGGCCATTGACCGGGTTGCGCCAGACCATGCGCCAGCATTGCGGCGGCAGCCCCGCGCGCTCCTCCGGGCTCGCCAGACCCGCCGCGATCTTGCCGCGCGAATGCGCGTAATCGTGCCAGGCAAAAGAATTTTCCAATTTGCCCTGTAGCGCCGGATCGAGCCATTCGAACGCCAATCGCGTCGAGACGAATTCAGTCTCGCCGCCGTTCTCCGGAATGATGCGGGCCGACAGGATTGAGGTCAGCGCCGGGACGCTTTTGAACGAGGAATCGGTATGCCAGAGCTGGTTCGCCTTGTTGCGCATGGCGTAGCGGTGATCCGGCGGCACCACCTTGCCGTCCGGACCGATGGTGGTGAGCGTGATGAAATGCGTGCCGGTGCCGAGCGAGCCGACCTTTGTCACCTCCGGCGGACCGAAGCGGCGCGAGAAGGCGAGTTGGCCGTCGTCCGTCGCCTCCTGGCCGCGAAACACGAGCACGGAGTGGTCTTCGAACGCCGCGCGCGCCGCAGCGTAAACCGCGCCGTCATTGACGATTTCGGCCAGCGCCACACCGCGCACTTCGGCGGCGAAACCGGGACCCACGGGAACGATCTGCATCGGCGCTCTCCCTGTCCAGTTATGGCGTGGAAGTCTCCCGCAAACGCCGGAGAGGGGCAAGCGTGGTTTAAGCGTGGTCCTGCTCGTAGCGAGCGGCGAACCGCGGCGACAGCTTGCGCAATCGCTCGAGATCGACACGGCCTGAACGGGTGATGTAGCTCATGGCGAAATCAAGCGGTGCAAGCTTCATGTGTGCGCCGAAATGCTCGTACCAGTCGGCGCTGCCGTTGGCGCCGGCGAC
>DATCFB010000114.1:0-4945 GCA_036509755.1 Pseudolabrys sp. | reverse complement strand
TAGTTGAGGAGCGCCTGCTCCATCATCGGCGCGTCGAGCACGACGGTGACCCGGTGCGCGACGTCGTTGATGGCGCCGAACGGCGTCACCGAGCCGGGCGCGACGCCCCAGACCTCGCGCAAGAGATCGGCCGAGCCGAACGAGAAGCGGCCGGACGCTCCTAACAACCGGTGCAGGCCTTTCAGGTCGATGACCGCGTTCTCCAGCGCTACGACAAGAAAGAGCGCGCCCTTCTTGTCGCGCAGGAACAGGTTCTTGGTATGGCCGCCGGGAATCTGGCCGCGCAGTTCGCGGCTCTGCTCGACGGTGAACAACGGCGGATGCTTGATCGTCGCATGCTCGATGTTCAGCGCGTCGAGCGCGGCAAAGAGGTCGTCGGGAGTCTTGGCGGGCGGGTTGGCCATTGACGGTCTTGAGGCGGTAACATTCCGGCGGGACAGGCATTCCTTAGCAGGTCTGGCGCGCAGGCTCAGGAGGCGTTCGCATGCGACTGGTATGGCTGGCCGCGCTTGGCCTGGTGACGCTGGCGCCGGCGCCGGTTGGAGCGGCGTTGTGGCGCGAGCCGCCGCAGGCGCCTTGGTGCGCGGTGTATTCGCTGGGTCTCGGCGAAACGCGTTGGGAGTGTATCTATCCAACTTTGGAATCCTGCGTCCCGACCATCCTCGCCGGCACCCGCGGCTTCTGTAACCCGAACCCCCGGTATGAGGGCCCGGAACCCAGGCCGCACCGCCGCCACTACCGAAAGCATTGACCTTTCGGACCAAAGGCTTGTTGCCAAGCCGGGCCGGTTATGGCTATACGGACGGCCTTGGCGGCCGGCTTTGCCGGCCAAAACTACCGGATGCGGGTGTAGCTCAGGGGTAGAGCACGACCTTGCCAAGGTCGGGGTCGAGGGTTCGAATCCCTTCGCCCGCTCCAATCTTCGCGCCTTTCGGCGCTTCGGTTGGCGGTTTAGTCACGACGATTGCCCGCCGCCGCGTCCCCCGCAGGCGGCCTTTTATTTTCAGGCACTCTCCTTCACGTCAGCCACTTCGCCGCCTGTCATACGGACGAGTTCCGCCGCGCTGGTGCGAAACACGTGCCGCGGCGAGCCGGCGGCGGCCTACACTGGATCGAGCACCATCAGATCGGCGTCGATGAAAACGCGCGGCGGCTGCGCGTGGCCAACCGGCGCCACGCCGCCGATGGCGAACCCGGTGACGTCGCGCACCCAGCGGCCGTCGGCCGACTTCACCGGCTGACCGAGCCGCTCCGCGATCTTTTTCGTATCGACGCGGTTGGCGCCGGATGTGATCACCAGCACCACCTGCTCGCCGCCGCGCAGCACGATCGACTTGGCGATCTGCGCGACGTCGCAGCCGACGGCGTCGGCGGCTTCCTGGGCCGTGCGCGTGCCGTCGGGAAAGACGGCGATGCTGTCGGGGTGCCCGGCGGCGGCGAGCGCGGCCCGAACGCGTTCGACCGAGTCGCTCATGATCCGACCTTCAATACCCAGCGGCCAGTGCACCGCGGGTGCGGCTGTCGGCAGCACCGACATAGCCTTGCGGTGTAACCTCGATGGAATTCGCCGAAGTGCGCGCCGGGCTCGGCACTATATTGTGCCCGCGCGCCTTCAAGGCGGCAATCTCATTGGCCGGAAAGCCGGGTTCGACCGACACCTCGTCCGGCTGCCACTGATGATGCAGCCGCGGCGCCTCGACCGCCTTGTCGATCGGCATGTGGAAATCGATGACGTTGACGATCACCTGCAGCACGGCGGTGATGATGCGGCTGCCGCCCGGCGAGCCGGTGACGAGAAACGGCTTGCCGTCCTTCAGCACGATCGTCGGCGTCATCGACGACAGGGGTTTCTTGCCTGGCCCCGGCAGGTTGGCGGCGAAGCCGACGAGACCATAGGCATTGGCCGCACCCGGCCTGGCGGTGAAATCGTCGAGCTCGTTGTTGAGCAGGACGCCGGTGCCGTCGGCGACGAGGCCGAGGCCATAGCTGAAGTTCAGCGTGTAGGTGTTCGAGACCGCATTGCCGTCTTTGTCGATGACCGAGAAATGCGTGGTGTTGTGGCCCTCGACGTCCGGCGGTTTGCCGGCATGGATCTGCGCCGACGGCGTCGCGCGCGCGCCGATGCCCGCGCGCAGCGTCGCGGCGTAGGATTTGGAGATGAGCCCGGCGATCGGCATCTTCACCGAGTCCGGATCGCCCATGTAGACCGCGCGGTCGGCATAGGCGCGCTTCATCGCCTCGATCTCGTCATGCAGCGCCTGTTCGCGCGGCAGTTTGGCAAGATCGTAGCCTTCGAGAACGTTGAGCATCTCGATCAGGTGCACGCCGCCGGACGACGGCGGCGGCATCGATACGATGTCATAGCCGCGATAGGTGCCGCGCACGACCGGCCTCTCGACCGCGCGATAGCTGGCGAGGTCATCCTCGGTCATGATGCCGCCAGCGCTCTTGACCGCGCGCACGATGTTCTCGGCGACGTCGCCCTTGTAGAATGCGTCGGGGCCTTTTTCGGCGATGGCGCGCAACGTGTCGGCGAGGTCGAACTGGAGGAGGCGGTCGCCTTCGTGCAGCGGCTCGGCGCCGTTCAAGAAGATGCTCGCGGCCGACGGCCAGCGCGCCAGCCTGTCGCGCGATTGCGGCAGCGAGTCCGCGAGGTCGTCCTCGACGGGGAAGCCATTCTGGGCGAGACCTATCGCCGGCGCGATCAGGTCGGCAAGCGTGAACTTGCCGGAACCGTATTTCTGTTCTGCAAGCGCCAGGCCCGCGACCGTGCCGGGCACGCCGACGGCAAGCCCTGAATCGCGCGACTTCTTCGGATCTGGATTACCCTGCGCGTCGAGGAACATGGTCGGCGTCGCAGCCGCCGGCGCGGTCTCGCGGTAATCGATCGCGGTATCGGTGTCGCCCTTTGCCAAGTGGATGACCATGAAGCCGCCGCCACCGATATTGCCGGCGCGCGGATAGGTCACCGCCATGGCGAAGCCCACCGCCACCGCCGCATCGACGGCGTTTCCGCCGCGGTCGAGGATTTCGACGCCGATCCGCGCTGCGCGGCCCTCCTGCGCCACCACCATCCCATCCGGCGCAAGGATGCTGGTGACCGGCGGAATGTTCGGCAGCGTCGAGGTGAGCTGCGGCGGCGACTGCGCCCAAGCAAATACGGTGAAGAGGAGGGCGAAGAACGCCGCGACTGTCGGAAGGGTTCGACGCATGTCTCTTTCTTTCACCTCTGCCCGCACGCGGGGAGGGAAAGAAAGGTCACCGCGACATGCCATGATAGACGACATTCGGCCGCATGTCGGTGGCGGAGGCGACGCGATTCGACATGTTGAAGAACCCGACCACCGCCGCGATGTCCCAGATGTCGCGATCGGCGAAGCCGGCCTTGCGCAACAGCGCGCGGTCCTCCTCTTCGACCGCCCACGGCTCGTTCGTCAGCTTCGCCGCGAAATCCAGCATCGCGCGCTGGCGCTTCGACAGCCGCGCGACGCGGTAGTTCATCACCATGTGCTCGCCGAGAAGCGGATCGCCGGAATATTGCCGCACGGCCTGGCCATGTGCGGTAAGGCAGTAGTAGCAGCGGTTCTGTGACGACACCGCGACCGCGATCATCTCGCGCTCGAGCTTGGAGAGGCCGCTCGGCGCCAGCATGAGGTCGTTGTACATCGCGACGAAGGTCTCGAGCTTCGCCGCGTCGAAGGCGTAGGCGACGAGCACGTTCGGCACGAAGCCGAGCTTGTCCTGGCATTTCTGGAAATAGACCTGCATCGCCGACGACAGCTTGGCCGGACCGAGATCCAGGGCGATCACCGGGCGATCGTCGGGCGCGGCGGGCTTCGCTTGGGCGGATTTGGCCGCTTCCCGCTTCGGCTCGGACTTCTTTTTGAGTGCCGCCGTAGCTTTGGCCATGTCCTTGCCCGCCGTTCTGCTGCGACCGCGACCGTGGCATCTTTCCGCGGCCGCGTAAATCTCAGGCGCTGCGGCGATTAGGCCCACCATATCAACGGTTTGCGCGAGAGACGGGAAACGCAGGCGGCGCGGTCACCAGAGGGTCAGGTCGCGTGTCTTCCTCTCGACGGCTGCCCCCGGATTGTGAACACTCCCACCTTGCCTCGACCGATTCTCTCCGCCTAGCGCGAGGTCTTCCATGCCTGCCGATAACATCGCGCGTGACGACGAGATTGCCGCCAAAACCCTGCTCGAAGGGGCTGGCGCCGCGCTGAAGACCGTCGATCCGCAGGCGCCCGCCTCCTTCGCGGCACAACTCTACAGCCGCACGGTCCCCGAGGATTTGTTGCGCTACGGCGCCGACGATCTCGGGACGCTGGCCGGGCGAGCTTACGCCCTGCTTCAAGAGCGCGAGCCCGGTGCGCCGAAAATCCGCTGCGCTACCGTAGATCTCAAAGAGTCCGGCGACCTCCGTTCGATCGGCGTCGTCGAGATCGTCAACGACGACATGCCGTTCCTGCTCGATTCGGTCATGGGCGAACTCTCCGAACGGCGGCTTTCGGTGCGTCTCGTCGCGCATCCGGTGCTGCACGTCGAACGCCACGCCACGCGGCTCGCCGCCATCGGCGGCCCGAACGCCGGCGCGCGAGAGAGCTTCATTCACCTGCACGTCGACGGACTAGTCGACGAGGCGGCGTGCGCCGACCTCACGAAAGCGCTTGGCGGGATCCTTGCCGAGGTGGGTCTCGCCGTCATCGACTGGCGGCCGATGCTCGACCGCGTCAACGGCATCGTCGCCGAGCTCAAGAACAATCCGCCGCCGCTGCCGGTCGACGAACTCGCCGAAGCCGTGCAGTTCCTGCAATGGCTGCTCGCCGACAATTTCACTTTCCTCGGCGTGCGCAATTACACGCTCGAGAACGACGAGCTCAAGCCGGATTTCGACAACGCGCTCGGCATTATGCGCCAGCGCGAGCTGCGCGTACTGCGCCGCGGC
>DATCFB010000113.1:0-9085 GCA_036509755.1 Pseudolabrys sp. | reverse complement strand
GGTCCGGGACCGGTAGTCGTGGCGAGCGCGGTGATCTGCGTCTTGGCGCGATATTCGCCGGTCACATCAAAGCGCAACCAACTGTTCCAGTTATAGCCGACGCCGGCACCGATGAAGTAGCTGTCGCCAATCGAATTCGATGGGAAAGCCGTGTCGGCCGGGAGCGGCGTGACCTCGAGATCGGTGCGCCCGTTCATACCGGCACCGACGAAACCGCGCAGATACCACGTATCGCAGCAGGGCTCGGGCGCCGGCGGCTGCACATAGACGGGCGGAGGAGGAGGCGGCGGCGCATAGTCCGCGGCCTGTGCGGCGCCGGCGCTCACCAGCGCGGCGCTCGCGATAATGAAGACCTTCAGACGCCGAACCAGCATGCTTCGTCCTTCCCGAGTACGCCGTTGACCCCCCGAGGCGGCGATACAGAGCGGACGATGGCAGCGAAAACTTAAGCAGCCCTTAACCCTGTTTTTTAACCACGAATTTTAAGGCGTCGCCGCGTCGCGGCCATCCCTCTCCCATGGCATTGGCTGCGCACGGCGAATCGCCGGCAATGATTTGTTAACGACAACGGTATTGGGCGGTAGAAACGCAAAGCACCCAGCGCAGAGCCGGGCGCAATTTGCAAAATGCCGAAAGCCTCAGGCGGCGGCTTCGGTCAGCGCCTCAATGATATCATCGACGACGGCTTCGACCAGCGCCTTGTCGTCGCCCTCGCCCATCACGCGGATGACCGGCTCGGTGCCGGACGGACGCACGAGCAACCGGCCGCCCTGTCCGAGCCTGCTCTCGGCACTGGCGATCGCCGAGCGTACGCTTGCGTTCTCGAGTGGCTTGCCGCTCTTGAAGCGCACATTCTTGAGCACCTGCGGCAGTGCTTCGAAACGGTGGCAGACTTCCGACACCGGCTTGTTCATGCGCTTGACCACCGCAAGCACCTGGAGCGCCGAGACGAAACCGTCGCCGGTCGTGGCGTAGTCGGACAGGATGATGTGGCCCGACGGCTCGCCACCGATATTGTAGCCTTGCGCACGCATCTGTTCGATGACGTAGCGGTCGCCGACCGGCGTGCGTATGAGCTTGAGTCCCTTCGCAGCAAGGTGTCGCTCGAGGCCGAGATTGGACATCACCGTCGACACGACGCCCGGATTCTGAAGCCGGCCGTCTTCCTTCCAGCTCTCGGCGATGACCGCGAGCAATTGGTCGCCATCGACGACGTGACCGAGCTCGTCGACGATGAGCACGCGGTCGGCGTCACCGTCCAGCGCGATGCCAATGTCGGCGCGCATCTCGCGCACCTTGCGGGTGAGCGCGTCGAGGTCGGTAGAACCGCAGTCCTTGTTAATATTGAAGCCGTCGGGATCGACCCCGATGGGGATGACCTCGGCGCCGAGCTCCCACAGGGCCCCGGGCGCTACCTTGTAAGCGGCGCCGTTCGCGCAATCGATAACGATGCGCAGGTCTTCGAAAGTGATCCCGCGCGGCAGCGTGCGCTTGGCGAACTCGATGTAGCGGTCCTGGACGCCGTCGATGCGGCGGGCGCGGCCGAGATCCTTACCGCTGGCGAGCTGCTTCGACATGTCCGAATCAAGCAACGCCTCGATTTTCAATTCGACGTCGTCACTCAGCTTGAAGCCGTCCGGACCGAAGAGCTTGATGCCGTTGTCGTCGAACGGATTGTGCGAGGCGGAAATCATGACGCCGAGATCGGCGCGCATCGTGTGCGCCAGCATGGCGACGCCAGGCGTCGGGATCGGACCGGTCAAAAGCACATCCATGCCGACGGACGTGAAACCAGCGACTAGTGCATTCTCGATCATGTAGCCTGACAGCCGCGTGTCCTTGCCGATCAGCACGCGGTGACGATGGTCACCGTTGCGGAAGATCAGCCCTGCCGCCTGGCCGACTTTCAGCGCCAGCTCCGGCGTAATCACGCGATTGGCCAAGCCGCGAATGCCGTCGGTGCCGAAATAGCGACGAACCATCAAGTAGCCCCCTCACGCCACGAACCGGGCGACAATCCCGCGGAGTCTGTTGTTTTTGACGGCAAGTTTCTGACCCGCCGCAAGCCCCTTATACTAGGGTCAAGCCGGTGTAATTACTTCAAAATTTGTAAGTAATCATTACGGTGCAACGTTAAGCCTCGCTATCCACCGCTTTTCCACCGGCAATCGGGCCGGTTCCGTGCCTAAATCGTCGGGCATTCCGCGACCGGAAGGCGTGTGCTACCCGATACGGCGTTCCGGGGAGTGGTTAACAAATGTCAATGAAGTCCGTCCATTGCATCGAGGATCTGCGTCAACTAGCCCGCCGCAAGGTGCCGAGAGCCTTCTTCGAATATGCCGACGGCGGCTCGTATAGCGAAAGCACGTTGCGCGCGAACTGCGCCGATCTCGAGACGATACGGCTGCGACAGCGGGTGATGGTGGACGTCTCCAAGCGCAGCCTGGAAACCAGCATTGTCGGCGAAACGGCGTCGGCGCCGATCGTCCTCGCGCCGGTCGGATTGACCGGCATGCAGCACGGCGACGGCGAAATCCTCGCGGCGCAGGCGGCGGAGGACGCGGGCATTCCCTACACGCTGTCGACGATGTCGATCTGTTCGATCGAAGACGTCGCGGCGGCGACGACAAAGCCGTTCTGGTTTCAACTCTACGTGATGCGCGACCGCGGCTTCGCCAAGGCCCTGCTCGAGCGCGCGCAAGCGGCGCGATGCAGCGCGCTGGTCCTGACCGTCGATCTACAGGTGCTCGGACAGCGCCATAAAGATTTGAAGAACGGCATGACGGTGCCGCCGGAGATCCGGCTGGCGAACCTCGTCGACATCGCGATGAAGCCGGCCTGGGCGATGAGCGTGCTGCGCGGCAAGCGCAAGACGTTCGGCAACATCGCCGGCCATGTGAAGGGCATGGAAGGCGTCGCCTCGCTCGCCGAGTGGACCAATCAGCAGTTCGATCCGGCCTTGAACTGGGACGACGTCGCCTGGATCAAGAGCATGTGGCCGGGCAAATTGATTATCAAGGGCATCCTCGACGTCGAGGATGCCCGCAAGGCGGTGAAACTCGGCGCCGACGCGCTGGTCGTGTCGAACCACGGCGGCCGCCAGCTCGACGGCGCCGAGTCGTCGATCGGCGCACTACCGAAAATCGCAGACGCGGTCAGCTCCGACATCGAGATCATGTTCGACGGCGGCATCCGCACCGGCGCCGACATCATGCGCGCGTTGGCGCTCGGGGCGCGCTCCTGCATGATCGGACGCGCCTATGCGTGGGGCCTTGGCGCCGGTGGCAAGGCGGGCGTCGCCAAGGCGATCGATATCCTGAAGAAGGAGCTCGACATCACCATGGCCCTGTGCGGCGTCAACCGCGTCGCCGATGTCGGGCCACAGGTGCTGGTTGGACGGCACGACGGCGCCAGTACGAAGTAGGGGCCGCGAGGCAACCATGCGCACCGAACGCTTCGAATTTCCCAATGCCAAGGGCGACAAGCTCGCGGCGCTGCTCGACTGGCCGATCGGCGAGCCGACCGCGTTCGCACTGTTCGCGCACTGCTTTACCTGCGGCAAGGACAATCTCGCCGCTAAGCGCATTTCCGAGCGGCTGGCAATGATCGGCATTGCCGTGCTGCGGTTCGACTTCACCGGCCTCGGCGGCAGCGAAGGCGCGTTCGCCGATACGCATTTCACATCCAACATCGAGGATCTCGTCGCCGCCGCCGAGCATCTGCGCAAGGCCCATCGCGCTCCGGCGATCCTGATCGGTCACAGCCTCGGCGGAGCGGCAGTGCTTGCCGCCGCGCATCGCGTTCCGGAATCGCGCTGCGTCGTGACGGTCGCCGCGCCGTCCGACCCGGCGCACGTCACCGGCCTGTTCAAGGACGAGGTCGGCACCATCCGCGACCAAGGTGAGACGCAGGTGACGCTCGCCGGCCGGCCGTTCACCGTGCGCCGTGAATTCCTTGACGACATCGCCGAGCAGATGCTGATGGACCGCATCGCGCACCTGAAAAAGGCGCTGCTGATCTTCCATTCGCCGACCGACGAACTCGTCGGCATCGACAATGCGACGCGCATTTTCGTGACGGCGAAACATCCCAAGAGCTTCGTGTCGCTGTCCGGCGCCGATCATCTCCTGTCGAAGCGCAGCGACGCGGTCTACGTCGCCAACGTCATCGCCGCCTGGGCCGAGCGATACCTTGACGAGCCGCACGGCATGACCGCGGAAGAGGTCGAGGTCGGCACCGTACTGGTGCGCGAAACCGGCGAAGGCAAATTCCAGCAGGAGATATTGACCGGGCCGCATCGCTTCCTCGCCGATGAGCCGGTGATGGTCGGCGGCATGGATTCCGGGCCGGGCCCTTACGATCTGTTGCTCGCGAGTCTTGGCGCCTGCACGTCGATGACGCTCAGACTGTATGCCGAGCAGAAGAAGCTGGCGCTGGAGCGCGTCACAGTGCGGCTGACGCACAACAAGATTCATGCGCAGGATTGCGAGAATTGCGAGACGGTCGAGGGCATGGTCGACCGGATCGACCGCACGATCATGCTGGAAGGCAAGCTCGACGACGCGCAGCGCAAGCGGCTGATGGAGATCGCCGACAAGTGCCCGGCGCACCGGACGCTGAAGTCGGAGATCGACATCAGGACGTTCGAGCGACCGGCGTCCTGAGGCGATCGTTGTTGCGGGCGCAGGACCAACTCCTGACCGCTGCCACGTCGGTCATCTTTCGCGTCCAGCAGGCCCTAAGGCTGGGGCCGCCGCGGGTCTGAGGCCGCAGCCTGTTGCGGCTTGACGGCGGCAGGCGCCTTCGTCAATCTAGAACAAATAGAGAACAATAACGTTGAGGAGAGAGCGGGCGCCGTTATCGCGTCCGAACGAATCTCGCAGCAGCGTCAGAGGCTTATAACCGATGATCGAGGAACTTCGTCAGCATCTGCGGAGGCTCGAAAGGCCCGCCGGGCTCGAGGACGGCCCGGCCGCCCTTCCCCTCGGCATGCCGGCGGTCGATGCCGTGCTCGGCGGCGGGCTTATGCGCGGCGCGCTGCACGAAATTGCCGCAGCCGGCGAAGCCCATGTCGCGGCGGCAACGGGGTTTGCTACGGGGGTGGCGTCGCTTGCAACGCGGCCCCTTCTCTGGGTCGCCGAGGACATGTGCTCGCTTGAGAGCGGCGCGCCCTACGGCCCCGGCCTTGCCGGTGTCGGCCTCGCCCCCAAACGGCTGGTGACGGTCGCAGTGGCGCAGCGGCGCGATCTCCTCTGGGCCATGGAAGAGGCGCTGCGCTGCCGCGCCGTCGGCGTCGTCATCGGCGAAATGCGCCACGGCGCGCTCGACACGGTCGCCGTGCGGCGCTTGTCGCTCGTCGCAGCCGAGAGCGGCGCGCTGGCGTTCCTGCTGCGCGCGGCGCCGGAAGACGATGCCTCCACCGCCGCGACGCGATGGATCGTCGCCACCGCCGTATCAAACAACGAGCGCCCCCGCTTCCTGGCCCAACTCGTGCGCAACCGGCGCGGGCCGCGCGGGCAATGGATTCTCGAATGGAGTGAAAGCGATGGCCATTTCACGTGCGCAGCGCATGCTCAGCCTGTGGCTGCGCCGCCTGTCCACCGACCGCATCGCCAGGTCGCGTAAAGCGTCGCGTGAGGCTTCGCAGGCGCCGCTCGCCGTCTACGGCAAGCGCGGCAATGCCGACGTACTGGTCGCGGTCGACGACGTTGCGGCGCGGTACAGTCTCGCCGCTGGTCTCGCGCTGACGCAGGCGCGCGCAATGCATCCCTCACTCGAAGCCGTGCCGGAGAATACCGAAGCCGATGCGCAGTTCCTCGAATCCATCGCCGACTGGTGCCTGCGCTACACGCCGCTTATCGCCTGCGACGCGACGGACGACTTGCTGCTCGACATCACCGGCTGCGCGCATCTCTATGGCGGCGAGGCGGCCCTGATCGCCGATCTTGCCGCGCGGCTGGAGCGCGCCGGTCTGGCTTTCTCCATCGCGGTCGCCGGCTCGATCGGCGCGGCTTATGCCGCCGCACGCTACGGTGCGCCGGGAAGCCATGCCAATGGCAACGAGCGTAAAGTCCTGACGCCGCTGCCGCTCGCGTCCTTGCGGCTCGCATCGGAGACGGTCGCTTCACTTGCCCGCGTCGGCCTCAATCGTGTCGGCGACATCATCGATCTGCCGCGCGCGCCGCTGACCGCGCGCTTCGGGGGCACCGTCGTGCGTCAGCTTGATCGCGCGCTCGCGCTCGAGGACGAGCCGCTGACGCCGCGCCTGCCGGTCGCGCCTTACATCGCCGAGCAGCGCTTTGCCGAGCCGATCGCACGCGAGGAGGATGTGCTGGCGGTCACTGAGCGGCTGGCGTCGCGCTTGAAGCTCGCGCTCGAGCGCCGCGGCGACGGTGCACGCCGCATCGAGCTCACTTTATTTCGCACCGATGGCGCGATCCGGCGCATCGCCGCCGGAACGTCGCGGTCCCTCCGCGATGCGGCCGAGATCCGCGCGCTGTTCGTCGAGCGGCTCGCCGCGCTTGCCGACGCGCTCGATCCGGGCTTCGGCTTCGACATGGCGCGATTGTCGGTGCTCATCGCCGAGCCGTGCGCGCCGGAACAGATCGGCATCGGTGGCGGCGAGCACGTGGCCGAGATGAACCGCCTCGTCGATCGGCTGAGCGCGCGGCTCGGATCGCAACGTGTGCGGCGGCTCGTCGCGCAAGACAGTCATCTGCCCGAAATCGGGTCCGCCACCATGCCGGCGCAGCGCACCGGCACTGGCGACGGCGACGGCTGGGCGGCGTTCCGTCAATACCGCGACGCGGTCGAGCTTTCGTCGCGGCCGCTGCGGCTGTTTGCGCGGCCGGAGCCGATCGAAGCCGTTGCCGAAGTCCCGGACGGACCGCCTCTGCGCTTCCGCTGGCGGCGCGCGTTGCACGAAGTGATCTTTGCCGACGGCCCCGAGCGCATCGAGGGCGCCTGGTGGAGCGAGCACGGCGGACAAGCTTCAGGAAATCTTGCCCGCGACTATTTCCGTATCGAGGACAGAAGCGGCCTGCGCTTCTGGCTGTTTCGCGCCGGGCTCTATCGCGACCTGTCGCCCGGCGATGCAGCCCCGGCGTGGTTCGTGCATGGAATGTTTGCGTGAGATTCTAACCCTCTCTCACAAGGGAAGAGGATTAGGCAGAGCGAGGTCAGTACATGCGTTACCTCGAATTCGCCGTCGCCTCGAACTTCTCGTTCCTGCGCGGCGCGTCGCATCCGGAAGAACTGATGGTGCAGGCGGCTCATGCCGGGCTTGCCGGCATCGGGCTTGCCGACCGCAACACCGTTTCCGGCGTCGTGCGCGCGCATCTCACGAAGCGCGAGCACGAACTGCCGCTGCGCTATCATCCGGGCACCCGGCTCGTCTTCGCCGACGGCACGCCGGACGTCCTCGTCTATCCGCGCGACCGTGCCGGCTGGGGCCGGCTGACGCGGCTGCTCACCCTCGGCAACCTGCGCGGCAAAAAGGGGGAGTGCATTCTCACCCGCGACGATCTCGTCGCGCACATCTTCGGGCTGGAACTCGTCGTGATGTCCGCCTCTTCTTTCCCTCTCCGTGAAAACGGGAGGGAGCGCAGTGCGTCGCGCGAGATACAACACGTGCTCTCCACCCTGCGCGCCGCGGCGCCCGGACGCGTGCGCCTTGCCGCGTCGATGCTCTATCGCGGCGACGACCGCGCCCGGCTTGTCCGCCTGAAGCAAGTCGCCCGCGAGGCGCAGGTGCCGCTGATCGCCGTCAATGACGTGCACATGCACCACCCCGAGCGGAGGCCGCTTGCCGACGTGCTCACCTGCATCCGCGAGAAGGTCACCATCGACCGCGCCGGCCGCAAGCTCGCCGCCAATGCCGAGCGCTATCTCAAGCCTCCGCAGGAAATGGCGCGGCTGTTCCGCGACGCGCCGGAGGCGATCGAGGAGACGGTTTGCTTATCCGACGCGCTCACCTTCTCGCTCGATGAATTGAAATACGAATATCCGGACGAGCACATCGACGGCTTTTCATCGCCGCAGGCGGCGCTCGAACATCTCGTCTGGCAGGGTACGGCGCGCCGCTACCCGCACGGCATCGACGACGCGGTCCGACAGAGCATCGCCAACGAATTCGCGCTCATCGCGCAGCTCAATTACGCGCCCTACTTCCTCACCGTCCACGACATCGTCACGTTCGCACGCTCGAAAGGTATTCTCTGCCAGGGCCGCGGCTCGGCGGCGAATTCGACGGTCTGCTACTGCCTCGGCATTACCGAGGTCGATCCCGTGCGCGGCGGTCTTCTGTTCGAGCGCTTCATCTCGCCGGAGCGGCGCGAGCCGCCCGACATTGACGTCGATTTCGAGCATGAGCGGCGCGAGGAGGTCATCCAGTACATCTATAAGAAGTACGGCCGCGAGCGCGCCGGCATTGCAGCCACAGTCATCTCCTATCGCGGCCGTTCGGCGATCCGTGAAGTCGGCAAGGTCTTCGGCCTGTCCGAGGACGCGATCGGCGCGCTGTCGTCGTCGATCTGGGGCGGCGGCGGCGGCGCGGTGTCGCGCGATGCGGTGACGCGCACCGGGCTCGATCCGCAAAGCCCGCGCATGCGTCAGGTGCTGACGCTCGCCGCAGAGATCAACGGCTTCCCGCGCCACCTGTCCCAGCATGTCGGCGGCTTCGTCATCACCCGCAGCCGGCTCGACGAGGTGGTGCCGATCGGCAATGCCGCGATGGACGAGCGCACCTTCGTCGAATGGGACAAGGACGACCTCGACGCACTCGGCATTTTGAAAATCGACGTCCTTGGGCTCGGAATGCTGTCGTGCCTGAGCAAGGCACTGGATCTGGTGGGGAGGCATTATCCTTCTTCTTTACCCTCCCCCTTGTGGGGAGGGTCGACCGCCGAAGGCGGTCGGGATGAGGGTCGTTGTAAAATTACTGCCTCCCTCCCCAGCCCTCCCCCACAAGGGGGGAGGGAGCGCGCTGTGCTGGCTGCACCCCCCCGCCTCGACCTCTCCTTCATCCCGCCTGAAGATCCCGCCGTCTACCGCATGCTGTGCCGCGCGGATTCGCTCGGCGTATTCC
>DATCFB010000112.1:0-2627 GCA_036509755.1 Pseudolabrys sp. | reverse complement strand
TATTTAATCGCCTGCGGGTTGATCGGCGAGCCGGTGCCGCCGGTGATGAGGAGCGGCGGGCCGCAGAAGAAGAACTCGTAGACGGCGTCATCGGCGCAGTCGTCGGCAAGTTCCTTGAGGTAGAAAATCTCGCCCATGCAGAGGCCCATGGCCGGGATCACGACCCAGTGCCACGGCTGATTGGCGTCGCCGGTTTCGTTCGGTCTGACCTCGACGCCCCAGGTATCAGTGCAGATCGCGGCGATCTGCTTGTCCTGGCACCAGTAGCAGTTCTCGAACTTGACGCCCGGCGCGTCGCCGCCGGCATAGCCGCCCCAATCCTTCTCGGCGTGGCAGCGTTCCATCTGGCCGGTGCGGATGATGACGAAGTCGCCTTTCCTGATCTCGACGTTCTGTTGTTTGGCGCACTTGTCGAGCTCGTCGTTGGAGATGCTCTCGCCGTCCTGCATCCATTCGACGCCGCGGAAGCGGGCAATGTCGAGCAGCACGCCGCGGCCGACCATCTTGCTTTTGGAGTGCTCGATGCCGAGCACCGAGAGACCGCGCGAGTCGATGAGCTTGGCGTCGTAGCCGTTATACGCCTTCTCTTCGTAGAAGATGTGGCCGAGCGCGTCCCAGTGGGTGGCGCCCTGCACGCACAGCATCAGCGTGTCGTCGGCGTAGCGGATCTTGTTCCAGTCCTGCTGGCCGGCGATGGCGTCGGTGCCGGTCGCGAGCATCTGGTGGATCGGATTGAAGCGGCCGCCGAACAGGCCGGTCTGGGGGCCGGTCTTGTCGAGCGGGATACCGAGCGCGAAAACCTTGCCGGTGCGGATGAGCCGGGCAGCGTTGACGATGTCCTCGGGTGTGACGTGATTGAGCGTGCCGACCTGGTCGTCCTTGCCCCACCGGCCCCAATTGCTGAGCTTCCGGCTGGCTTCGGCGATCGCGTTCTTGTCGACCTTGATGTTCATCGAGCGTCTTCCTTCTTCGTCCTTCGCGGCACCGGGGGAGCCCCCGCCTTGGTGCGCAATATTGCGACGGTCGGCGGTGTTTCTACAAGCGGGTGACACGCATGGCGCTTTACAGCGTCTGCATCGCCTGCCCACAATCGCCGGGATTACCGGTCCAACAGGGGAGAGGACACGATGAAGCGCATGATCATCGCCGCCGCGCTGGCGACTTTCACAATGTCGATGTTGCCGGCGCACGCGGCCGACATCGTCCAGGAGTGGGCAAGCGTCAAGGCGCCTGCCGTGCCGGCTTTAAAATCGGTCACAGTCGATCCGAAGACCACCGCGCTGCTGATGCTTGACTTCATGAACCAGAATTGCGCCAAGCGGCCGCGCTGCGTCGCCACCATTCCAGCGATGAAGAAACTTCTTGCGGCCGCTCGCGCCGCCAAGGCGACAGTCATCTACTCGGTGATCGCCAAGACCACTCCGGCGGACGTCATCAAAGACGTGGCGCCGCTGGCCGACGAGTCGCACGTGCTGGGAGGCCCCGACAAGTTCCTGAATACCGACCTCGACAAGATGCTGAAAGACAAGGGCATCAAGACGGTGATCGCAGTCGGCACATCGTCGAACGGCGCGGTGCTGTTCACCGCGAGCGGGGCCGCATTCCGCGGCATGAACGTCGTCATTCCCGTGGACGGCATGTCGTCGGCCGACCCGATCGCCGAATACGCGACCGTGCTCGATTTCCAGACCGCGCCCTCGGTGTCGACCAAGACGACGCTGACGCGCAGCGACATGATCAAGTTTTAGTCGCCGCATCACCGGGCCGCCGCGCGCAGCGGCGCGACCCACTGATCCGGATCAGGCCGGCACTGTGCCTCACTAGCGAGATGGCCGGAACAAGCCTGGCCATGACACTGGAAGCGCGGGGGGAGGGATAGAGCTGCCTCACACCTTCCCCAGCGCCCTCAATATCTTCCCTGGCGTGAACGGCATGTCGGTCAGCGGCGTGGCGCCAAGCGGGCGCAGCGCGTCGTTGATCGCATTCATCACCGAGGCCGGCGCGCCGGCGGTGCCGGCTTCGCCCGCGCCTTTGGCGCCGAGCTCCGAATCCGTCGTCGGCGAGACGACGTGGCCGCACTCGATGTCCGGCATCTCCACCGCCATCGGCACGAGATAGTCGGCCATGCTGCCATTGAGCATCTGGCCGCGCTCGTCGTAGAGGCACTGCTCATACAGCGCCGCGCCGATGCCCTGCACGATGCCGCCGCGGATCTGCTCGTCGACGAGCTGCGGATTGATGATCGTGCCGCAGTCCTCGACGCACCAGTGCTTCAACAATTTCACGAAGCCGGTGTCGACATCGATCTCGAGATAGCTCGCCTGGATGCCGTTGGTGAAGGCGAAGGGCCAGGCCTTCGGCACGTAGTGCCGCGTCGCCACCAACTCCGGCTGCAAGCCCGCCGGCAGGGTGTCGGGGCGAAAATAGACGACGCGCGACAGCTCCTCCAGCGAGAGCCGCTCGTTGCCTGTCGCCTTGTCGACAACGAGCCCGTTGCGAATGTCCAAAGCTTGCGGCGTCGTCTGCAACATGCTGCCCGCAACCGTAAGCACATTCTCGCGCAGCGCCTTGCCGGCTTGCCAGGCCGCCTCGCCGCCGATTCCGGCCGCGCGCGAGGCCCAGGTGCC
>DATCFB010000111.1:0-7002 GCA_036509755.1 Pseudolabrys sp. | reverse complement strand
CTACGCATCCGATTCCGAACCTGAGAACGTCAGCCCGTATCATAACAATCTGCGCGAGGGCGTGATCATCGCCCGCAACGTGTTCGATTATATCGAGTGCTTCTACAATGCGCGACGGCGACACTCGACGATCGGTTATCTAAGCCCTATGGAGTTCGAGCGCAGGGCCGGGTTCGCTTAAGTCGGTGTCATCCAAACCGGGTGCAGGCCACATCATGCGCCCGCCGCCTGACGCGCGGCGGCGGCCCCTTCGTAGGTACGTGCTGATATGACTGATCCAGCGTCTTCTCCATGTTTTGACGATGGAAAGTCCTTTTCCCACCGCAACATGTCGGGCAGAATGCATCGCTGATAACGTCAGACATCGAAAAGCGGAAGCTCGTCCTGGGAGGTTTGAATGAAGAATTGGCACCTTACCTTACCGCCCTTGGTTATAGCTGCTCTGCTGATCGTCGGTGCTGCGCCTGCGTCCGCAACTAAGAGCAACGACACGCTCGTCTACGCATCCGATTCCGAACCTGAGAACGTCAGCCCGTATCATAACAATCTGCGCGAGGGCGTGATCATCGCCCGCAACGTGTTCGATAACCTGATCTATCGCGATCCAGAAACCGGCAAATACAAGCCGCAGCTCGCGACCAGTTGGACCTGGGTCGATCCTCAGACGCTCGACCTGACAATCCGGCATGGCGTCACCTTCCACAACGGCGATCCGCTGACCGCAGACGACGTGGTGTTCACGCTCAATTATGCCGTGAGCCCCGAAGCGAAGGTCGTGACGAAGCAGAACGTCGACTGGATCAAGAGCGCGGAAAAGATCGGCAACGACAAGGTGCGCATTCACCTCGTCGGCCCCTTCCCGGCGGCCATCGAGTATCTGGCGGGCCCGGTGCCGATTTATCCGGCCAACTATTTCAAGAAAGTCGGCCTCGACGGCTTCGCCAAGGCGCCGGTCGGCTCCGGCCCCTACAAAATCACCTCGGTGACGCCGGGCAAGGGCGTGACCATGGAGAAAAACAAGAATTATTGGAAGGGCAGCCCGCTCGGACAGCCCTCGATCGGCAAGCTTGTGTTCCGCGTCATTCCGGACGCGGAAACGCGTCTCGCCGAGCTTATGACAGGCGGCGTCGACTGGATATGGCGCGTGCCTAAAGATCAGGCCTCGCAACTCAAGTCGATGCCGAACATCACCGTGCTCTCGGCCGAGACGATGCGGGTCGGCTTCCTTCAGTTCGACTCGCTCGGCCGCTCGCCCAATGCCGCGCCGTTCAAGGACGTGCGCGTGCGGCAGGCCGTCTCCTACGCCATCGATCGCAAGAGCATGCTGGACAATCTCGTCGGCGGCGGCGCACGCATCATGCACTCGGCCTGCTTCATCGATCAGTTCGGTTGCACCGACAAGGGCGTGCCGCGCTATGACTACAATCCGGCGAAGGCGAAGGAGCTACTCAAGGAGGCCGGATATTCCAACGGCTTCAAGACGGAGATCTATGCCTATCGCGAGCGCGAATACGCGGAAGCGGTCATCGGTTATCTTCGCGCGGTCGGCATCGACGCCCGTCTGAACTACCTGAAATATGCCGCGATGCGTGACGCGCAGCGCGCGGGCAAGACGCCGATCACGTTCCAGACCTGGGGCTCATTCTCCGTCGGCGACGCCTCGGCATTCACCGGCGTCTGGTTCAAGGGCGACGCCGACGACGCCTCGCACGACGCCGAGATCCAGACGCTGCTCAAGCAGGCGGACACCTCGGTCGATACTGACAAGCGCCTGAAGACATACCAGGAGGCGCTCAAGCTGATCGCCGAGAAGGCGTATCTGTTTCCGCTGTTCTCCTATCCGGCCGTTTACGCCTTCACGAGCGATTTGGTGTTCACGGCGCAGCCGGACGAATTGCCTCGCTTCTATCAGGCGCACTGGAAGTAGCCTCGCCCGGCGCGCCGACGGGTCGCGCCGGTTTCGCCCCCGGGGAGCTCACATGCTCTCATTTACTTCGCAGCGGCTTGTGGTCGCGCTGTCGGTCGCGCTGACGGTGTCGATCGTGGCGTTCCTGTTGCTGCATCTCTCCGGCGATCTCGCCACAGCGATCGCCGGTCCCGAGGCGACGGCGGCGCAGGTCGCCGAGGTGCGCCATCAGTTCGGTCTCGATCGGCCGATGACCCTGCAATATCTGGACTGGCTGTGGCGCGCACTGCACTTCGATTTCGGCAATTCCTTCTATTATCGCGACAGCGTCACCTCGCTGGTGGCCGCGCGCTTGCCGGTGACGCTGACGCTCGGCGCAATTTCGCTCGCACTTTCGCTCGTTATCGCTGTGCCGCTCGGCGCACTGGCCGCGGTGTATAGCGGTACCATCGTCGACCGGCTCGCGCTCGGCTTCTGCGTGCTGGGACAGGCTGTGCCCGCGTTCTGCCTCGGCCTCGGCCTTATCATCGTCTTCGCCGTTCAGTTGCGCTGGCTGCCGGTGTCTGGCAACGCGAGCTGGAAGAATTACGTTCTCCCCTCCATTGCACTCGGCTGGTACGCGGTGCCCGCCGTGATGCGGCTGTCGCGCAACGGCATGTTAGAGGTACTCTCGTCCGACTACATACGCACCGCGCGCGCCAAAGGTCTGCGGCCGAGCGTGGTCATCGTAAAGCACGCGTTGCGCAACGCCATCATCCCGGTAGTGGCGTTGGCAGCGGTGCAGTTCGGCTTCATGCTTGGCGGGTCGATCGTCATCGAAGCCGTGTTCAACATGCAGGGCCTCGGCTATCTTGCCTGGGAAGCGATTGCGCGCAACGACTTCCCGGTCGTGCAGGCGGTGGTCTTGATCCTGGCGGTGATCTACGTCGCGCTGACCTTTCTCGCCGACGTCGCGAATGCTTTCCTCGACCCGCGGATCCGCCTGATATGACCGCCCCCGCACCGACTGGCATTGATGCCGCGACCGACGCGCTACGCCAAGTCATGCTTGCGACGCCAAGGCGAGGCTCCGCTCTTTTACGGCGCAGCCTAGGCCACAGCGGCTTGGTGGCCGGCGGCGTCATGCTGGTCGCCATCGTGGCGGTCGCGCTCGCCGCGCCGCTGATCGCGCCGCACGACCCGTACAACCAGGATCTCGCCCGCCGGCTCATCCCGCCGATTTGGCACGCCAAAGGCAATTGGGAACACGTTCTCGGCACCGACAAGCTCGGGCGCGACTATCTCAGCCGGCTCGTCTTTGGCGCGCGCATCTCCCTGCTGATCGGCACGCTCACGGTACTGATCTCCGGCACTATCGGCACGGCCATCGGCGTCTGCGCCGGCTATTTCGGCGGCCGCGTCGACGCCGTGCTCAGCTACGTCGTGACGACCCGGCTGGCGCTGCCGGTGGTTCTAGTCGCGCTCGCCTCGGCGGCGCTGGTCGGTGGTTCGTTGCAGGGTGTCATCGTCGTGCTCGGCCTGCTGCTGTGGGACCGCTTCGCGGTGGTCACGCGGTCCGCAACGCAGCAGATCGCGCGCACTGATTATGTCGCTGCGGCGCGCGCCATCGGCTGTTCCACCTTGCGCATCCTTCTCTCCGAGATCCTGCCTAATATCCTCAACGCGCTCATTGTCGTCGCCACACTCGAAATGGCGCACGCAATCCTGCTCGAAGCCGCCTTATCCTTCCTCGGCCTCGGCGTACAGCCGCCTCTGCCGTCCTGGGGCTTGATGATCTCAGAGGGTAAGCAATACATGTTCTTCAGCCCGTGGGTGATCGGCATTCCGGCAGCGGCGTTAGTGTGTCTCGTGCTCGCGATCAATCTTGTCGGCGATGGCCTGCGTGACGTCACTGCGCCTGAAAACAGGGACTGAGCGCAATGGCATTGCTGGAGGTCGAAAACCTCACCGTCGATATCGGGTTGAGCGCCGGCGTCTTGCATGCGGTCAGCGGCGTCTCCTTCAGTGTCGAGCGCGGCGAGACGCTTGCCATTGTCGGCGAGAGCGGCTCCGGAAAGTCGATGACGTCGCTGGCGGTGATGAACCTTTTGCCGAAGCGGGCCGAGCGCCACGCGGACCGTCTCGTCTTCGACGGCGTCGACCTCGCCGTGGCGCCGGAAGCGCGGATGCGGGCGCTGCGCGGCAACCGCATGGCGATGATCTTCCAGGAGCCGATGACTTCACTCAACCCGAGCTACACCATCGGCAACCAACTCACTGAAGCCCTGCGCTGTCACCGTTCCGTAGGCATTGCCGCCGCGCGCGAGCGTGCCGTGCAGCTCCTGGAGAAAGTCGGCATTCCCGCCGCCCTTCGGCGCCTCAATCAGTATCCACACCAGCTCTCCGGCGGCTTGCGGCAACGGGTGATGATCGCGATGGCGCTGATGTGCGGCCCGGATCTCATCATCGCCGACGAACCGACGACCGCCCTCGACGTCACCATTCAGGCGCAAATCCTGCACCTGCTCGCCGATCTCAAGACGGAGTTCGGCATGACGATGATCCTCATCAGCCACGATCTCGGCGTCGTCGCGCGCGTGGCCGACCGGGTCGCGGTCATGTACGCCGGCCAAGTCGTAGAGAGCGGCGCTGCGCGGTCGCTGTTCCGCACGCCGCGGCACCCTTATACGCGCGGACTATTGAACTGCATCCCAGTGCCGGGCCGCACCGCGCCGGGCACGCCACTCGGCGCGATCCCCGGGCAGCTGCCGAACCTGATCGGGCCGCGGCACGGCTGCGCGTTCCGCGAACGCTGCGCTTTCGCCGCTCCGGAATGCGCGGGCGAAATCCCGTTCGTCGCGGCCGGACCCGACCACCATGTTCGTTGTGTTCGTGCCGGTGCGCTAGAGGCGGCGGCATGAGCGAGACGCTGCTTGAACTGCGCAACGTCACGCGCGTATTCAAACTCTCCCAAGGCGTTTTTCGCCGGGCCGAGACGCTGACGGCCGTCGCGAATGTCTCGCTTCAGGTCAAACGCGGCGAGGTGTTCGCTTTGGTCGGCGAAAGCGGCTCAGGCAAGACCACATTGGCGAAGATGCTACTCGGCCTGTTGCCGCCGACCTCCGGCGAGATCCTGGTCGGCGGCAAGCCCATCGGCGCCAAGGACCGCGTCGCCGTCAGCGGCCGCGTGCAGCCTATTTTCCAGGACCCTTATTCCTCGCTCAATCCGCGCAAGTCGATTGCTCAATTGATTATCCTCCCCCTCGTCGTGCACGGCGTCGGCGACCGCGCCTCCCGTCGTGCCAAGGTTGTCGAGATGCTCGATCTCGTCGGTCTCTCACGCCGCTACTACGACGCCTATCCGGGCCAACTTTCCGGCGGCCAGCGCCAGCGCGTCGCCATCGCCCGGGCGCTCATCCTGCGGCCTGAGGTGGTGATCTGCGACGAGCCGACTTCGGCGCTCGACGTCTCCGTGCAGGCGCAGATTCTCAACCTGCTGCTCGAGCTCAAGCGAGAGCTCGGCCTCACGTATTTCTTCATCAGCCACAATCTCGCGGTGGTCGAGCATCTCGCCGACCGCGTCGCGGTCATGTATCTTGGCCGATTCGTTGAGCAACGCAGCCGGGCCGGCCTGTTTGCCGCGCCGCGTCATCCATACACGCGCGCGCTTCTCGACTCGGTGCTCACGCCAGATCCCGATCTCGGCGTGCCCGATACGCGTATCGGCACGTTGACCATCGCCAGTGAATCCGGCTGTCCGTTTCAGCCGCGCTGCCCGAGCGCAATCGACATCTGCCGTACCGCGCCGCCTGCCATCCGCACCTTGCGGAGCGGCTGGACGACATGCCATCTCGTCGAAGAAGAGGCCGTACCCGTACCATGAGCCGCCAGGACGCCATCGCCAACGCTGCCCGCTATTTCGACAGCGGCGCCTTCGGCGTCGAGCTTGCGCGCCGCGTCGCCATTCCGACCGAGAGCCAAGGCGGCGGCAAGATCGACGTGCTGCGCCGCTATCTCACGGACGACATCGCTCCGGCCGTGGAGAAACTCGGCTTTGTCGCGCGCCTCTTTGACAATCCGAGCGGTGGCCACGGACCATTCCTTATTGCCGAACGACACGAGGATGACGCGCTGCCGACCGTGCTTACCTACGGCCACGGCGACGTCGTCTTCGCTCACGCGGATGCGTGGCGCAAGGGCCTCGATCCCTGGCGCGTCACCGTCGAGGGCGGCCGCTGGTACGGCCGCGGTACCGCCGACAACAAAGGCCAGCACACGATCAATCTGGCCGCGATTGAGCAAGTGATCGCCGCGCGCGGCGGCAGACTCGGCTTCAACTGCAAGCTTCTCATCGAGATGGGCGAGGAAGCCGGCTCGCCCGGTTTGCGCGCCTTCGCCTCCGCGCAACGCAAGGCGCTGGCCGCCGACGTGCTGATCGGCTCGGACGGGCCGCGTCTCTCGGCCGACCGGCCCACCATCTTCCTCGGCTCGCGCGGCGCGATGAATTTCGAACTCAGCGTCGACTTGCGCGCCGGCGGCCACCATTCCGGCAATTGGGGTGGCGTGCTCGCCAACGCGGGCACGCTGCTCGCCCATGCGATCGCCTGCCTGGTCGATGCGAAGGGCCAGATCCTGGTCGATGCGCTCAAGCCACAGTTGCCGGAAGCGGTGCGGGCCGCGCTCGCCCACATCACGCTGACGCAGGATAAGAACGATCCGGTGATCGATCCGGATTGGGGCGAGCCGGGCCTGTCGCCGACCGAGAAAGTCTACGGCTGGAACACCCTCGAGGTCCTCGCCTTTGCGACCGGCACGCCGGACGCGCCGGTCAACGCCATTCCGCCGACCGCCAAAGCGACCATGCAACTCCGCTTCGTCGTCGGCACCGATCCAAACAAGATTCTGCCCACGGTGCGCGCGCATCTCGATTCGCATGATCTGCAACGCGTGGCAGCGAAGCCGGCACGCATGGAGACGTTTACCGCGACGCGGCTCGATCCGAACGATCCTTGGGTCGGCTGGGCGCTCGCCTCGATCGCCAAGACCACCGGAAAGAAACCGGCGCTGCTGCCAAATCTCGGCGGCTCGCTGCCGAATGACGTCTTCGCCGACATCCT
>DATCFB010000110.1:0-25241 GCA_036509755.1 Pseudolabrys sp. | reverse complement strand
GCCGCCGCGGTCGGCTTGCGCGTGACGTTGAGGCGCTTGTCGAGATACTGGCCGACCGAGGTCAGCAGCGGCTCGACCTTGCCGTCGAAGAAGTGGTTGGCGCCTTGCACCACCTTCTGCTCGATGATGATGCCCTTCTGCGTCTTCAGCTTCTCGACCAATGTGTTGACGTCCTTGGCCGGCACCACCGCGTCTTTGTCGCCGTGAATGATCAGGCCCGAGGACGGGCAGGGGGCGAGGAAGGAGAAGTCGTAGAGGTTCGCCGGCGGGCAGATCGAGATGAAACCCTCGATCTCCGGGCGGCGCATCAGAAGCTGCATGCCGATCCAGGCGCCGAACGAGAAACCGGCGATCCAGCAGCTCTTCGCCTCCGGATTGATCGTCTGCGCCCAGTCGAGGGCGGCGGCCGCGTCCGACAATTCGCCGGTGCCGTGGTCGAATGCGCCCTGCGAGCGGCCGACGCCGCGGAAATTGAAGCGCAGCGCCGAGAAGCCGCGGTGCACGAACTGATAGTAGAGCTGGTAGATGATCGCGTGATTCATCGTGCCGCCGAATTGCGGATGCGGGTGCAGCACGATGGCGATCGGCGCGTTTTTCTGCCGTGCCGGATGGTACCGGCCCTCGATGCGTCCGGCAGGACCGGTAAAGATGACCTCTGGCATTGCGATCGACCTCGAATTCAGGCTTGCCGCCTCACTCAAGCGCGGCTTCGGCCTCTCAACCACGCCCGGCAACCCAAGCAGATTAGAATTATTCTAATGATAGGATTTCTTGCTGTGCTTTGCCGCGACGCAGGCTATAAGCAGCCGCAGCAACGTGCGGCTTCTAGCACGAGTGACAGGGCAAAAAGCAAGGGTTTTGCGTGCCCTAGGTGATGACCGAGACGATTTTGACAACCCAGCGGCACTATTTCGACTGGAACGCGACCGCCCCGCTGCGGGCGGAGGCTCATGCCGCCATGTTGGCGGCGCTGGAGAGCGTCGGAAACGCCTCGTCGGTGCACGGCGAGGGCCGTTCGGCGCGCCAACGGGTCGAAACGGCGCGGCGCCAGGTCGCGGCGCTCGCCGGCGCAGCTGCCGCCGAGGTCACTTTCGTCAGCGGTGCCACCGAGGCCAACGCACTGGCGTTGCAGCCGGACATCGGGATTGGTGGTGCGAAGGTCCCTCGCGACCGCCTGTTCGTCTCGGCGGTGGAGCATCCTTCCGTGCTGGCGGGCGGTCGTTTTACGCCCGACCAGGTCGAAATTCTGCCGGTCGACGGCAACGGGATCCTCGCCCTCGATGCGCTCGCCCACGCGCTCGAAAAGGCCGAGCGCGCGCTGGTCTCGGTCATGCTCGCCAATAACGAGACGGGCGTCATTCAGCCGATTACGGACATCGCAGCCATCGTTCACGCTGCCGGCGGCCTGCTGCACGTCGATGCCGTGCAGGCCGCGGGCCGCATTCCGGTCGACATGCCCTCACTCGGCGCCGACCTGATGAGCCTGTCCTCGCACAAGCTTGGCGGGCCGCAGGGCGCCGGTGCGCTCATCGTGCGGGCAGGGCTCACCGTGACGCCATTGATTCGCGGTGGCGGGCAGGAGCGGGGCCGCCGCGGCGGCACCGAGAACGTCGCAGGCATTGCAGGCTTCGGCGCAGCTGCCGAGGCCGCACGGACCAATCTCGCAACCGACACTGCGCGCATGGCCGCCTTGCGCGGCCGGGTCGAGGACGCGTTCCGCGCGGCGACGCCGCAGGCCATTATCTTCGGGGCGGCCGTGTCCCGGCTGCCGAACACGACCTTGGTCACCGTCCCCGGCATGAAGGCGGAAACCGCGCTGATTGCCTTCGATCTCAAGGGCATAGCGGTCTCCTCGGGCTCGGCCTGTTCGTCGGGCAAGGTTGCCGCTTCGCACGTCCTGGCCGCGATGGGGGTGGAACCCGCTCTCGCGCGCGGCGCAATCCGCATCAGTTTGGGGCCGACGACGTCCGAATCCGAGGTCGAAAGCCTTCTCATTGCTTGGAAAAGGGTCGTTCCGTCATTACTTAAGAACCATCCGAACCAGGGCCTTGCCGCCTGATGGCGGCCTCACCGGGAACGATCGCGAAGGCAGTAGCGAACCGACCATAACCGACAGATCCAACCCGCGGTCCTTGCCACCGTGAGCGGAGGGAAAAATGCCGGCCGTACTAGAGACCGTCGAACAGGTCCGCCGTATCGACGTCGATCAATACAAGTATGGGTTCGAGACGGTTATCGAATCCGAGAAGGCCCCGAAGGGCCTGAACGAAGATACCGTCCGCTTCATCTCGGCCAAGAAAAACGAGCCGGAATGGATGCTCCAGTGGCGGCTCGACGCCTATCGCCGCTGGCTGACCATGCGCGAGCCGACCTGGGCGCGCGTCAAGTATCCGAAGATCGACTACCAGGACCTCTATTACTATTCCGCGCCGAAGCAGAAGGCGGGGCCGAAGTCGCTTGACGAGATCGACCCGGAGATTCTGAGGACCTACGAGAAGCTCGGGATTCCGCTCAAGGAGCAGGAGATCCTCGCCGGCGTGCGCAAGCAGGGCGAGCCATCGACGCTCGACGACGGCGAGATGACGGGCGGTGAGGCGCGCGGACGCGTCGCGGTCGACGCCGTCTTCGATAGCGTGTCGGTGGCCACGACCTTCAAGGCGGAGTTGAAGAAGGCCGGCGTGATCTTCATGCCGATCTCCGAGGCGATCCGCGAACATCCCGAACTAGTGAAGAAATATCTCGGCTCGGTCGTGCCGACCTCCGACAATTACTTTGCCACGCTCAATTCGGCGGTGTTCTCGGACGGCTCGTTCGTCTACGTGCCGGAAGGCGTGCGCTGCCCGATGGAGCTCTCGACCTATTTCCGCATCAACGAGAAGAACACCGGCCAGTTCGAGCGCACGCTCATCATCGCCGACAAGGGCGCCTACGTCTCCTATCTGGAAGGCTGCACCGCGCCGATGCGCGACGAGAATCAGCTTCACGCCGCCGTGGTCGAGTTGGTCACGCTCGACGACGCCGAGATCAAGTATTCGACGGTGCAGAACTGGTATCCTGGCGACGCCGAGGGCCGCGGCGGCATCTTCAACTTCGTCACCAAGCGCGGCGACTGCCGCGGCGCGCGCTCGAAAATTTCCTGGACGCAGGTCGAGACCGGCTCGGCCATCACCTGGAAATATCCAAGCTGCATCCTGCGCGGCGACAATTCGCGCGGCGAATTCTACTCGATCGCCATCTCGAACGGATATCAGCAGGTCGATAGCGGCACGAAGATGTTGCATCTAGGCAAGAACACGACGAGCCGCATCATCTCCAAGGGCATCGCGGCCGGGCGCTCGCAGAACACCTATCGCGGTCTCGTCACGGCGCATCGCAAGGCGGCCGGCGCGCGCAATTTTACCAATTGCGATTCGCTGCTGATCGGCGGCGAATGCGGCGCGCACACCGTGCCTTACATCGAGGCCAAGAACGCCTCCGCGGTGTTCGAGCACGAGGCGACGACGTCGAAGATCTCTGAGGACATGCTGTTCTATTGTCAGAGCCGCGGCATGTCGGCGGAGGAAGCGACGGCGCTCGTCGTCAACGGCTTCGTCAAGGACGTGCTCCAGCAATTGCCGATGGAATTCGCGGTTGAGGCGCAGAAGCTGATCTCGATCTCTCTCGAAGGGAGTGTGGGATGAGCCTCGATCGCAAAAAATTTCGCACCGAAGCGGGCGCCTGCCTCGGCCAGGACCAGCCGGTCGGCGCCCTGGTCGATTGCGTCGCGGCTCATTTTCCCGACGTGGAGGTCTATCGCGAGCAGGACGACCTCGTCATCCACGGGGGCACGCGTTTCTTGATCGTGCGCCGGGACGGTTCGGATGCGTTCAAGGTGTCGGAAAACGTGGCGGTGCCTTCCACCAATCTCGTCGACTTCGGCGGCGGCGCGACGCGCACGCTTGACCAATTGGTCGACGAGATCGCCAATCTTGCAAAGTGATCGGATCGAATGATGTTGCTTGAAATCAAGAATCTGCACGTCGAGATCGAGAGCGAGGGCAAGAAGATCCTCAACGGTCTCAACCTGATCGTCGAGAAGGGGCAGGTCGCTGCCATCATGGGGCCGAACGGCTCCGGTAAATCGACACTTGCTTATGTGCTCGCCGGCAAGCCCGGTTATGCGGTCACCGAGGGCGACGTGCTGCTCAATGGGGAAAGCGTGCTCGAGATGAGGGCCGACGAGCGCGCCGCCAAGGGCGTGTTCCTCGCGTTCCAGTATCCGGTCGAAGTGCCGGGCGTCGCGACGATGACGTTCCTGCGCACCGCACTCAACGCGCAGCGTAAGACGCGCGGTCAAGCCGAACTATCGACGCCGGAATTCATGAAGCTTGTGCGCGAGACCTCCGGTCATCTCGGCATCAGCCCGGACATGCTTCGTCGTGCCGTTAATGTCGGGTTCTCCGGCGGCGAGAAGAAGCGCAATGAGATCTTGCAGATGGCGATTCTTCAGCCGTTGCTCGCGGTTCTCGATGAGACCGATTCCGGGCTCGACATCGATGCGCTCAAGATCGTCGCCGAAGGAGTCAATCGCCTTCGCTCGCCGGAGCGCGGCATCGTCGTGATCACGCATTACCAACGACTCTTGAACTACATCGTGCCGGATGTCGTGCACGTGATGGCCAAGGGCCGCGTGGTGAAGACGGGCGGCAAGGAACTCGCGCTCGAGCTTGAGGCCAAGGGTTACGCGCAATATGTGGGCGAGGCGGCCTGAGCCATGAACGCCGAAGTGCGCAACATGAAGACGCCGGCCGAGTTGGCGCTGAGCGCGGCTTTCTCCACCGCGCGCGACACGCTGCCGGGCAAGGGCGCGGTTGCGAGCCTGCGCGAGGATGCGTTCAAGCGTTTTGAAGACCGCGGCCTGCCGCACCGCCGCGTCGAGGAATGGAAATATACCGACCTCCGCGCGCTGATGCGCGAGATGGCGCCGCTTGCGTCACCGCCGGATGCGGCCGCCAAGGCGCGCGCCAAAGACGCGGGCCGGTTGCTCGCGGGCGTGGATTGCCGCCGCGTCGTCTTCGTCGACGGCGCCTTTGCGCCTGAACTGTCCGATCTCACGCCAGAAGCCGGCCTGACCGTTGGCTCGCTCGCCGCCGCGCTCACCAAAGGCGATGCCGACGTGCAAAACATCGGCACGGCTTTCGCTACCGATGACGTCGCCGTCGCGCTCAATACGGCGCTGATGGGCGACGGCGCGATGATTGCGGTCGCCGCGGGCGCCCGCATCAAGCGGCCGATTCATCTCGTCTTCGCCGGCACCGGCAAGTCATCGGCCTTCGTGCGCTCGCTGGTCACGGTCGGCGAGGGCGCGGAAGTGATCTTGATCGAGGACCACGATTCCGGCGAGGCGCAGGTCAACGCGGCCTTCGAGCTGATCGCCGCCGACCATGCACATATCGACTATTTCAAGCTGACGCAGGCGCAGGGCCTGCATGTCGCGAGCCTGCTCGCCCGGATCGGCGCCGACGCGCAGTTCAACACTTTCGCTTACACGACCGGCTCACCGCTGGTGCGCAACCAGAGCTTCATTCGTTTCAACGGCGAGCGCACCCATGCCGGCATTTGCGGCGTGAGCCTCCTGCGCGGTAAGGAGCACGTCGACACGACGCTGCTCATCACCCACGCCAAGGGGCATTGTGTGAGCCGCGAGCAGTTCAAGACCGTGCTCGATGATGAGTCCCACGGCGTGTTCCAGGGCAAGATCGTGGTCGCCCAGCACGCGCAGAAGACTGACGCCAAGATGCTGACGCGGGCGCTGCTGCTGTCGGAACAGGCCGAGGCCGACAATAAGCCGGAGCTCGAAATCTTCGCCGACGACGTCGTTTGCGGCCATGGCGCCACCGCCGGCGCGCTCGACCCGACGCTCAAGTTCTACCTGATGTCGCGCGGTATCTCCGATGCCGAAGCCGAGGCGCTGCTGATCCAGGCCTTCATCGGCGAGACGGTAGAGGAAATCGCGCATGAGGGTATCCGCGAGGCGCTGATGAATGCCGCCGTCCATTGGCTGCGGGCGAGAGCGCCATGACCCACCCGGCGGTCAAAAACGGCAGCTACGATGTTGGCAAAATCCGCGCCGACTTCCCGGCGCTGGCGATGCAGGTATATGGCAAGCCGCTCGTCTATCTCGACAATGCTGCCTCGGCGCAGAAGCCGCAGGCCGTGCTCGACCGGCTTCAGCGCGCCTACACCGCCGAATACGCCAACGTCCATCGCGGACTGCACTTCCTCGCCAACGAGGCGACCGAAGCCTATGAGGCCGCACGCGAAACCGCGCGGGGCTTCATCAATGCCGCGCGCAAGGAAGAGATCGTCTTCACGCGCAACGCCACCGAGGCGATCAACCTCGTCGCCTATACGTTCGGCCGCGAGCGGATCAAGGAAGGCGACGAGATCGTGCTCTCGATCATGGAGCACCACTCCAACATCGTTCCCTGGCACTTCCTACGCGAGCGCTACGGTGCCGTGATCAAGTGGGCGCCGATCGACGAGGACGGCAATTTCCTCATCGACGAGTTCGAGAAGCTGCTCGGTCCGCGCACCAAGATGGTTGCGATCACGCAGATGTCGAACGCGCTCGGTACGCCCGTGCCGGTCAAGGAGGTCGTGCGGTTGGCGCATGCCCGCGGCATCCCGGTGCTGGTCGACGGCGCGCAAGGATCGGTGCATCTCGACGTCGATGTGCAGGACATCGGCTGTGATTTTTACGCCATGACCGGCCATAAGCTGTATGGCCCGACCGGCATCGGCGTCCTCTACGGCAAATACGAGCACCTGGCCGTCATGCCGCCATTCAACGGCGGCGGCGAGATGATCCAGGAGGTCTCCGAGGACCGCATCACATACGGCGAGCCGCCTTACCGGTTCGAGGCGGGCACGCCGGCGATCGTGCAGGCGATCGGGCTCGGTGCCGCGCTCGACTACATCACCTCGATCGGCAAGGAGCGCATTCGCGCCCACGAGACCGCGCTCGTCAAATACGCGCATGAGCGGCTTACCCAGATCAACTCGATCCGCATCATCGGCAATGCGCGCGATAAGGGCCCTATCGTCTCGTTCGAAATGAAGGGCGCGCATCCGCACGACGTCGCCACCATCATCGACCGCGCCGGCGTCGCCGTACGCGCCGGCACGCACTGCACGATGCCGCTTCTGGCTCGCTATGGCGTCACCGCCACGTGCCGCGCGTCGTTCGGCCTCTACAACACGAAGGACGAGGTGGACGCGCTCGCCGCCTCGATCGTCAAGGCGCAGGAATTTCTGTCATGACCGACGACACTCCCGTCACCGAAGCGCCGAAGCCCGCGCCGGTCGCCGACAAGCCGGCTGAGAATGCCGCGATCTCGCGCTCCTCGGCGCTGCCGGAGGGCGAGATCGACCAGTTGACCGACGGCATCATCGCCGCGCTCAAGACCGTCTACGACCCGGAAATCCCGGCGGATATCTACGAGCTCGGCCTCATCTACAAGGTCGATATCGCCGACGACCGCGCGGTCAAGATCGACATGTCGCTGACGTCGCCCAACTGCCCGTCAGCGCAGGAACTGCCGATCATGGTCGAGAACGCCGTCTCCAGCGTGCCGGGCATCAAGGAGACCAGGGTCGATGTGGTGTGGGACCCGCCTTGGGACCCGAGCCGCATGTCCGACGAGGCGCGACTCGTGTTGAATATGTGGTGAGGCGCATGATCCCGGAAAGTGTGAACCGGTTTTCGGACAAGATCTTGCGCCGCTGAAGGAAAGTCGCCAGATCAGGATCGAAGAGGACTGCCATGGCCGCTGCAAGACCGAGACCCCAGGCGATGCGTCTCACGGACGCCGCCGCCGAGCGCATCAAGGCGGTGATGTCGCGCGCCGACACGCCGGTCGTGGGTGTCCGCGTCGGCGTCAAGAATGGCGGCTGCGCCGGCATGGAATACACGATGGAATATGCCGTTGCGGTCAACCCAACCGACGAGGTGGTCGAGGACAAGGGCATCAAGCTGCTCATCGACCCGAAGGCGGTGCTGTTCCTGCTCGGCACTGAGATGGACTTCAAGACCGAGAAGATGTCGGCGCAGTTCGTCTTCAACAATCCCAATCAGACCTCGGCCTGCGGCTGCGGCGAATCCGTGCAGCTCACGCCGTCGAAGGACTACGAGGCGCATTGAGCCTCGCGCGCTCCCGGGGATGAGCGCCGACTTCCGTGAACAATTTTTCGATTCCGGTCCGGTGAGCGTCCGCCGCATGTTCAGCGCGCGGGCGTATGCGCCGACGGCTTATGTCGGCATTGGAAACTTGGGCGCAGAGCAGCAGGGCCGCTCAGGCGACCTTGGCGGCAGCGCTCACTTCCGGGTCATTCTCGGACATGACGCGGTTGCGGCCGTGGCGCTTAGCGGCATAAAGGCAAGCGTCGGTACGTTCGATCAGGCTCTGCGGCGTATCGCTTTTGTGCAGCGTGGCGACGCCGATGGACACCGTGACCCGGCCGAGATGTTCGCCAGTCGAGCGCTTCATTAGTTCCTTGGTCATAACCGCACGCCGGATGTGATCGGCGACGGTCATCGCCGAGCGCAGCACGGTGTTCGGCAACACCACCGCGAACTCCTCGCCGCCGTAACGCGCCGCCGTGTCCTGGCCTTTGACGTTCTGCTTCACCGACATCGCCACGAGGCGGAGGACCTGGTCGCCGGTGAGGTGACCGAACGAATCGTTGAAGGTCTTGAAGTGGTCGATGTCGGTCATCATCAGCGACAGCGGTTCGTTGCGGTCGCGCGCTTCGGCAATGGCCGTCTCGATGGTGACGTCGAAGAATTTGCGGTTGGCGAGCTGCGTGAGCGGGTCGGTCAGGCTCTCGCTGCGCACGGCCTCGAGGTTGACCTGGAGCTCGTTGATTTCGAGCTTGGAGGCGTTGAGCCGCGCTTCGAGCTTATGGTTCGACACCTCCATCTCCTTGGCGGTCTGAACCAGACTCTCGACGATGGTGCGCAGTCCCTCGCGGTCCTTTGAATCGCCGAGCTTCTCGCTCATGTCGGCGAGGCTCTCGGTATAGCTGGTGGCCGAGCCGGCGGCAGCGTCGATCATCGCCATGACCTGCTCGATCTCGTCCATCACCTTGCTGCCGACATTGCCGATGCGGTCGGAGAGGCGGGTCGGCGCCAGATAGGTCTCGTAGATCGAATCCAGTTCGGCATCGCTGAGATTGCCGTCCTGCTGCAGCGTCTCATTGATTTTCTGATTGAGAGACGGATGGTAGCCGGTCGCGTAGGCGTACCAAATCTCGTAATTGCGCGGGATCGCGGGCTGTCGCAGGGCCTTCAACTGGCCGAGCGCAATTTCGGCATACGCCATCGTGCGTTGATGCTCGTCGGCATACGCTGTCATCGACTGACCCTTCCCCACGCTAGGCCCTTCAAACCGACCGTCCCGCGGGCATAGGTCCCCGCGGCCCCGCGATCAGGTGCCTAGGGACGACGGTATTCTAGGCAGGTGAATGCTCAGTAAATTCGGCCGCCGAAACAACGGCCGGTCATTGAACGGTGGGGAAGATTATAAAAAGCTGAAATGGAGCCGATAAAGGTCAGGCCTTCAGGGTCACCGGACGCAGCAAAAAGGCTGGTAAATGGCTCGTATCGGCCTCTTCCACCTCGCGCTGCGGCTGCGCTCTGGCCGCCTGCGTCTGCGGTCGGGCCTGTGGCTGCCGTGTCTCGCCGCCATGACGCCGATGCTCGCCGCGCGAGCGTTGGTGGGGACGTTCGCTTCGTTCGCGATGTTCCGCGCGCGGGGCGCGCGGCGCCTCGGTTGGTTCACCTTCGGCCGGCTTTTCCATCCACGGGATCGACTGGCCGGTCAGTTTCTCGATGGCGTCGACGGACCTGCCGTCCATCGGCGCGACGATGGTGATAGCGATGCCGCTTTTGCCGGCGCGGCCGGTGCGGCCGATGCGGTGGATGTAGTCGTCGGGATGATGCGGCACGTCGAAATTGAAGATGTGGCTGACGTCCGGAATGTCGAGGCCGCGGGCGGCCACGTCGGAGGCGACCAGGATCTTGGCCTCCCCGTTGCGGAAGGCGTCGAGCGCCGCCGTGCGGGCCGACTGGTCCATGTCGCCATGCAGCGCGACGGCGTTGAATTTGTGCCGCATGAGCGAGCGGTGCAACTGCGCCACTTCGCGCTTGCGATTGCAGAAGACGATGGCGTTCTTGAAGCTGTCGGCCTCGTGGATGAGGCGGCGCAGGGTCTCGCGCTTGTCGTGCGGATCGCGGCCGGTCGAGACCTTGAGCTGGGTGATGGTCGTGGCGGCGGTGGCAGGCCGCGAAACCTCGACGCGCACCGGATTGTGCAAAAAGGTGTCGGCGATGCGCTGAATTTCCGACGGCATGGTCGCGGTGAAGAACAGGGTCTGCCGCGTGAACGGAACAAGCTTGCCGATGCGCTCGATGTCGGGGATGAAGCCCATGTCGAGCATGCGGTCGGCTTCGTCGATGATCAGCAACTCGCAGCCTGACAGCAGAAGCCGCCCGCGCTCCGAGTGGTCGAGCAGCCGGCCCGGTGTGGCGATGAGCACGTCGACGCCGCGCACGAGCTTGGCATCCTGGTCGCCGAAGGAGACGCCGCCGATGATCAAGGCGACGTTGAGCTTGTGGTTCTTGCCGTACTTCTCAAAGCTTTCAGCCACCTGCGCGGCGAGTTCGCGAGTCGGCTCGAGGATGAGTGTGCGCGGCATGCGCGCGCGGGCACGGCCCTTTTCCAGCATCGTGAGCATCGGCAGAACGAAGGCGGCGGTCTTGCCGGTGCCGGTCTGGGCAATGCCGAGCACGTCGCGCCGTGCGAGAACGTGCGGGATCGCCTGTTCCTGGATGGGGGTGGGAGTTTTGTAGCCGGCAGCTTCAATAGCGCCGAGAACCTTGTCGGAGAGACCGAGATGGGAGAAGGGCATATAACCTCAAGTCGGGGGCGGCCATCAGACGGGCCTGCGCCGGACGATTGGCCCGCGCCGACGTAAGAAACGCTGCTATGCGCGGGGAAAGGGCCGAATCTTCGTATCGTTCGGTCCGGATGCGGGGAACATAAGGTCGAATACCTCAAAGTCAATGCTTCGCATTGCAGTAAGCCCATGCATTCTTAATCTTTTCGACTAACGCGAGGGAAAATGCCTGCATCCTTGCCGCTTTTATTGGTTCCGGGGCTCGCCTGCACGGCCCGGCTTTACGCACCGCAGGTGACCGCCCTGTGGCCCTCGGCTCCGCTGATGATCGCCGATCACCGCAAAGACGATCACATCGACGCCGTCGCTCGCCGGATTTTAGACAATGCGCCGCCGCGCTTTGCACTCGCGGGCCTGTCGATGGGCGGCTACATCGCCTTCGCCATGATGCGGCTGGCGCCGGAGCGCATCGCGCGGCTGGCCTTGTTTGACACCTCGGCCTGGGCCGATACGGCGGAGCAGACAGCGGCGCGTCAGAGCCAGATCGCGATGACCAAGGCTGGCCGCTACGGCGAGATCGCCGATCTGTCCATGCCGCGCTACGTGCATCCCGACCGGCAGAACGACGCAGCGATCACGGGCGCCGTACGACAGATGAGTGCGGAGACCGGTCCCGAAGCGTTCATTCGCCAGTTGAAAGCCATCATGTCGCGGCCGGATTCGCGGTCGATGCTGGGAAGCATTCATTGTCCGACGCTCGTGCTGGTCGGCGACGCGGACCTGGCGACGCCGCCGGACCTGTCGCAGGAGATCGCCGACGGCATCGCCGGCGCAAAGCTGGTCGTGGTGCCGAATTGCGCGCACTTGTCGACGCTTGAGCAACCGGAGCCAGTGAACGCTGCGCTGATCGAATGGCTGAGCGAAGAGTGAAAGAGCGATGAGCACCCGCGACAACGTCGGAGTGATCGCGCCGCCGCCGCTTCTGGCGCTGGCGGCGATCATATTCGGCCTGCTGCTCGACGGCCTGTTTCCGGCCTATGTTCTGACCGTGCTCATGGACTTCGACCAAAGACTGCCGATCGGTCTTGCGCTGATGGCAGCGGGATTGGCGCTGGTGGTTGCCGCCAATCGGTCATTCCGCGCCGCCGGCACGCATCCAGAGCCATGGAAGCCATCGACTATGATCGTGACGACCGGCATCTTCGCCTGGCTGCGCAATCCGATGTATGTCGGCGGCACGGTGGCGCTGATCGGTTTAGCGATCCTCATCGCCTCGGATTGGATGGTGGTCACGACCATCATCATGGCGGTGGTCATCCATTTCGGCGTCGTCAGGCGCGAGGAGCGCTATCTCGCGGCGAAGTTCGGCGACGCCTATCGGGACTATCGCGCCCGCGTGTCGCGCTACGGCTGGCCTGGCTGACGGAAACGTTCCAGCCTTTCCCGCAAACGTCCCTTGGCGTTTGACGGAGGGCGGTCCCAATGGGCAAAACGCGTTAGGGGAGAGATGTCCATGCGCACGCAGGTCGGGATCATCGGGGCGGGACCGGCCGGGCTCATGCTGGCGCGGCTCCTGCATCTCGCCGGGATCTCGTCCGTCGTCATCGAGAACCGCGACGAAACCTATATCTACAATCGCATCCGCGCCGGTCTCATCGAGCATTGGGCCGCAGACCTTTTAACGGATGTCGGCGTCGGCGCGCGTATGGCCCGCGACGGCGTGCTGCATTGGGGGAATTACATCGGCATCAATGGTGAGCTGCACCACATCGATTTCAAGAAACTGGTGAACAAGCGTGTCACCATTTATGGCCAGCAGGAGGTGGTGAAGGATCTGATCGCGCAACGCCGCGCCGACGGCGACCCGCTGCTGTTCGAGGTCGATGACGTCAGCGTTCACGATCTCACCTCGGAGCGGCCGAAGATCCGGTTTACGCACGAGGGCATGGCGCAGGAGATCGATTGCGATTTCATCGCCGGCTGCGACGGCTTCCACGGTATCTGTAGGCCGAGCATTCCGGCGGACGGGATGCGCGTGTTCGAGCGCGATTATCCGTTCGGTTGGCTCGGTGTCCTGTCCGAGAGTCCACCGCCCGAGCACGAACTCATCTATTCCTATACCGACCGCGGCTTTGCGCTGTACACGATGCGCTCGATGTCGCTCTCGCGTCTCTATCTACAATGCGGCCACGACGAAGACATCGCCGAGTGGCCCGACAGCCGCATCTGGGACGAATTGCACAAGCGGCTCGGCGGCTCGCGCAAGCTCGTCGAAGGCAAGATGCTCCAGAAGGGCGTCACGCCGATGCGTTCCTTCGTCGCCGAACCGATGCAGTACGGCCGCCTGCTGCTCGCCGGGGATTCCGCGCACATCGTGCCGCCGACCGGCGCCAAGGGCATGAACCTCGCTTTCGCCGACGTCGTCTACATGTCGCGCGCGCTCGAGGCCTTCTTCAAGCGCAACAGCAGCGAGCGCATCGAGGCCTATACCGCGACCTGTCTGCGGCGGGTGTGGAAGGCACAGCGCTTCTCGTGGTGGATGACGCAGCTCATGCACATCTTCCCGCACGAGACTGATTTCGATCGTCGCCGCCAGCTTGCCGACCTCGATTACCTGACGAACTCGGAGACCGCGGCGAAGTCGCTCGCGGAGCAATACGTCGGACTGCCGCTCGACTAAGGCGTCCCGGCGGCCGCGCCTCTATCCCGAATGGGCTTTTCCCCGGCTGCGCGGACGTTTAGGCTTCGGCCAGCCACGAGAAAATTCCTGGGAGGAACGATGCCGAGATTCCGACTGACCGCCGGCGCGATGCTCGCAGTCTTCGCACTCACCGCCACGGCCGCGCGCGCCGACGACTATCCGAGCCGCACCATCCGCTTCATCGTCGGCTTCGCCGCCGGCGGGGGTAACGATCTGTTCGCCCGTCTGGTCGTGCAGAAATTCCAGGAGCAGACCCACCACACGGCCATTGTCGAGAATAAACCCGGCGCCGGCGGTCGACTGTCGTCCGAATACGTCGTCAAGCAGCCTGCCGACGGTTATACGGTGCTGGTCGGCGCGACCGGGCAAATGTCGATCGCAACCGCCGTCTACCACAACATCAACTACAACGCGGTGACGAGCTTCACCCCGCTGGCGATGATCGCGTCGTTCCCGCTGATACTTGTGGTGCCCGCCGACAACCCGGCCAACAACGTCAAGGAACTGGTTGCCTGGGCCAAGGCGCATCCGGACAAATCGAATTACGCGACCTCGTCGCCCTCCTTCACCATTGCGTCGGAGTTGCTCAAGCTGAAGACCGGCATGCCGGCGGTGGCGATCCCATTCAAGGGCTCGGGCGAATCCAATACCTGCGTGCTGAGCGGGCAATGCCTGTTCACGATCTCGGACGGACCGCCGGCCATTCCGCTGGTGCTCGCCGGCAAGACCAAAGCGCTGGCGGTCACGGGCTCTGAGCGGTCGCCGCAATTGCCGAACGTGCCGAGCATGGCGGAAGCCGGCTACCCGGAGGTCAATACGCACCTGTGGAGCGGCTTCTTCGTGCCGGCCGGCACCCCGAAGCCGATCGTGGACAAGCTGACGGCTGAACTGAGCAAGGCGCTCGCCGACGCGCAGGTTCAGACAGGCTTGAAGAGGATGGCGGTCAATCCCGGCGGGCCGACCGGTGAGGCCTTCCGCAAATACATCGCGAACGACATCGAGACGGTGAAGGCGGTGGCAAAGGCGGCGAACCTGAAATTCGAGTAACGCCCGTCAGCGAGCGGCGGCCCTCGACAATGCACAAGTGATTGCGCGCGCCGCCGCAGTTCCGATTGAAGCGGCGCGCCGGACTGTTATGGTCCCTGCCGTTGCGTGCTGTCGCGAAAGCCTGATCGTCATGCGTCTTGCTGCTGTCGTGGTGCTTGTCTTGGCCGGCTTGATGCCGGCCGCGGCGCAGGATGCGAGGCTGCCTGACGATCCCGCCAAGGTCGCGGCGGTGCTCAAGGATGCCGGGCTGTTCGGCACCTGGGCGGTCGACTGCGACGCTGCGGCGACACCGGCCAATCCACACGTCACCATCATGCTCGCTGCCGCCGGGACGGTGCTCGAGCGGCACGAGCTTGGGTCCGATTACGAGGTCAATGATTACAGGGTGGTCGCGGCGCAGCGCCTGTCGAAGACGCGGGTCTCGGTCGAGGTCTTGTTTCAGCCCGGTAGCGAGCGCGAGCAGGAGCAGCAACTCATCTTCGCCGTCGGCAACGACACGCGACGGACTATCCTCAACCACATCGTCGGCGGCGCGGTTTTGGTGAAGGACGGGCTCGTCGCCGGGCACAGTGCCAAGACGCCGACGCTGAGAAAGTGCGGGTAAAGTATCAAGCCAGCGAGCAGATCTTAAACGACCCGAATATTGACGAACGGCGGCGCTTCTTTGCGGCGCCAGTCGGTTAAAAATCGGCTGAAGTCCATAAGTCTGAGATTCAATTCATTCATCCGACTACCGATGTTACGGATAGTAGCTAAGGTGATTGAAGCGCGCTTGATATCCAGTCCATCCACCACGCCAATCTTCTTCTTAATCGAGACGATCCCTACGGAGGGTGGATGCCCAGGGTCGAAAGGCTCCCAAAGGGCGTGAACGATGGCGTTGCGATCGACAGCAAGGTCTTCAATTTCTGTCAAAAATTCCGATGCCGACGGCCTCATTCCTTGCAATGGCGCGAGCGTATCGAACGCTTTACGCCACATCTTTGCTCGTTCGCTCCATTGCAGAGGAACATTACGGCCTAGTAAGTGGCCGCCGGGCGCTGCCAGAATCGTCAGAAGGCAAACCACGAAATGCCCCTCTAATCGTCCCCATGCAATCATAAGGATACCGAGGGCTTTATAGAACTCGTCAACACCTCGAGGGTCGTTAAGCGACGGCGTAGGTTCCACATTAACGCGGAGCAGGAATGGCTCGGGCGGCTCAAGATCGGTCATGGCTTTGACTAAACGTCCAGCAATTCCTCGGCGGCGAACTCGGCCCGCTCCTGGATGAACTCGAAGCGCGATTCCGGCTTGCTGCCCATCAGCCGCTCGACGGCGTTCTCGGTCGGCTTGGCGTCGTCGGCGACGAGCGTGATCCGCAACAGCGTGCGCTTGCGGGGATCCATCGTCGTCTCTTTCAATTGCGCCGCCATCATCTCGCCGAGGCCCTTGAAGCGAGAGACCTCGACCTTGGCGTTGGCGTGAAATTCCTTCTTGAGCAACTGATCCTTGTGCCTGTCGTCGCGGGCATAGACGATCTTGCCGCCGTGGCTGAGCCGGTAGAGCGGCGGAACGGCGAGATAGAGCCGCCCGGCGTCGATCAGGCCCTTCATCTGCCGGTAGAAGAAGGTGATCAGCAGCGAAGCGATGTGCGCGCCGTCGACGTCGGCGTCGGTCATGATGATGACCTTCTCGTAGCGCAGATCCTTTGTGTTGAAATGCGCGCCGGTGCCGACGCCGAGCGCCTGCATGAGATCGGAAAGCTGCGCGTTCTGCGCCAGCTTGTCCTTACCCGCGGAAGCGACGTTCAGGATCTTGCCGCGCAGTGGTAAAATAGCCTGCGTGCGGCGGTCGCGCGCTTGCTTGGCCGAGCCGCCGGCCGAGTCCCCCTCGACGATGAAGATTTCGGAGCCGTCCTCGGCCGAACTCGAGCAGTCGGCGAGCTTGCCCGGCAGGCGCAGCTTGCGCACCGCGGTCTTGCGCGCGATGTCCTTTTCCTGGCGGCGGCGGATGCGTTCGTCGGCGCGCTCGACGACGAAGTCGAGGAGCCTGCTCGCCTGCATCGGATTGCCGGCGAGCCAATGGTCGAACGGGTCCTTGATCGCCTGCTCGACGATGCGCTGCGCCTCGGCGGTGGCAAGGCGATCCTTGGTCTGACCCTGAAATTCCGGTTCGCGAATGAATACCGACAGCATGCTGCCGACGCCGGTCATGACGTCTTCGCTGGTGACGCTTGCCGCCTGCTTGTCCTTGCCGACGCGGGCGGCATGGTCCTTGAGCCCGCGCAGCAGCGCGGAGCGCAGACCGGATTCATGCGTGCCCCCGTCCGGCGTCGGAACGGTGTTGCAATAGGAATTGAGAAAGCCGTCAGTGTCGGCTGACCAGGCAATCGCCCATTCGACCGCACCGGCGCGGCCGGCCTTGCCGGACGAGCCCGTGAAGATGTCGGGATGGACGAGCGTCGCGCCGGCCATGCTGGAGGCGAGATAGTCCTTCAGCCCTTCCGCGAAGTGGAAGGTCGCGCTCTCCGGAACGTCCTCCCCCCCTTTGATGAGTTCCGGCGCGCAGTGCCAGCGAATCTTGACGCCGCCGAACAGGTAGGCCTTCGACCGCGCCATCTTGAACAGGCGCTCGGGCTTGAAATGCGCCTTGGCGCCGAAGATCTGCGGATCGGGACGGAAGCGCACGCGCGTGCCGCGTTTGTTCGGCGCGCGGCCGACTTTTTCAAGCTTGCCTTTCGGCTTGCCGCGCTCGAACGCCATGCGGTACTGCGTCTGCTCGCGCCAGACGTCGACTTCCAGCCGCTCCGATAGCGCATTGGTGACCGAGACGCCGACGCCGTGCAGACCGCCGGAGGTCTCGTAGACTTCCGAGTCGAACTTGCCGCCGGCGTGCAGCGTGCACATGATCACTTCCAGCGCGGACTTGTTCTTGAACTTCGGATGGTTATCGACCGGCATGCCGCGACCGTTGTCGGTGACCGAGACGAAGCCGTCCTTGTCGACCTCGACCTCGATCCAATCGGCATGGCCGGCGAGTGCCTCGTCCATCGCGTTGTCGATCACCTCGGCGAAGAGGTGATGCATCGCCTTCTCGTCGGTGCCGCCGATATACATGCCCGGTCGGCGCCGCACCGGCTCGAGCCCCTCGAGCACCTCGATGTGCTTGGCCGAATAGCTACCGTCGCCCGTGCCGCGCCCCGGCTTTGCGCGCGTAGCCGGAGCAGCCGACTTGGCCGCGAAAAGGTCCGGTTCGGACGTCGATTTCTTCGTGGTCGCCGCTTTGGCCATGGGGTCTTTCGATCTCGGCACGCGAATCACGTCTTACGAATCACCTGTGCCCCACTATGCCAGATGGGCTCTGCCGCGGGCGGTGCCGGGGTCTGTGACCCTACTGGGGCGGCAGCAAGGCGAGGTTGGGCGGAAGCAACCTTTGCGGGCCGCCGCCGTTATTAGGGGTTCCATTCTCCCTGACAGCCGAGCCGCATGAATAAGCCGGAGACGACCCATAAGGCGCACCGCCACTCGATCCTGGCGCTGAACGAACCCGCGCCGGCGGCGAGCATGTGGCGGACCTCGGCCCAGATCGCGAATACCGGCATCTTCGTCATCATGCTGGTCGCCGCCTTCGACCTCGCGCGGCCGATGCTGCTGCCGGTCGTCTGCGCCTTCGTCCTCACCATGATGGTCGGGCCGCTGTCGGCGCGAGCCGAGCGCTGGGGTGTGCCGTCTGTCCTGACGGCGTTGGTGCTCTGGATCCTGGTGATCATCGTTTTCTACGGCGTGCTGTTGCTGCTGGCCGCGCCCGCGGTGCAGTGGATCGGGCGGGCGCCCGAGATTGGGCAGAACATCTTGCAGAAGCTGCATGTATTGAAAGGCCCGCTCGCGACGCTGCAAGGCCTGCGCGACACGTTTCTGCCGGCGAATCAGAAAGGCGGCCTCGGCGTCGATATCGTCGGCTTCATCCAGCCGGTCGTGTCGATTGTCGCGCCGGGCGTCGGGCAGATGCTGATCTTCTTCGGCGCGCTGTTCTTCATGCTGCTCGGACGCTCGCAGATCCGGCGGGTCTCGGTGTCGATGTTCCAGCAGCGCGAGGCGAAGCTGCGCGTGCTGAAGATATTCAACGACATCGAGCACAACCTCACCGGCTATCTCTCGACGGTAACGGTCATCAACCTGTGCGTCGGCATCGGCTCCGGCATCATCGCCTGGGCGACCGGGCTGCCCGATCCGATCGCCTGGGCGGTGCTCGGATTCATCCTCAACTACATTCCTTATATCGGCGCGCTGATGGTCGAGTTCGCCATGTTCCTCGTCGGCCTCGTCAGCTTCCCGACGCTGACGCATGCCATCATTCCGCCGCTGCTCTATCTGGCGATGGGCACCGCCGAGGGCCATTTCATCACGCCCAGCATCATCGGCCACCGGCTGACGCTCAATCCGCTCACAGTGTTTCTGTCGCTGGTGTTCTGGACCTGGCTGTGGGGCCCGGTCGGCGCATTCATTTCCGTGCCGCTGCTGATCATCGGGCTGGTGGCGGTCGAGCATCTTTTCCCCGGCGACGATCCGGAACTGCCGGAATAAGTTGGTGGCGCGGTCATCGCTGCGCCGCTAAGAGAAGGCAGGGCCTCCGGTCATCCGCCACCGATGTTTGAATTCATCGATCACGCCGTCGATTTCGTGCGCGAGAATGCCGTCTGGGCGCCGCCGATCGTTTTCGCGCTCGCCTTCGGTGAATCGCTCGCCTTCATCTCGCTCCTGATTCCGGCCTGGGGGGCGCTGGTGGCGATCGGCGCACTGGTCGGCGCCGGCACATTGAGCTTCTGGGGAGTGTGGGTTGCCGGCGCGGTCGGGGCCGCCTGCGGCGACTGGCTGTCCTACTGGATCGGGCTGAAGCTCGGCTACTCGGTTGCGAATGTCTGGCCGTTGTCACGCCATCCTGATTTGATCCCGCGCGGCGAGGCTTTCGTGAAGAAGTGGGGCGCGCCCGGCATCGTCATCGGCCGCTTCTTCGGGCCGTTGCGCGCCGCGGTCCCGCTGGCCGCGGGGATTTTCAAGATGCCGTCCTGGCGCTTCCAGATCGCCAATTTCGGTTCGGCGTTTCTCTGGGCCGCGGTGCTGATCGCGCTCGGCGGCGGCCTTGGCAAAGTGTTCACCTGGCTCTCTTAAAACGCAACCGCCGGGCACTGATGCCCGGCGGTGCAGAAGAAACGCTGAAGCGGCGCGTTACTTGACCGAGTGGGCGCCAGCCTGCGAGATCGTGTCATCCTGCGACCCGGTGCCCCCCGAGACGCCGATCGCGCCGATGATCTTGCCGTTCACGACGATCGGGTTGCCGCCGCGCGAGCCGACGAACGCGTCGCCGAGCGTCGGCAGGTAGGAATTGAACGGACTGTTGCCCATCAAGCGCTCGAACACGATCGTCGGCCGGCGATAGCGGGCGGCGGACTTCGCCTTGCCCTGCGAGATCGTGACAGAGGCATACTGGCAATCATCCATCTTCTCGAAATAGACGAGGTCGCCGGTGGGACCGACAATGGCGATGCACATCGGCCAGTTGCGCTTGGTCGCTTCGGCCAAAGCGACGTCGGCGATCTTCTTCGCCTGGTCGAGCTTGATCGTCTCGCCGTAAGGCGTGTAGGTCAATTTTTCCGGCACGTTCTCGTTCGGATTGTTCGGATTCGCGGGGACCTGAGCGAAGGCCGCCGTCGAAATCAAAATCGCGGCGCAAAGGCCGAGCGCGCTGGAAGTTATACGGAGCATAAATTTCCTCCCCCGTGTTTCGTTGATCAGCGCCAGGCGGCGCCGGTGAGGGCATTGTATGGTGCGCCGGTCCACTAGCAAGCTGTCGCGCGTAGAAAGAAATTCGTTTCTACTCAAAGAGTGCAGGAATAATCCTCACCTTCAGCGTTTTCCAAAAGTGAAATAGGGCCCTCATTACCTATAAAGCTTGGTTCGGCCTCGCGCAGTATCCAAAGTCGATCGTTGCGCCGCTGGGCGTGCCCCGGGTAGCGCCGGGCGACGGCCGCCCTTAGACTGCGCATCGCATGCAGTCCGGAGTCGCACCGATGGCTGAAACCGCTTTTGAAACGGCGCTCGCCGCGCGCACGGCCGACATGATCGACGCCTGCACGCGGTGCGGCAAATGCGTCGAGGTCTGCCCCGTCACCGGCCAAGCGGGCGTCGGGCAGGCAGCACCGGATGCCGTCATCGGCGGCATCATCGATATCCTGCGAACGGGCGAGGGGCCGGCCGCATCGCAGGCCTGGGCCAAAGGCTGCGTTTTGAGCGGCGACTGCATCGAGGCGTGCCCGGAGGCGGTCAATCCACGGTTTCTGTTGGCGATGGCGCGGGTCGCGCTCAACCGGGCGACAGTCGATTTGCGCGAGCGCCGCCGCAAGGGCATCGGGAACTTTCGCCTCGTCGCCGACGGCGTCAAGGTGCTGTCCCGCATTCAACTCGACGACGACGAACTTGCCCGCCTCGGGCAGGAGGTCAACACGCGGGTCGAAGGCGGTTCGACCGCGAAGGAGGGCGAGCGCCCGGACTTCGTCTTCTATACCGGCTGCAACGTGCTCAAGACGCCGCACATCGCGCTGCTCGCGCTCGACATCATGGATGCGCTCGGCGTCACCTACAAAGTCATGGGCGGCCCCAACAATTGCTGCGGCGTGATCCAAATGCGCGCCGGCGACCCGGAAGTCTCGGGTCGGCAGGCGACGAGCTCGATCGACAGACTCGCGGAGGCCAAGGCCGGCGTCATCTCCTGGTGCCCGAGCTGTCAGGTGCAGTTCACCGAGACGACGCTACCGACGATCGAGAAGATGCGCGGTGCGCGCCCGTTCGAAATGACGCCGTTCATGCTGTTTCTGAGGCCGCATCTCGACGCGCTGCGGCCGCTCCTGACACAGCCAGTGCCGATGCGCGTCGCGCTGCACCGTCATTCCGGTATCAAGGGCGTCAGCGAAGCGGGCGCCGAGCTCTTGCGCATGGTGCCGGGTGTCGAGCTCATCGACCTCGGTCAGCCGGAGGTCGGCCTCGTCGGTACGACGATGAGCGCACTGCCGGACTACAAACGAAGCCTCCATCTCGCCGAGTTGAAAGCGGCGGAGGCCGCGGGCGTCGACGCGCTGGCGGTGATCTATCATGTCGAATACCGCGAATTCTGCGCGCATGAGCGGGACTGGCCGTTCCAAATCGTCAATATTCTGGAAATCGTCGGCGCCAGCATGGGCCTGCACCACGACGCCGGCTTCAAGCGCATGAAGATCATGCAGGACGCCGACGCCATCGTCGCCGACTGCCAGGACATCCTCGCGGCGCGCAACATCGATCCCGCGCAGGCGCGCGAGATCATGATCAAGGCAGTTCTGGCCGAGCAGCCGCTGCCGCTCGGCCACCAGTAGCGGAACGCGTTTACTTCTTGGTGATCTGGATCAGGCGGATCTGGCCTTGCACGAGATCGGGCAGGGCGATCAGCAGGCCTTGCTTGTTCGGCACGACGGCGAAGTCGGCCGGCCCCTTGATGCCGGTGGCGAGCGTCTTCATGCCCGTCTTCGCGTTCCAGACGAACAGCGAGGTCGTCACCCAGTCGGTGGCGATGATGTCGCCGTCCTTGGTCTGATACAGGCCGTCCACAAGGCCGATATCTTTGGTCAAGGCCTTCGGCTCCTGACCGGGCTTCATTTTGTAGATCGCCTTGGGGTGATCCTTGTCCTGGAAGCCGCCCAGTAGCAGCGAGCCATCCTTCGTAGGCCAAAGCCCGTTCGGAAATACGCCTTTGCCGGTATAGACGACTTCGACCTTGGGTTCCTTCTTGGCGTGAAGGAAGTCGGCGGGGGTGATGCGCACGACCTTGTCATTGCGGTTGTCGCCGACATAGAGCGCACCGCCCATGATCGCTGGGTCGTTGGCATAGTTGAACGGCAGATCGAGCTTCTTGCTCTTCTTCGTCTTCAGGTCGAACTGCCAAAGCACGTCGAGGTCGGTGACCCAGAGGTTGCGGCCGCGGATCCAGATCCCCTTCGGCTTGTTCATCACCTCGCCGTTCGCGGGCAGGATGTGCTTTTGCAGGATCGTGCCGTCCAGCGCGACTTTTGTAATCGACCCCTTTCCATCCTTCTCGGCGGGCTTCATCGCCGGGCCGAAATCTCCGGTGTAGAAGACCTTCTCCTTCGGATCGTAGGCGACGGACTCGTTGTGGCCGAAGCCGTTGACGGTCTTCTCGGAAACGACCGTCCATTCCGCCGCCCGTGCCGTCGAAGCGAGGCTCAGGCCGGCGGCCAGCGCGAGTATCAGTGACGTCATCTTTTGCATGATTGATCCTCCCCATTCGGTTTGCTTTTGCTGTTTTGCATGAGGATAACGCAGCGGCGGGTGGGGGCGCCAGCGGGTGTGCTTGACGCGGCCGGAGACGGCGTCTATATCGCGCGCCCATGATGATCGCTTTCGCACCCGCAAAGCTCCGCCGCCGCCGTGCCACCCCGGCACGGGCGAACGACTAGTCGTCACCCCGTGCCGCAGGACAGGCTCCGCGGCACCTTCTGACGGTTCTCCTCGAAGATCCAAAGACAGTGCGGCGGCGCCTCCGGCGGTTCTTTTCCGGAGACTGAGCGATGTACACGCCTCCCGCCTTCAAGGTTCATCCCGCGCTCGCTCTGGCGTTTGCGGCCGCGCGCGGCTTCGGCCTGGTCGTGAGCTGCGACGGCGGGCGGCCGCTGGCCTCGTCGGTGCCGTTCCTGATCGAGGAGCGGCCGGGCAAGAGCCCGCGCGTCACCTTTCACGTCGCGCGCGGCAATCCGCTGGCGCAGTTGGCCGAGAAGCGGGGCACATGGTTGCTCGCCGTGCAGGGCGCCGACGCCTATGTCTCCGCCGCCTGGTATGCGAGCGCGGACCAGGTGCCGACCTGGCTCTATGAGGCCGTGCATCTGTCCGGCCCCGTCGCGGTGGTGCCGGCCGAGCATGCTCGCGCCCATCTCGACGCGCTTACCGCCCGGTTCGAGGCGGGCGTCGAGGCGCCATGGACGGCCGAACGGGTGTCGCCGCAACGGCTCGAACAATTGCAGGGCGCGATCGTGGCTATCGAAATGCTGGTCGAGGAGATCGAGGGCAAGTTCAAGCTCAACCAGCACAAGAACGACGCCGATCATGTCGCGGTGGCGTCGCAACTTTCGGTTCAATCCGACTTGGCGGCGCAGACCATCGCCGCGCGCATGGTCGCGCTCAGACCGCAATTGATGTACCAGAGCCCCGTGAGCGGGCCGGCCGTCGCGATCGCCGGTAGTGGAGAAGTCTGATGGCCAGCAAGGCGAAGGTCGGCGTCCTCGGCGCCTCCGGCTACACCGGCGCAGAACTGGTGCGGCTGCTGCTGCGCCATCCCAAGGTCGAGATCACGCTGCTGACCGCCGAGCGCAGCGCCGGCAAGAAAATGCGCGACGTGTTCCCGCAATTCTCGCCGTTCGAATTGCCGACGCTCGTTGCGATTGACGGCATGGATTGGGTGGGAGCGGGCCTCGACGTCGCCTTCTGCGCGCTGCCGCATGCGACGACGCAGAAGGTGATCAAGGACCTGCTGGCGCAAGCGCCGTCGACGAAGGTCATCGACCTGTCGGCGGACTTCCGGCTGGGGGACACGGCCGCCTATGCCAAATGGTATGGTCATGAGCACCATGCGCCGGAATTGCAGACGCAGGCGGTCTACGGGTTGACCGAAATCCACCGGCGGCAGATTCGGCATGCCAAGCTCGTCGCCAATCCGGGCTGCTACACGAGCTGTGCCGAACTGCCGCTGATCCCGCTGATCAAGGCCAAGGCGATCGAACTCGACGACATCGTGATCGATGCCAAGTCGGGCATGACCGGTGCGGGACGGGCGGCCAAGGAAGCAATGTTGTTCTCCGAGGTGTCGGAGGGCTTCAACGCCTATGGCGTCGGCCACCATCGGCATATGGCCGAACTCGACCAGGAGTTCTCGTCCGCCGCCGGCAGGGAGGTGATCGTTTCGTTCACGCCACACCTTGTGCCGATGAACCGCGGCATTCTCTCGACCATCTATGTCAAAGGCAGGCGGGGCCGGACAGCCGAAGAGCTTCATGAGATACTTTTAAAGTTCTACGCGAACGAGCCTTTCGTCCACGTCCTGCCGTTCGGCGAGACCCCGCATACGCGGCACGTGCGCGGCTCGAACATGACCTTCATCGGTGTGGCGATGGACCGGCGCGAGGGCCGGGCCATCATCGTCGCGGCGCTCGACAATCTGGTGAAGGGCGCGTCCGGCCAGGCGATCCAGAACATGAACTTGATGATGGGCTGGGCGGAAACCACCGGCCTCGAGCAAATCGCGCTGTTTCCGTAGCTGTCATTCCGGGACGCCCCGTAGGGGCGGACCCGGAATCCAGTTACACTCTCCGAGTCCGGCTCTAGAGCGGGATGGGGCTAGAGCAGATTCCCATTAATTGAAGCCGTATCCGGCGTGGGCGAAGAAATTCGCGCACTCAGCGGGTTGGACTCTTGTGATGGCTTTAGCGGCGGCAGTTTCGAGGGCATCGAAGCTTCGGGCGGCGGCGGCACGCACG
>DATCFB010000109.1:0-6882 GCA_036509755.1 Pseudolabrys sp. | reverse complement strand
GTCCTCGCCGACAAGTTCCGCCAGCAGGGCAAGCCTGAGGCTATGATCGAGAAGATCGTCGAGTCGGGCCTGAAGACCTTCTACAAGGAGGTCTGCATGCTCGAGCAGCCGTTCATCTTCGAAGATAAGAAGACGGTGGCGCAGGCGGTCAAGGAAGCCGAGGGCAAGGTCGGCGGTCCGGTGAAGATTACCGGCTTCGTCCGTTTTGCGCTCGGCGAGGGCATTGAGAAGCAGGAAACCGACTTCGCTGCCGAAGTGGCGGCCGCGGCCGGCCAGAGCTGATCGAAAGTCCGTTTCACACGGAGGCTTCGCCAAGGCCATGAGTGATCCGCTCTACCGGCGCGTGATCGTCAAATTGTCGGGCGAAGCCCTCTGCGGCGACGGCGACTTCGGTATCGATCAACCGACCATCGAAGGGCTGGCCGCCGACCTCGTGGCCACGGCGAAGCTCGGCATCGAGCTCGGCGTGGTCGTCGGCGGCGGCAACATCTTCCGCGGCGTCGAAGTCTCGGAGCGCGGCGTGCCGCGCCCGGTCGGAGACACGATGGGCATGCTTGCCACCGTGATGAATTGTCTCGTCCTTGAGGCGGCGATCGAGCGCGCGGGCCACGAGGCGCGCACGCTCTCGGCGCTGGCTATGCCGTCGGTGTGCGAGACTTACAATCGCAAACGGGCGATGAAAAATCTCGGCAAGGGCAGGGTCGTGCTGCTCGCCGCCGGCACCGGCAATCCGTTCTTCACCACCGACACGACGGCGGTGCTGCGCGCCGCCGAGCTCGAGGCGCAGGCGGTGCTCAAGGCGACCAATGTCGACGGCATCTATACGGCTGACCCGAAGAAGGACCCGAACGCCAAGCGCTACGAGCGGCTGAGCCATCAGGAGGCGATCGAGAAGGATTTGCGGGTCATGGACGGTGCCGCCTTCGCGCTTGCCCGCGAAAACCGTATGCCTATCATCGTGTTTTCGATCGCGAACAAAGGCGCGGTCGAATCCGTGTTGCGCGGCAAGGGCCGTGCGACGATCGTCGCCTAACGGGTGGCGGGAAATGCCGATCGGCTGCCGGCCCGGCCGGCGCGCCTGACGTCGCGATCGAAGACGTTTCACTCCGGGGATCCTCATGGCCAACCCAAGTTACGACATCAATGAGATCAAACGGCGCATGCAGGGCGCCTCCGCTGCATTGAAGACCGAATTGTCGGGCCTGCGCACGGGCCGTGCCTCGGCGCATCTGCTCGATCCGGTGATGGTGGATGCCTATGGCGCGCAAATGCCGCTCAACCAGTGCGCCAGCGTCACCGTGCCGGAGCCGCGCCTCATCTCGGTCAACGTCTGGGACCGCTCGCTCGTACACGCCGTCGAAAAAGCGATCATCAATTCCAACCTCGGCCTCTCGCCGGCGACCGAAGGGCAGACGATCCGTCTGCGCATCCCGGAATTGAACGAGGACCGGCGCAAGGAGCTCGTGAAAATCGCGCACAAATACGCCGAGACGGCGCGCGTTGCTGTGCGCCATGTGCGCCGCGACGCGATGGACCTGATCAGGAAATTGGAGAAGGATCACCAGATCAGCAAGGACGACCACGACCATCACTCGGCCGAGGTCCAGAAGGCGACTGACGCCGGTATCGCCGAGATAGACCACCTGCTGGCCACCAAGGAAAAGGAGATCCTCACCGTCTGAGGTGAGATCCGCCGATGACCGAGGCCAAGCTGCAGCACGAGGATATGCCGGCCATCGCCGTGCCCCGTCACGTCGCCATCATCATGGACGGCAACGGACGCTGGGCCGCGGCTCGCGGCCTGCCGCGGGTCGAGGGACACCGCCGCGGCGTCGAGGCGGTGCGACGCACCGTGCGGGCGGCCGCCGACATCGGCATTGGGATCGTCACGATCTTCTCCTTTAGCGCCGAGAACTGGACCCGGCCCGCCAGCGAGATTGGCGAATTGATGGGCCTCTTGCGTCGCTTCATCCGAAACGACCTCGCCGACCTGCACCGCTCGAACGTGCGCGTCCGCATCGTCGGCGAGCGTACCGGGCTCGACCCGGAAATCGCGCGCCTGCTGAACGACGCCGAGGAACTGACCCGCGCCAATTCCGGGCTGATCCTCGTGGTCGCATTCAACTACGGCTCGCGGCAGGAGATCGTGCGGGCGGCGCGGCGCATCGCCGAGCAGGTCGCCGCCGGCGAACTCGATCCGTCCGACATCACGATGGAGACGCTCGGCGGCTTCCTCGACGCGCCGGATCTGCCCCATCCCGATCTCATCATCCGCACCAGCGGCGAGCAGCGCCTCTCGAATTTTCTGTTGTGGCAGGCCGCTTACAGCGAACTCGTATTCCTGCCGACCTATTGGCCGGACTTCGACCGCGCCACGCTCGAGGCGGCGATCCGCGAATATCAGCAACGCGAGCGCCGGTTCGGCGGCCTCGTCGCCAAAACCGGGTCCTAACGCGTGCCCGAGCACGCCTCTCAAGCTGCGCCGCGCACATCGACCGGCCGCTCAGGCCTCAGCAATCTTCTCCTTCGCGTCGTGTCGGCAGTCCTGCTGGCGCCGCTGGCGCTCGGCGCCGCCTGGTTCGGCCATTGGGTATTCGCGCTGTTCTGGCTTGTGGCGTCGCTGCTTGTACTTTGGGAGTGGATCAATCTCGTCGCCGGTCCGCGCCACACGGTCATGTTTTCGGCGAGCGCAACGGCCCTTGCAGTCGCGGCGCTGGTCGAAGTTCGGGAACGGCCGATAACCGCTGCGCTGTTGATCATACTCGGCGCCATCGCCTCGCTCATCTTCGCGCAAAGGCGGCATCGGCTCTGGATTACGGCCGGTGTTGGGTATTCGGGCGCGATGCTGCTTGCGCCGATGCTGCTGCGCATCGATCCCGATTATGGTTTCTTCGCCATTGTGCTGCTGTTCGCCGTCGTGTGGACGACCGACGTGGTGGCCTATTTCGCCGGCCGCGCGCTCGGCGGACCAAAACTGTGCCCGGCGATCAGCCCGAAGAAAACCTGGTCCGGGGCGATCAGCGGGGCAATCTGCGCGATTGTGATCGCGGTCATTCTTCCGGGCATCCTGATGGCCGTCTCCGTCAATCAATTCGTTCTGGTTGCCAAGGTGGTGCAGCCGCAAGTGCTGGCGGTGCTTGGCCTGTCATTATCGATCGTGGCGCAACTCGGCGATCTCCTCGAATCCTGGATCAAGCGTCACTTCAGCGCCAAGGATGCCGGCCATTTCATACCCGGACACGGCGGTGTCATGGACCGGCTCGACGGCTTCTGGGCGGCGGCGGCCGCCGCCTGCCTGATCGGGCTCATTCACGGCGGCTTGAGCAACGCGGCCTGGGGGCTGCTGGTATGGTGAACGTCAGCGATGCTGCGAGCATTGTGCGAGAGGAACCGGCGTCAGGCATGCGTAGCATCAGCATTCTCGGTGCGACCGGATCGATCGGCGCGAGCACCGTCGACCTGATCAAGCGCAACCGCGACCGCTACCGTGTCGAGACGGTTGCCGCCGGTCGCAACGCGGCCGCACTTGCAAAAGTGGCGCGTGATGTCGCCGCCGCCATCGCGGTCGTCTCCGACGAGGCCGCCTATGCCGATTTGAAAGACGCCCTTGCCGGCTCGGGTATCGAAGCCGCCGCGGGCGAGGGCGCGCTCGTCGAGGCTGCGACGCGTCCGGTCGATTGGGTGATGGCCGCGATCGCCGGCGCCATCGGCCTCAAGCCGACTTTGGCCGCGATCGAGCGCGGCATGACGGTCGCGCTCGCCAACAAGGAGTGCCTGGTTTGCGCCGGCGGCCTGTTCATGCGCCGTGCGAAGGCGACGGGCGCAACCGTATTGCCTGTCGATTCCGAACATAACGCGATCTTCCAGTCGCTTTGCTCCGGGCCGCGCGAAGGCGTCAAGCGCATCATCCTCACCGCCTCGGGCGGGCCTTTCCGCACCTGGACCATTGAACAGATCCGCGCGGCGACGCCCGAGCAGGCGCTCAAACATCCGAACTGGTCGATGGGCCCGAAGGTCACGATCGATTCCGCGAGCCTGATGAACAAAGGCCTGGAATTGATCGAGGCGCATCACCTGTTCGGCCTGCCGATCTCGCAGATCGATGTTCTGGTGCATCCGCAATCGGTCGTGCACGGCATGGTCGAGTATCGCGACGGCTCGGTGGTGGCGCAGCTCGGCTCGCCCGATATGCGCATTCCGATCGCGCATTGCCTGGCTTGGCCGGAGCGGATCGACGGACCGGCCGCCCGGCTCGATCTCGCGGCGGTGCGGCAATTGACCTTCGAGGATCCGGACCTCGTTCGTTTTCCGGCCCTCCGGCTCGCGCGGGAGGCGATCGCGACGGGCGGGGCGGCCCCGACCGTGCTTAATGCCGCCGACGAGATCGCGGTGGCGGAGTTCGCGGCCGGCCGCATCCCGTTCCCCGCCATTCCGGCGCTGGTCGAGGCGACCCTCGAGGCGGCGGCGCGACGCGGTCTGCTCGACGAGCCGGACAGCATCGCGGCGGCCCTGGCCGTTGACCATGATGCAAGAGATTTGGCGCGCGGGCTCTTGCCCGAAATTGCCGCAAAGGCATCTTAGGTAATCCTTAGTTAAGGAACCCGGGGCTTATGGGACGAGGGCGTAATGGGTAGCGGGATCATGGCGAGCCTGGGGGCCTGGGGCGGCGGTGCGGCGGGATACATCGTCCCGTTCTTGTTCGTGCTCACCATCGTGGTGTTCTTCCACGAGCTTGGCCATTTCCTCATTGCCCGCTTGTGCGGCGTGAAGGTGCAGGCCTTCTCCATCGGTTTCGGCCCCGAGATCGTCGGTTTCAATGACCGTTACGGCACCCGCTGGAAACTGTCGGCCATTCCCCTCGGTGGGTTCGTCAAATTCTTCGGCGACGAGAATGCGGCGAGCGTCCCCGACCGGGATGCCGCCACTCAGATGACAGAGGAAGAAAAGAAGGTCAGCTTCGTCTTCAAGCCGGTCAGATCGCGCGCGGCCGTAGTCGCGGCGGGTCCGATCGCGAATTTCATCCTGGCTATCGCCATCTTCGCCATCATCTTCGCCACCGCCGGCCGCCAGATCACCAGCGCGCGCGTCGATACGGTACAGCCGAACAGCGCCGCTCAAACTGCCGGCTTCCAGCCGGGCGATCTCGTCACGGCGATCAACGGCGAGGCCATCGGCAGCTTTGCCGATATGCAGCGCATCGTCAGCGTCAGCGCCGGCGAGGCGCTCAAGATCACCGTCGATCGCGGCGGCGCTCCCCAGACACTGACCGCCACGCCCCAGTTGCGCGAGATCAAGGACAATTTCGGCAACGCCCACCGTCTCGGCGTGCTCGGCATCAGCCGCTCGATGCATCCGGGCGATATCAAGACCGTCCGCTACAATCCGGTCGCGGCCGTGGCCGAGGGGGGCAAGGAGACGTGGTTCATCGTCGACCGGACCCTGTCCTATATCGGCGGTGTCTTCTCCGGGCGGGAGGCCGCCGACCAGCTCGGAGGGCCGATCCGCATCGCACAGGTGTCTGGGGAGGTGGCGAGCATCGGCTTCGTCGCCTTGATGCACCTGACCGCCGTCCTGTCGGTGTCTATCGGGCTCCTCAACCTGTTCCCGATTCCCCTGCTCGACGGGGGTCACCTTTTGTTCTATGGAATCGAGGCGGCCCGGGGGCGGCCTTTGTCCGAGCGATCCCAGGAGATCGGCTTCCGGATTGGCCTCGCGATCGTCGTCATGTTGATGATTTTCGCAACCTTTAATGACATTCTACGCCTCGCCACCTCATGACCGTTGCCTCCCGGCAACTTTTTGAGGGGAAAGGGGAAGTTGCACCGGCACTTTCGTTTGCAGCGCAGGTAAAACGCTGTACAAAGCACGAAAGCCAGCTCGGACGCCTGCCGATCCGCGTGGGGGGCGGCCGCAAGGACAAGAGGGCGCGTAGCGCATGGGACTTTGTGTGCGGTTTGTTAGGGGACTTGCGCTCGCTGGCGTGCTCCTCGGCGGCATCGTTATGTGCGCCGGAACTTTGTCCGTTGCGGGGGCAACCGTCGCCGCTGCCCAGTCGGTCAATTCGATCGAGGTCCAGGGCAATCGCCGGGTCGAGGCCTCGACCGTCCGCACCTATTTCCATCCGGGCCCAGGCGGTCGCCTCGGCCCCGCCGAGGTCGACGAGGGCCTCAAGGGCCTGTACGGCACCGGCCTGTTCTCCGACGTCCATATCGACCACGCCGGCGGCCGGCTGATCGTCGTCGTCACCGAGAACCCGGTGATCAACCAGGTCGCCTTCGAGGGCAATAAGAAGGCCAAGGACGAGCAACTCAAGGCCGAGGTGCAATCCAAGCCGCGCGGCACGCTGTCGAAGCCGACCGTGCAGGCCGACGTCCAGCGCATCGTCGAAATTTATCACCGCAGCGGCCGTTTCGACGTCACCGTGACGCCGCAGATCATCGAGCTGCCGAACAATCGCGTGAACCTCGTCTTCGCGATCCGCGAGGGCGAGAAAACCGGCGTCAAGGACATCCGATTCGTCGGCACGCACGCCTACTCGGATAGCCGGCTCAGGAGTGTGATCAAAACCTCGATCAGTAACTGGCTGAGCTTCCTGCAAACGACCGACATCTACGATCCGGACCGCGTCGAAGCCGACCGCGACCTGTTGCGGCGGTTCTACCTGCAACACGGTTATGCCGACGTGCGCGTCCTGTCGGCGATCGGCGAATACGATCCCGCCAAAAAGGGCTTCGTCATCACCTTCACGATCGATGAAGGCGCGCAATACAAGGTCGGTACAATCGACGTCGTGTCGAACGTTCGCGCCATCGACCCGGCGGTCGTGCGCAGCCAGGTCAAGCTAAGCCGCGGCAGCGTCTACAACGCCGACCTCGTCCAGAA
>DATCFB010000108.1:0-2049 GCA_036509755.1 Pseudolabrys sp. | reverse complement strand
ACTCCGATCGCGGCGATCATGCTCGCCGTCGAATTGCTGCTGTTCGAGTGGAAGCCGCGTAGCTTCGTCCCCGTCGCCATCGCTTCCATCGTGGCGGCGGCGCTGCGGCCGTATCTGATGGGCGGCGGCGGCGCGCTGTTTCCGATGCCGGAGAGCGCGGCGATGGCGCCGGTCGCGCTTGGGCTTGCCGCCGTGCTCGGCGTGGTCGCGGGCCTGGGCTCCGGACTGCTCACGCAGATGGTCTATGCCTGCGAAGACGCCTTCCAGCGTCTGCCGATCCACTGGATGTGGTGGCCGGCCATCGGCGGCGTCGTCATCGGCATCGGCGGCGTGATCGATCCGCATGCGCTCGGCGTCGGCTACGACAATATCGCCGCGCTGCTGCAAGGCCATATGACGACGACCGAAGTCGTGCGGCTGATGCTGGTGAAGTCGACCATCTGGTCGGTCGCGCTCGGCTCCGGCACGTCCGGCGGCGTGCTGGCGCCGCTTTTGATGATGGGTGGCGCGCTTGGCGCGTTGTTCGGCACCTTCCTGCCGTTCTCCGATACGGGCACCTGGGCGATGATCGGCATGGCCGCGATCATGGGCGGCACGATGCGATCGCCGCTCACCGCCATCATTTTTGCGCTCGAACTGACGCACAATGTCGGCGGGCTCGTGCCGGTGGCGATCGCCTGCGTGATGGCTCATGCGACCACCGTGCTGCTGTTGCGTCGCTCGATCCTGACCGAGAAGGTGGCACGCCGCGGCCATCACGTGATGCGCGAATACATCGTCGATCCGTTCGAGACGATGCGCGTCTCCGAAATCATGGCGCGGCCGGCAGAGACGCTGCCCGCCGAGATGCCGGTCGGCGACGTCGTCAAGTTCTTCACCGCCGAAGGGCCGCCGAAACGGCACAAGAGCTATCCGGTGATCGAACAGGACGGCAAGCTTATCGGAGTCGTGTCGCGCGCGGACGTGCTGCGCTGGACGGTCGAAGGCTGGGCGAGCGGGCAGTTGCTGCGCGACGTCGTCTCCGAGCAGGAGCTCACCGTCGGCTATGAGGACGACCTCGTCGGCGGGCTTGCCGACCGCATGGCGGCCGCCGATGCGAGCCGCGTGCCGATCCTGCGTCAGGGCGACCGCGCCGTGGTCGGGCTGGTGGCGCGGCGCGACCTGTTGCGGGTGCGCATGCAGGGCCGGCGGCAGGAGACCGAGCGGGAGGTGCTGATCCGCCTCGGCGGCGCGCGGACCAGCCGCGCCGCGGCGGAGTAAGGCGGCAAAAGACCGGGTGCGGCGCTCGCGGATTCCGGCTAGGAATCCTGCTTCCGAGAGGGATGTGCGATGACCGACGAGATGCCGCGCGCCGACGAAGTCACCAATTTGACGCCGCAGCAGGTGGACGAAGGCCTGCGCGCCGGCCGCATGCTGCTGGTCGACGTGCGCGAGCCCAACGAGACCGGCGTCGAGAGCTATCCCGAAGCGGTCATCGTGCCGCTGTCCGCATTCGATCCCGCCGCCATCCCCGACCCGCAGGGCAAGGAAGTGGTCTTCGCCTGCCGCTCCGGCCGACGCTCTGTCACCGCCTCGCTCGCGGCGCAGGACCAGGGCTTTCCCTACAAATCCCATCTCGCCGGCGGCATCATCGCCTGGAAAGCCGCCGGGCTTCCGACCAAGACCTGATCCTTCGACGACAACCGCCAACCGCCATGCGCCGCGCGCTCGCCATCGCCGCATTCGCTCTGTGTCTCGTGCCCGGGTTTGCCGCCGCGCAGGAGCGCGTCGTCAATGTCTATAACTGGTCGGACTATATCGACCCGCAGGTGCTGACCGACTTCACCAAAGAGACCGGCATCCGCGTCCAGTACGACACCTTCGACGCCAACGAGACATTGGAGACGAAGTTGCTGGCCGGCCGCTCCGGCTATGACGTCGTGGTGCCGACCGCCTATTTCCTCGAGCGGCAGATCAAGGTCGGCGTATTCCAGAAGCTCGACAAGAGCAAACTCCCGCATTTGTCGAATGCCTGGCCGAAGGTGACGAAGCGGCTCGCCGCCTACGATC